>JAFVBK010000025.1 GCA_017480045.1 Clostridia bacterium
AGTTCGAGGCGAATTGTGGTTGAACCAGCGGCAGGCAGCGAACGGAGCTTGAAATTGTGTAGGAATTGTGTAAAACGGACGGGTGCAAGCCCGAAAACCCCTGAAAACAAGGAGATGTGAGGAAATATGAAGTTAGGCGTCGTAGCGCGCCGCCCTGATTTCATAAGTCCCCATAACTCCATGAAGGCCCATAAAGGCCGACGCTTCAACGGTTTTCAGCTTTCCTTATCTGATAAAGCTCATTGAAATTCCATATAAGTCCACGCCAAAATGGTACAAGAATGGTACATAAGCAGCAGGACATACGATTGAGAAATCCGCTCCATGCGACACAAATAGAATGACAGAGGACACCCGAAGCCTCGCGCGTCCTCCGTTTGTTTGCATATAATGGAATGCGTTTACAGCGCCTCGATTGGGCAGTACCACGCGCTCCTGCTGTAGGGAATCAGCTCGTCGCTCATGCAGAGTATGATCCCGGGCTGAACCTCCAACAGGCCTTTCAGCTTGTCCAGCACTTTAAAATGCCTGTCCGCGTGCGCCGGTTCCTTCGCCTTTTTTATCTCGACAGGGTAGAGCTTGTTGCCCTCTACAACCAGCAGGTCTATTTCCCTGCCGTCCACGTCGCGATAGTAGAACAGGTCTACGGGTTTTCCCGCGTTATAATAGCTCTTCACGATTTCTGAAACCACATAAGTTTCCAGAAACGCCCCGTCCATCGGCCCGTTCTCAATCGTCGCCGCGTCCGGCCATCTGCACAGATAGGCCGCCAGACCCGTATCCATGAAATAGACCTTCGGCGCCTTGATCAGGCGCTTCGTGATATTCGTCGAATACGGATGAAGGATATAGATGATGCCGGATCGCTCCAGAATCGTCACCCACGCCTTTGCCGTCGGCGCGGATATGCCGATGTTGTTGGCAATCTCCTCATATTTCAATATCTGGCTGGTCCTCGCCGCCATGAATACGAGAAAATTGTAAAACTCGGACAGCTTCCCCACCTGCGCCAGGTCCTTGACGTCCCGTTCGATGTAGGTATTCACGTAGTCCATATAATACCGGTCGCGCTCAATGTCGCTCGTTCTGAGCTTCGGCATACCGCCCCTGTATATCGTCTCAAAGATTTGATGAATATTTTTTCCCTTTGCCGAACGCATCCGCGCCCGCAGCGCCTCAAGATCGGGCCTGAACAATTCGGAGGGCCTGCCTTCCAATTCGGCGGCGGACAGGCTCGCCATATCGAAGATGGCGATGCGCCCAGCCAGCGATTCCGAAACATCCTTCATCATTTTGAACTTCTGCGAGCCAGTGAGCCAAAACATTCCGCTGTTGTCCTCGCCAGCCAACGCCCTTTGATCCACGATCTTTTTCATCTCCAACAGAATGGACGGCGCGCGCTGAAACTCGTCGATCAGCAGGCAATCGCCGTAGGTTTCAAAAAACAGCGCCGGATCGTTGATCGCGAGCCTGCGGGCGTTGCCGTCGTCCAACGTGACATATCGCCGGTTGGCTTCCTTGATATGATTCAGCATCGTGGATTTGCCCACCTGCCGCTGCCCGCAGACCATCACCACGGGATAGTGCTTTGAGGCTTCCAATACTTGCCGCTCCAGGTGCCGATTTATATACATTGCAACGTTCCTCCAAACACAAATCCGAGCAAAACAAAATATGATTTTATTTTACTCGGATTTGTTCGTCTGTCAAGCATTTTCGTCGTGCTTTATGAAATGGCTTTCAGCGCCGAAGCGAGGTCGCTCCACATATCTCCCGGGAAGTCGTCCATGTCAAGAATTCCCGCGCAATGATGCGCCCTCGCGAAGGCCACGCAGGCGGACGTATCCACCCGCCCGGCGCCGGGAACAGTCTCGGTAAAGGTCCCGGGCGCTCCGACAAAATCCTTGAAATGCAGGGATTTTACCCGCGCCGCGTTGCGTTCAAGCAGCGCTTCGGGGGATTCGCCGCCGGCATACACCCAGCCCACGTCCACCTGCGCGCCGAGTTTGCCCTCACAGAGATCGAGCAGGCACTCATAGGCGGTCTTGCCGTCAAACTTGGCGACGATGTCCTCTGCCTCGTTGTGCAGCAGCAGCGCCGCACCGAGTTCCGCCAGCGCGTCCGCGGCAAAGCTGTAATCCTCGGCGGCCTTGCGCAGACTTTCCTCCGTCAACGTCGTCGGACTCTTGACCACAAACTGACGGATTCCAGTATTCGCCGCAAAGAGTGCCATCTCGTCAGCCTGCTTCACAATGTCGTCGGCGAAGATATGACAGGAGAGTATCTCCAAGCCAATCTCCGCGATTTCCCCGGCGTGTGCGCTGAACCACGTCCGCGGCCAGATCACGTGCTCCAAGCCGGGCACCGATCCCAGCGCAATGCAGGGCTCGATGCCGTTGAAGCCCAGCCGCTTCAACGCCCTCAGGGCTTCCATCGTGCCGTCTCGTCTGTCCTTCAACACGCCCCAAAGCTGTACGCCTGTTTTCATACTTTACCCTCCGTTCGTCGGCCAATACAAGTTATTCCTCGCCCGCGCGATAGGCCTGATAATCCTTCTCCATGTAGCGGATCATGGCGTCCGCCGCCACCTTCGCGTCGGCGACGGCGTGCACCACCGTCATGGAGCCGTGCACCACGTCGCCCGCGGCGAACACGCCCTCGCGGGTGGTCATGCCGTTCTTGTCCACCAGCAGAAGCCCGCGGGAGTTGGCCGCCAGCCCCGCCGTGGTCAACAGCAGCTTGTCCTTCGGCCCCTGACTGACCGCGACGATCGTCGAATCCGCGTGGATCAGCTCCGGCTCCTCCTCAAAGCCAACCAACTCGCCGTTTTCGTCATAAATGGCGACGCGGAACACCGGCCCCTCCCGGGTAAAGCGCTGTATGATCCGGCCGAAGAAGAACTCCGCGCCGTCCAGCTTCGCGAAGGAGACCTCCTCGTCGCTGGCCGCGACCACCTTCCTGCGGGCAAACAGCATCACCCGCCGCGCGCCGTGCCGGAAGGCGGTGCGGGCGACGTCCATCGCCACGTTGCCCATGCCGATGACGGCCACGGTCTCCCCCAGCGTATAGGCGGAGGGGTTCGCCAGATAGGAGATGCCGAAGTGGACGTTCGCGTAGCTTTCGCCTGGCAGGCCCAGCGTCTTGGGCCGCCATGTACCCGTGCCGATGAACACCGAACTGTAGCCGTCGCGGAAGAGGTCGTAGACGTGCAGCGCTCCGCCCAGCGTCGTGTTCGGGCGAATCTGTATGCCCATCTCCAACAGGCGCTGCTTGTAGCGGTCGAGAATCGACTTCGGCAGCCGGAACTCCGGGATGCACGTGCTGACCGGACAGGCCGCCATGCACTGCGGATTTTTACAGTTGAGGCAGCGATTGGCCTCGCTGATCATGTGTAGCGCCATAGCAATCCTCCCGCGGCTTGTCCGCGTCCCTCAATCGCGCAATCGAAAAATACTATCTCACGGGCTTGATGTTCAGATTGACGCCCAGCGTGTCCTCGCTGTCCACGATGGTCCAGCTGCTGCCGGGATAGTAGGCCACCGTGCGCATCTCATAGCCCCGATCCTCCAGTTCCCGCACGACGGCGTCTCGCCGGTCGCCCACCTCGAAGCCGAGGTGATGGACGCCATAGCCGTGCTTCTGCACATACTCCTTGAAGGTGCTGTCGCAGTCGTCCGTCAGCTGGTGAAGCTCAATGATAAAGCCCTGCGGCATATGGAAGAGCGCCAGCTTGAGGCCGTAGCTCGCATCCTTGCCCCGGTATTTCAGGTCGGGAATGGGGCCCTCCGGCTTCGGCTGCTCGATGATCTCCGGCACGGGCACGCCGAGCAGCTCCGCCCACTCATGCCGCGCCTTCTCGATGTCCTCCACGATGATCGCGATTTGGATAAAGCCCTTCATGTCCAACGGCTGTTTCATGTTCATGCCCGTATGCCTCCCTGTTGATCAATATTCATAGCTGACGAACGCGAATTTCGTGCTGTCCGGCGACCAGCTGTTCACGTTCATGGTGCCCTGTCCGCCGAACAGCCTGACCAGCGTCTCGGGTGCGCCGCCCGTCGCGGGGATCATGCGGATCTCCACGTGCTTGTCCGGCAGGTGCTCGCCGGGCTGCAGGTCTCCGGCGCGGTAGGCGACGTACACCACCTTCTCCATGTCCGGGGAGATGTGCGGGAACCATGCGTAGAAATCCGCGTCGAAGGTCATCTGCCGCTGATCGCTGCCGTCCGCGTTCATCACGTAAGCCTGCATCGCACTAGTGCGCACGGAATTGAACCAAATCTGTCTGCCGTCCGGGGAAAACTCCGGGCCGTCGTTCAGGCCGGGCGCGTCCGTGAGCCGCGTCTCCGCGCCGCCCGCCACGGGGCGCGTGTAGATGTCCCATTCCTGCGCACCGTCGATATTCCGGCCCGCGCAGTAGGCCAGCGTGCGGCCGTCCGGCGACCAGCCGTGCAGGTAGCTCAGATCGTCGTCCACGGCGCAGCGGACGTCTCCGCTGGCGAAATCAACGATGTATATGCGCGAACCCATGTCGTCGTCCCTGCCGCTGCTGACGGCGATGCCCGTGCCGTCGGGATTCAGCACGTGGTCGTTGTTGCAGGTGTTGGCGGGGCCGGTCTCGATCTTCTCCACCGCGCCCGTCTCGATGCAGACGCGGAATATCTGGCCGTCGCCGTTGACGATCAGATGCTTGCCGTCCCTGGTCCAGTTGGGGGCCTCGATCACGCGGTTGAAGCGCTTGACGACGGTGATCTCCCGCGTGGCGAGGTCGAAAATCTGCAAGATGGATTTCTGCGCCCGATCCGCGAGGTATTCGCTGTATTTGTTGTATGCCATAGAGTATCCCTCCCGCATTCTATCCTACCATATTTTTCATCCCATGCCTATCGCTTTATGGAAAAGGCCGTCAGCCTTGGACATACCGTTGCCGCTGACAGCCTTGTGTGCGATGGTAACCTGTTTTGAGCGATATTACAGCGCCAGCGACATCTCCGAATCAGAGCGCATCGTTCCGGACATCTCCTCGGCGATGTAGCCGGAAGGCAGCGCGCGGGGCAGCTCGAAGGTGGTGGTCATCTCGTAGACGCGGTTCTCCTCGCTGGCGATGTCGATGCCGCAGAGCACCTCCATGGTGTGCAGGCCCAGCTCCTTGCTGGCGCGGTTCTTGCGCCCCTCGCGGATGCTGTAAGCCATCTCCACCACGCCGATGCCGCGGTGACCGCCCCAGTCGAAGGGCGTCGGGTCGCCGTAGAGCGGGTAGCCCTTGTAGCCGTGGGTGAACGGCACCTCGCAGGCACCCTCGCCCTTGCGGATCAGCGTCACCTTGCCGTCGAAGCTGCCGGGATTTCCCAGCTGCAAAATGCCCTCGGTGCCGTAGATGGTCAGGAACGGCGTCTCGTCGCTGATGCTCTCGCCGTTGAAGTGCATATTGCCCATGACGCCGCTCTCAAACTCCAGCGAGGCCGCGACCACGTTGTTGCCCTGCAAATCCCAGCTCTTGCCCGCATTGCCGTCCCAGAAGTTGCGACACTGATAAGTCTTGGCGGGACGAGCGAAGCCCGCGATGCGCTTGACGGGGCCCAGCAGGCTGAGCAGCGCCGTCACGTAGTACACGCCCACATCGTAGGGGAAGGAGCCGCCCGCGAAGCGGATGAAGCCGAACTTCTCCGAGGCGATGGGCTGATTGCGGTTCACCGCCGCGAAGCAGGAGGTCACCTCGCCGATCAGGCCACAGTCGATGATCTTACGAGCGGTCTGCAGGCCTGCGCCAAGGAAGGTATCCGGCGCGACGCCCAGATACAGGCCCTTTTCGTTCGCCAGCGCGATGAGTTCCTTGCCCTGCGCCAGATCAGGGCAGAGCATCTTCTCAGTGTAGACGTGCTTGCCCGCCTCCAGCGCCTGCTTGATCACGTCGTAGTGCGCGGCGGGCGCTGTGAGGTTGATCACCAGCTCGATCTCGTCCGAGGCCAGCACCTCGTCGAGGGTCATAATCTTCTTCACGCCGTAGGCGTCCGCCTTCTGCTGCGCCATCTCTGGCTTCATGTCGCACAGGGCGACGAGATCAATCATCGTAAAGGAGTTGACCAGGTTCTTGATGTAGATATTGCTGATCATGCCGCAGCCGACGATGGCTGTCTTCATTCTTTTCAGTTCCATTGCCCTCTCCCTTCTCCGGGCACAAAGCCCGGGCTTCACTCCATTTCGTACACTTCATCCAGAATCGACGCGACGCGGCGGATGGTCTGGAAACACCGCTCCTCCTTGGAGAAGAACTGAGGCCGCAGCTTCGCGCAATTTTCTGAACCGTACCGTTCCCGAATCAGGCGGATAAAGGTTTGGATTTTCTTCCGCGTGGTCTTGCGTTCCAAATCCTCGTCCCAATCCTCAGACTTGCAGCCCAGCGCCGCGCATCCGCCGGAACATCCAGTTCCCACGCCTCCACAGCCGAACAGAACACGGTTTGAGCGCAGTTGCAGTGCAGCTCGTTGTAATACTTGTCGATATAGTCGGTAACCTTTCCACTCATGGAAACGGCCTCCTTTGCACTACTTCTTTTTCTTGAGGGAGATGTTGGAGGTGCTGATGGCAACCGCCGCGATGACCACGACGCCCTTTACGATGGTCTGCGCCGTCGTCGGCACGCCGAGGATGACCAGCGCGTTGGTCAGCGTGATCAGCACGAATGCGCCGATGAAGGAAGTAGCAACGGAGCCGGAGCCGCCGGTGAAGGGCGTGCCGCCCAGCACGACCGCGGTGATGGCGTCGGTGCCCAGCTCAGTGCCGATGTCGGGGCGGCCCTGACTCATGCGGGAAACCGTCATCATGCCGCACAGCGCGGCGCACAGGCCGCTCAGCACCATGACCCGGATGATGATGCCATCCGTCTTGACGCCGGAGAAGATCGCAGCGGTGCGGTTGCCGCCGCAGGCCTTCACATAATTGCCGAAGGAGGTGTACTTGTAGAGGATGAAGCAGATGACGAAGGCAACCAGAGACCATATCATGATGACCGGGAAGCCGCCGATTTCAGCCTTGCCCCAGATGTCCAGGAAGGCGGGTTCATAGACGGTGACGGGCTTCTGGGCCGTGATGGTCTTGGCGATGCCCAGCGCAATGCTCTGCGTGCCCAGCGTGGCCAGGAAGGCGACCATTTTCAGTTTGGCGATCAGCAGGCCGTTGATGAGGCCGAAGATCAGGCCGGTGGCGAGGCCCACCAGTGAGGCGAGCAGCACGTTGCCGGTATGCTCCAGCACCAGCGTGGAGATCATGCCCACCAGGCACACCACGCCGCCAATGGACAGGTCGATCTCGCCGCAGGTGATGACGAAGGTCATGCCGAAGGCAATCATGGCCGTGGTGGCCGTCTGCTTGCAGATGACCATGAAGTTGTTGACAGTGAAGAATCTTCTGTCGAGGATCGTGGCCATCAGCACGATGAACACAAAGAGAATGTAGACGATGACGTCTTTCAGCGTAATTTCCTTGCGGTTGCTGACTGCGGTATTATTCATTTCAGGCGCTCCTTTCCTGCTTCACATCGCGCATCTTGTCGTCGAGGATCATGGCCATGATCTCTTCCTGGGTGACGGTATTGTCCACTTCCTTGATGATCCTGAAATCGTTCATCACCAGGATGCGATCGGCGATTCCCAGAAGTTCCGGCAGCTCCGATGAGATGAACAGCACGCCAAGCCCCGTCTCGTCGGCCAGCCTTTGGACCGTCTCGCGAATCTCATACTTCGATTGGACGTCGATGCCAGCGGTGGGCTCGTCCAGGATCAATACCTTCGGCTCCGTAGCCAGCCACTTGACGAACACCACCTTCTGAGCGTTGCCGCCGCTCAGCAGGCCGACCCGCTTCAACCGGCTGTCCGTCTTGATGTTGAATTCCTTTATCATGCGATCCGCCAGCTCGCCGGCGGGCTTTCTCTGTACAAAACCGTTCTTGACAAACCGCTCGATGATGGGCAGCGTGATGTTGTCCTCGATGGAATGAACGGTGACCAGACCCTGTACCAGGCGCTGCTCGGGCACCATGCCCAAGCCGATGCTGCGGCACTTGTTGGGGGTGGCCTTCTCCAGCTTCTGCCCGTCCACATAGATGTCCGCCTGCGTGATGGGAAGGATGCCGAAGATGGACTGCACCAGCTCCGTCCTGCCCGCGCCCGCCAGTCCGGCGACGCCGACGATCTCGCCCTTGCGCACCTTGAAGGAGACGTGGTCAAACAGGTTGCTGCACAGATTTTCCACCTTCAGGGCGTCGGGCACGCCGGTAAAATCGTGCTTCTCCCGGTGGTTGGACATATCCACCTTGCGTCCGACCATGGCCTTGACGATGGCGTCGAAGTTGATGTCCTCCCCGAACAGTTCGCCGATATACTGCCCATCGCGCAGCACAAGCACGCTGTCCGCGAGGGCGGTGATCTCGTTCATGCGGTGGGAAATGTAGATGATGCTGGTACCCTTGGCCTTCAGCTTCGCAATGATCCTGAACAGTATGTCCGTCTCGCGCTCGGTCAGCGAGGCGGTCGGCTCGTCCAAAATCAGAATCTTCGGCTCAAAGGCGATGGCCTTGAGGATCTCGGTCAGCTGCTTCTGCGCCGCCGACAGGTTGGCGACGTAGTCGTCGGGGTTCAGCGGGACGTCGAACTCCTTGAGAACCTCAGCCACCTTGCTCATCATGGCCTTCATATCCTTGACGCCGTTGTGGGTGATCTCCTTGGAGAGAAACACATTTTCCGTCAGCGTCAGCGTGTTCACCAGAGAAAGGTCCTGAAACACCGCCGCGATGCCCAGCCGCATCGCTTCGGAGGGATGGTGGATGGATACCTTCTGGCCATCCAGTATGATCTCGCCCTGATCCATCTTGTTGATGCCCATCAGGCACTTGATCAATGTCGATTTGCCGGCGCCATTCTCGCCGACCAAGGCGAGAATGTGCTGCTTTTTCAGCTGCAAAGTCACATCCTTGAGCGCGTGGACGCCGCCGAAGCTCTTGGATACGTGATTCATACTGAGAACATATTCCTGATTCTCCACGAGTGCCCCATCTCCTTATCCGCAAATTCTTGTTCGCGGGACGCCTCGGCGCATCCCCAATCGATCCACTTGTCTATTATAGCAGCTTTCGCTTTCTAAAAAAAGAGCGTTTAAACGCTCAGGATTAAACGCTCTTTCCATCTGGCTATGCCATCAGTTGTTGGCAGCGTCCCAAGCCTTCTGCAGGTTGGCGGGCAGGTCCTCGCCGTAGGTCAGCTTCCAAGCCTCGGGCAGATTGTCCTTGTTGCACTTCACGGTGGGGGTGAGCATCATCTCGGGGCACTCCTTGCCCAGCAGCGCGGCAGCAGCCATCAGCACGGCGCCGCAGCCCATGTCCTTCGCGCACTCGGTGCCGGAGCCGACGTAGCCGGTGCCCTGAATCATGGACAGGCAGGACAGCTCGCTGATGCCGTTGGTGCCGCCCTTGACATCCATGCCCAGACCGTTCATGGCGTTGATGGCGGCCATGACCAACTCGTCCCACAGACCGGCGACGCCCTTCAGATCGGGATGGGTCTGCGCCATGGACTCGGCGAAGTTGTTGGCTTCCTCAATGCTCATGACGTCCACGGTGTCCAGCACGGTCACGTTCGGATACTCGGCGCACGCATCGGCGAAAGCCTGCTGGCGCAGCTTGTTCTCGTAGTTATCATATACGATGTTGATGTAGACCACTTCGCCCTCGCCGCCGATGGCCTCGAGCATCTGCTTGTGGCCGATGTAGGCCTGAGAGTAGTTGTCGGGGCAGACGCAGCCGTAGTAGTCCTGATTGACCACGAAGTCAGAGGGCACGTTCTGGATGAACACCAGTTTGCGGCCTTCGTCGATGGCGTTCTTCCAGCCCTGATACTCGGCGGCGGGGTCCATGCCAGCCACGATGATGACGTCGGGGTTCAGCTGGATCGCGCTCTCGAAGTTCTTTACGCAGGTCTCAACCTTCTGCGCGCCGTCGGTGGCGGCCAGCAGTTCAATGTTCAGGGCAGCCAGCGTGTTGGTGACGGCGTTCACCATCGCGCGACCCCAGGCGGACTGGGCGTCGAAGGTGCAGAACACCGCAGTGTAATTGCCGTCGTGGACCTGCTGCAGCTCCTCGGGGGTCAAGGTCGCGGCAAAGGCGGGAACGGACATCGTCTTGTGACCGTCATACTCTTCGGGGATGTCGGGGATCATGTCGCCGTCGGGAACCAGGAACTCAACGCCGAGGGATTCGACGGTCAGCTCCTCCGCCATCGCGCCAGCCACCAGGCTGAGACACAGCAGCATTGCCATCAGGGTCGCCAGGATACGCTTCATCATTGTTCATACCTTCCTTTCAAGTCTTAATGGGGTTCTGCTTGATTGCAAGTACATATTAACACATAGCTTTTTGTTTGTCAAGCGTTTCGCTAAATAAATTTTCAGTTTTTATCAAAAAATATTTATCTCATTATTCTCTAATATCGAGTTTTACTTAATTATTATTAAGTCATTCCCCTGTTTTGCCTACTATTGCCACTCCAGACAGCTTTTTCCGGGTACCTGTCATAAACGCGACGACGATGATCGCCCCGCAGATCACCCATGAGGAGGGCTCGACGAAGCTGGCGCCCCGATAGTCAAACCTCGGCACGATCAGATACGCGCCCGCGATCTTTATAAGAAGCTCTACCCCGCTCAGGATCACGGGCAGCGCGTAGCTGCCCATGGCCTGCATCGTGGTTCTGAGGCACAGCAGCAGCCCCAGCGGCAGATAGAATATGAAGTTGATGCGCAGGTTCATCGCCGCGTTGGCCAGCATCTCCCGGTCCGAGGTGTTGGTCATCAGGCGAACGGCCGTGCGCCCAAACGCGAACACGAAGGCGATGGCGAAGCCCGCCCACAGCAGCTCGGCAAGCGCCACCTTGCGAACGCCCTCCCGAATGCGAGCCACCTTCCCCGCGCCCCAGTTCTGACCGATGAACATCGTATTCGCGGTGGAGACGCTCATCATGGGCTGCATAAACAGCATCACCAGCTTGCGGGCGGCGGTGTGGGCGGCGATGACCGTCTCTCCAAGCAGGTTGACGGCGGATTGCAGCACCATGCCGCCCACGCAGAGCACGCTGTACATGATGCCCATGGACATACCCGCCTTTAGCATCGGTGCCACGCGCTCGCGGGACGCTTTGGCATCCGACCGCCGGGGAATCAGCTCGGCATACCGCGTCCATACGTACCGGGCGCAGAGCGCGACGGAGATCAGCTGAGAGATCACCGTGCCCAGCGCCGCCCCGGCCACGCCCATCCCCGCTCCCGCCACCAGCGCGAGATCGAGGACGATGTTGCAGGCGAAGGCGATGCCGACGAACAGCAGCGGCGTCCGGCTGTCGCCGACGGCCCGCAGGATGGCGCTGAACATATTGAACAGCATCGTGACGCCGTAGCCCGCCATTACGATGACGATGTATCGCGTCGCCTGCCCCATCAGCGCCTCCGGCACGTTGAGCAGGCCCAGCAGCCCGCGAACGCCCAGCAGCCCCGCCGCCGTGGCCAGCAGCGCAATAGCGACATCCAGCCAGAGCACCGCCAGTATGGACGCACGAATCTTCGCCATGTCCCGCTCGCCGTAAGCGTTGGCGATGGGCACCGCGAAGCCGTTGTTCAGCCCCGACGCGAAGGTGATCAGCAGGTCGAACAGCGGCGTGGTGCAGCCGATGGCCGCGATGGCCGCGTCGCCCAGATTGTATCCGACGATCATGGTGTCCACCAGACTGTACACCTGCTGGAGGATGTTATCAAGAAACAGCGGCACGGCGAACAGCAGTATCGCCCGCAGCACGCCGCCCGTCGTCATATCCCGATTGCCCGTCATTGCGGCCTCCCTTCATGTCTGCGAATGCGCGTAAATATCTCCGGGCATCCTCGCGGCGCCCGGAGACAGGCTTGTAATTCAATGATCGTTTATACTTCGGGGTTACTTGGCGGGGCCGTAGTGGTCCGGGAAGAAGCGGTGCATCATGTCGCCTAGTATCTCGGCGGTGTTGCAGGTCGTCTCCTTCGACACCACGGGGCTCTCGGTCACGCCGTTGCGTATGTAATCCCGCACGGCGGCGGCCTCCCACGTAAAGCCCTTGGGCAGCTCGCAGTCGATGTCCGATTCCTTCACCACCTTCTCGTCCACGATCAGCCGCGCCCCGCGCCCGGAGAAGAAGCGGGACAGCTCGATCCTGCCCTTCGTGCCGAAGATGGTCATGTCGGCGGGCGCGTCGCAATACAGGCCCTGCCGCACTGTGGCGAGCAGATTGCCGGGATATTGCAGCGTGAACACCGACGCGCCGTCCACGCCGTCCGTCCACGGCACGCAGCTGCCGGTCCACGCGATGGGGTCCGCCCCGGCGAACCAGGACGCCATCTCCACGGTGTACACGCCCAGATCGAACACCGCGCCGCCCGCCTGTTCATACTCCACGAGCCGCGGAATGGGATGCTCCGGGTCCACGCGGAAGGAGAAGCTGCCGTCGATGAAGCGCACATCGCCGATTTCTCCGTCGTCGATCCACTGCTTGGCGAGGATGTTGTTCGGCAGGAAGCGCGACCACATACCCTCCATCAGCAGCAGGCCCCGCGCCTTCGCCTCCGCGAACAGATGCTCGGCGTCCCTGCGGTTCAGGCACATCGGCTTCTCACACAGCACGTGCTTGCCCGCGCGCAGCGCCATCAGGCAGTGCTCGTAGTGCACCGAATGGGGAATGGCCACGTAGACGAGGTCGATCTGCGGGTCGTCCACCAGCGCCTGCGCGCCGTCGTAGACGATCTCCAGTCCGTTGGCGTCGGCGAACTTGCGTCCGTTTTCCACACTGCGGGAGGAGACGCCCACCGCCGTGATGCCCACCGTCATGGCGCAGGCCTTGGCGAAGTTGGCGGCGATGCCGCCTGTGCCAATGATGCCGACCTTGATCTCCTTCATATTGTTTACCTCCTGTTGAGCGGCGTCAATACTCAGCCTCGATCAGCGGATCGCGTTGCCCGCGGCCTTCCAAATCTGATACCACTCCTCGTGGGTCAGGTCGACGTCCGCGCCCTTGGCGTTGTCGATCAGGTGCTTCACGTTCTTGGTGCCGGTCACGGGCTGGAGCTTCGCGGGAATGCGCAGCAGCCACGCGATGGCGATGGCGGAGGCGGGCACGCCGTACTTGGCGGCAACCTCGTTGATCTTCTGGTTCAGCTCGGGGAACTGCGGATTGTTCAGGAAGCAGCCGCCCATGTAGCCGTACTGCATGGTGGACCAGCACTGCACGGTCACATCGTTCATCCAGCAGTAGTCCAGCACGCCGCCGTCGCGGTCGATGGCCCGGTCGTCGTCCATGTTCACATACATACCGCGGGACAGCAGGCCGGAGTTGACGATGCTCATCATCAGCTGGTTGGTGACGATGGGCTGCTTTACGTACTTCTGGAGCAGCTGCAACCGGGTGGTGTTGTAGTTGGCCACGCCGAAGTAGCGCACCTTGCCCGCGCTGTACACCTTGTCAAAGGCCTCGGCCACC
The DNA here is from genome assembly GCA_017480045.1 of Clostridia bacterium. Taxonomy (GTDB): domain Bacteria; phylum Bacillota; class Clostridia; order Christensenellales; family Aristaeellaceae; genus UBA2862. The sequence continues at coordinate 13,545 of JAFVBK010000025.1, forward strand.
TCTTCGGGATTCAGCAGGGCGTCCGGCGCGTGCAGCAGATACACGTCGATATACTCGGTTTGCAGCCGCCGCAGGCTCTCGTCCACACTCTTGAGGATGTAGTCCTTGGAGGTATTGATGTACTCCGGCTTGCCCTCGCCGGGACGGATGGGCGTGAAGCCGCACTTGGTCTGAATGAACATCTTCTCGCGCACGGCGGGCGACATATGCGCCGCCTTGGCGAACACTTCCTCGTTGTAGCCGAACACGCCGTCGCCGTAGATGTCGGCGGTCTCGAAGAAGTTGCAGCCGATGTCCAGACAAGTCTGCACGTATTCCTCGGCCTCTTTGCCCTCAATCTTGTTGATGTGCATCAGTCCAACGGCCACCACCGGCACCTGCAGATCGCTCTTGCCCAGTTTCATCGTACGCATGATATTGTCCTCCATTCAATCGTATATGGGATAGTATAACACCAATAGTCAGGAAATTACAGCTCCGAAATGGCAAACACCGCCGTGGCCGCCTCGGCCTCATAGTTCATCATCTGGTATTCGCAGTTCTCGGGAATGTACATCACCTCGCCGGGATAGATCTTGAAGGTCTCCCGGGTCTCGGTGATGATGAAGCACAGCACGCCGGACTTCACGTAGATGGCGGTCTGGCCCTTGTGGCTCTCCGGGTCGGAGATGCGGCAGCCGTGTCCGCCCACGGGCAGGATCAGCTCGCCGAAGTGCATATCCTTGGTGCTGAACGCGAAGCGCATCAGGTAGGGGTTCTTCTCGCCCACGATGATGTCCAGACGGTCGTTGGGGCGGCATACCCGCAGGTACTTGGGGTCGACGCGCAGCTCCGCGTCCGCCACGGGCCAGTTGCCCAGCCGGTCGATGGTGCCGATGTACTTCTTGTCCTCCACCGCAGCGTAGTGCTCAAAGTTGGCCTCCTGCGCGCCCTTGAGCACGCGTACCTTGCCCGCCAGGTCCGTGGGGAAGGTCTGCGTGCCGGGCTTGACCATGTTCGGCGCGAGGGCAAAGATGGCCTTCATCTTCCGGTTGCTGAAATTGTGGCCGCCGTGAGCCGCGCCGTTGGGGATCAGCAGCACGTCGTCAGGGTTCAGCGTGCAGGCCTGGCCGGAATTGCAGTTGGTCTCGGTCAGCTGCCCCTCGAGGATGTAGTAGCACTCGTCGCCCGGATGATGATCCGGCGGATCGAACTGGCCGCCGGGCTGGAACTCATAGTAGCCCATGGTCAGCTTGTCGGTGCTGATGAACAGGCAGTTCAGGTCGCTCGAGCCGAGAAACTCGATGTCGGGATAGGTGAAGTAGCCCACCTGCTCGTGCCCGATGCGCATGGGCTGGTCCTTGGGGGCGTTGAAGGGATGGTTTCCGTGAACGATGCGTGCCATGATCATTTCCTCCTTGTCCGTCGATTGTATGTATGTCGATTAAGTTTAACTAAATGAAGTTTAACATATAACTGAATTATTGTCAAGCATATTTCTAAATTTAATTTCAGAAATGCCATTTGCATGATTCATATCGCACTGGCATACCCATTTTCACGCCCTGATCGTTCCCCTCTGGATTCATTGAAAGTTTACTGTTTTCATATGCAAAATCGCAAAAAGTGCGGCTTTTGCCTCTTTACTTTATTATTTATAAGTGATATAATGGGATTGAGTTAATGAATATTCAGTCGAGAGGGTGTTATACACCATGCGTTTGAAGAACAAGGATATTGCGGAGCAGCTGGGCATCTCCACCACCGCGGTTTCGCTGGCGCTGAACAACCGTCCCGGCGTTTCGGAGGCCACCCGCCGCCGCGTGCTGGAGCTGGTTTCCGACTCCACCTTGGAGACGATCCACTCCTTAAACGAGGAAATGGAGCCCGCGAAGCGCTCCATCCTGCTGAGCGTGCACAAGAAGAACGGCGTCATCATCAACGACAAGCCCTTCTTCTCCAACATCACAGAGGCCGCCCAGCAGGAGCTGCTGAAAGAGGGCTACAACATGATCCTCTCCCACTACGTGCCCTCGCAGGGGCTCAACCAGTACATACAGTACATCAAGGGGCTGCCCATCGCCGGCGTGCTGCTGGTGGCGACGGAGCTGGATTCGGAGGACCTCGCCTTCTATAAGCAGCTGGACATTCCCATGGTGCTGCTGGACGGCAGCTTCGACTTTGAAAATCTGGACTCCGTGACGCTGGACAACGAGCGCGCCATCCTGCGGGCCTTCGCCTACGGCGTGAAGATGGGTCACAGGCGCATCGGCTACTTGAAGAGTGAATCCTTCATCAACAACTTTGGCCACCGCATGGACGGCTTTATGAAGGGCATCCGCGACTTCGGACTGGAGAACGAGCCGCATCCTGTCATCTCCCTCCCCTGCGACGTGGAGGGCGCTTATCAGCGTATGTCCGAATACCTTTCCAACCTCGACAAGGATTTCCAGATGCCCACCCTGTTCCTCTCCGACCTCGACTACATCGCCCTCGGCGCGATGAACGACTTCGAGGAGCACGGCTACGCCATCCCCGACGACGTGTCCTTCATCGGCTACGACGATGTGGCCACCAGCGCCGTCAGCAAGCCGCCGCTGACCACCATCCGCGTGAACCAGTCGGACATCGGGCGCTATGCCGCGCACCTGCTGCTGGACCGCATCGAAAGCTATCAATCGCTTCATATTACCATGCAGGTAGCTTCCGAATTGGTCATCCGCGAAAGCGTGAAGGATTTGAGAGCGTAATTCATACCGTATAGCATTAGGGGGAGGAGCCGCGCAGCTCCTCCCCCTTTTGTCAATCCACCTTTAGTATCAGCGTCAGGATGTGCTTCGCCGCCAGCTCCATGGCCTCGCGAGTCAGCGCGCCCTGCTCGAGCGCCTCCAGCAGCCGCTCCGGGTAGCCGGTGGCCATCTTCAAATCGTTGCCCGCCATGACCTCCTTGTAGTGCTCGCCGAAGGTCCACCAGTCGGTGGTGACCATGCCGTCAAAGCCCCACTCGTCCCGCAGAATGCCCGTGAGCATATCCGCGTTTTCGCTGGCCCGGTGGCCGTTGATGATGTTATAGCTGGACATGATCGCCCACGGCTTCGCTTCCTTGACGATGATCTCAAACTGGCGGATGTAGATCTCGCGGATCGCCCGCTCGGAGGCGCGGGAATCGCTGTTCTTGCGGTTGCTCTCCTTGTTGTTGAGGGCGAAGTGCTTCGGCGTGGCGACGACGCGCTGAGACTGGATACCCATGACCATCGCTGCCGCCTGCCTGCCCGTGAGCAGCGGGTCCTCGGAGTAATACTCGAAGTTCCTGCCGCAGAGCGGGCTGCGATGGATGCACACGCCCGGCGTCAGCCACACCTGAATGTTGTTCTCCTTCGCCTCCAGCGCGCCAGCGACGCCCACGGCGTAGACGATCTCCGGGTCCCACGTGCAGGCCAACAGCGTAGCGCAGGGGAAGGCAGTGGTGCTCACGCCAATCTCCGGCCAAAAGCGCACGCCCGCGGGGCCGTCCGCCGTCATCAGGTTGGGGATACCGTACAGCGGGTTGTTGCCGAGGCCGTTGGTGTTGGCGAGGCCGGTGTTCGGCTGGCCGCCCAGCAGGTGGGCCAAATCCGCGTCGGGCAGCTGCCGGACGAAGTCGTTCAGACTCAGCTTGCCCTCCGCCACCTCGATCAGCTGCGGCCTGCCCTTGGGCTGGAAATACTGGTAGCGCGGCACGTCGCGGACGGCGGGCACCGGGAACTCCATGTCGTCCTCCGCCATGCGCGACAGGATGGAGGCGTTGAAGTCGTTGCCCTCGGCGGTGGGCAGCGCCTCGAAGCTGCCGTCGGAAAGCATACGCTTGTCCAGCTGCGTCGGCGCCATCCTCTGCGTCAGCTGGCGCACGATCCTCGTCTCGTCCAATGTGTAGACGGTTTCAGCCTCAACGGCATCCCGCACGCTGTTGCCAATGAAAAAGCGATATTCCCCCGCCTCCAGAAGCCACGCGGACTTTTGCACCTTGCCCAGATCGTCGTAGCTGGCCATGCTGTCGACGGCGAAGCGAACGATGACATCCTGCGCGTCGCCGGGGCCCAGCAGGCGCGTCTTTTGGTAGCCCGCCAGCGCGCGACTGGGCTTGCCGAGCCTACCCTGCGGCGCGCTGTAGTAAACCTGCACGACCTCCTTGCCCGCAAGGCCGCCCACATTGCGCACGCGAACGCTGGCAACGACCGCGTCCCCGTCAAGCGCCACCTTCGGCTCCGCCAGCTCAAACCGGGTGTAGGACAGGCCGTAGCCGAAGGGATAGACCACCTTGTCCGCCGCGCCGGGAATCGTCTCGAAATAGCGGTAGCCGACGTAAATGTCCTCGTAGTAGTTGACGTATTCCTCGCTCTCGAAGAAGGTCTCGCTGCCGGGATAGTCCTTCAAATCGCGGGCAAAGGTATCGCTGAGCTTGCCGCTGGGGTTGCCGATGCCCATCAGCAGCTCGGCGGCGGCCAGCCCGCCCTCCATGCCGCCCTGCAGCGCCAGCAGCACGGCGTTGACGTCCGAGTTCTCCTTAAGGCTAGCCGTCTCCACCATGCCACCCACATTCAGCACAACGATGGCCTTCGGGAAGCGCCGGCTCACCCTTTCGATCATGGCGCGCTCCGCCTTGGAAAAATAGAAGTCTCCGTCCTCAAAAAGCGCGTCGCTCATGCGCACGGCGTTCTCGTCCACCAGCTTGTGTTTTTTGATCGGGTCGAAGTCCGCCTTGCGATCCCAGCTCTCCCCGGAAAAGCGGCTGATGGAGATGATTGCCGTGTCCGTGAAGCACGCCGCGCGCTCCAGCAGCGCCTCGGGCACCTCCGGCTCGGCGGTCATGCCGGGGAGCCAGCCGTCCTTGTACTGCGCGGCCACGTTCTCCCGATAAAATTCGATGGTGTCCGGGAAGATGGCCTCCTCGCCGATGACCTCCGTAAAGCCCTCATAGAGATTGCGCACATAGGGCACGGTCACATCGCCGCTGCCGCCGCCGCCCTTGACGTAGTCGATGGTCGCCTTGCCGAACAGCGCCACCCGCGTGCCCATGGCCAGCGGCAGCGCGTTATCTTCGTTTTTCAGCAGCTCCATGCCCTCCTTGGCCGCCTGCTTCGAGAGCGCGATGTGCGCCGGGCTGGCCGTGACGCGCTTGCCGTCCTTGCCGAGGGGCAGCCCCGGCTGATAAAGCGCCCTGATCCACTTCTTCATGCTCGTTTCCTCCCGTTTTTGCCACTTAATCCTCCACGTCGTTTTCGATGTCCTTGATCTTCCTCGCGGGCACGCCGCCCACCACGCAGTTGTCCGGCAGATCCTTCGTCACCACCGCGCCCGCGGCAACCACCACATTATTGCCGATGGTCACGCCGGGGAGGATCGTCACGTTGCCGCCGATCCACACGTCGTTGCCGATGGTCACGGGCTTGGCGATGCCCAGATGCTTCCGCCGCCCCATCGGCGAGAGCGGATGCCCCACGGTGGTGATCAGCGTGTTCGGCCCGATCATCACGTTGTTACCGATATAGATTTCCCGAATGTCCAGCATGGTGATGTTGTAGTTGCCGGTGAAGTTGTCGCCAATGTGGATGTTTTTTCCGTTGTCGCAGTTGAAGGTCTTGGCGATCCATACCTTCTCCCCCATGCTTCCCAGATTCTCCCTGAGCACCGCCCGCTGGCCGTCAAAGTCCAGCGGATCGAGGGCGTTGAATTTCTGGCACCAGATGATGGCCCGCTCCTTGAGGGCGTCCACCTCGTCGTCGTCGTAGCAGTATTCCAGCCCGGCTTTCAGCTTTTCAAGTTCAGTCATTGAAATCCACCCCTTCGTTTCTCATTGCTATTATATCAGATTTCATCTTTCTTTCTGATATATTTATTTCTTTTATATTATATTTCTTTTGCTTTTGATGCGCTTTCGCCGCTTCCCCAATGCTTGCGATAGTTTTGCCTTCGATACTCTGTCGGTGTCTGGCCGGTATGCTCCCGGAACACGCGGGAAAAATGGCTGTCAGAGGAAAAGCAAAGGTACTCGGCGATCTCCACGCAGGAAAACTCCGTGTATTGCAGCAGCGTCTTGGCGGTATCGACGCGCTTTCGGCGGATGTATTCCGATACGGCGACGCCCGTCTCCCGCTTAAAGACGATGGACACATAGGTTTCGGACAACCCCAATTCCTGCGCAAGCCGCTTGACCGTGATGGGCTGCTGTAAATGCTGGTCGATGTAATCCATGCAGCGATGCACCGGGCGCGAAAAGACGTCCCGCCGCAGGATGCCCTGCATACGGGTGGTATAATCCCTATACATGGTATCATGCAGCGCAAAGATTTCATCGACGGTATGGCATTGATCCACCTGCCGAATGTAAAGATCGCTCAGGTTGAACGCCACCTCCGCCGGCATGCCGCCTTCAATACAAAACCGACAGACCAATGTGATTGAAGCCACAAACAGGTATTTATAGTTCATCACGGGATCGTCTGACAGAGAACCCGTCGTCGGCCCCTCGAACATCCGCTTGCCCTCTTCCAGCGCCCGCAGATCGCCCCGCTTGATGTATTCGTACTGCCGGATGTCCTCGTCGTAGGAGTGATGGTGGAAGTCCGCTTCCCGATTCTCAAAGGTCAATCGCTCCAAAGATTCCGCGATTCTTCGATTCACGCTCATAGCAGGCGCTCCTTACGCACAAATGTAAATGACGATATATATGAATCTATCCTATCACTTCTTTTTTCTGTTGGGGAAAGAACTTTCAAGCCATTCGGTAAACGCCTGCAATGTGATCTTTCCCGCCGTGCATTTGTCCCGCTTGGTCATAGCGGAATACTTCCATTGCTTGAAGGCGTCCTCCGTAATCAAACCGACCCTCACGCGGGCGGCGTACCGCTTGTAATACTTCATGTACGCGCGGAGCTCCTTTTGATTCTCCGTTTTGTGTCTGTAATTCTCCTGCGCGGCAAGCTCCTGACAAGTGCGCGTTTCACCCTCCGCGATTCGGGTACAATAATTCGTGTCGTAGTTGCCCTTCATAATGAAGTATTTTCCGCAGCGACGGCATTTGCGAAATCTGAAATCATGCTCCAGCATTTTCGTAAATTCCAGATCAATGATGTCCTGCACGCTGCCAAAGCGGTCATAGACGTTGATAAAGTGTGGTATTTTCAGCATCGCCACAAGGTCGTCCGCTTCAATCCCATAGGCTTCAGCGAACGCCTGATGCTGATCTGTGATCGGCAGGTCATGGGTAATGCGCTGAATGATTTCGTCCTTCGACATACCGAAGGGCATACTGTCCCCTTGCATCTGTTTGCTGGACATCGTGAAATCCTCCAAGCGGTTATTGACGAAGGGCTTGTCATGGACGCGGCAGTAGATGTAATAGCGTTCGGAGGGCAGCACATTTCTAAACACGTCGGGGTAGAAATCCTGGTCAAAGCAAAATTCCACCAGCCTGAGCAGCCTTTCTTGCAAAGCGCGCAGGTAGTTATAGTATATGACAATAGGCTTGTTTTCAAGCGCGCCTCCAAAGAAAACGGGCGGGCAGATCGTTGTGTACAGCGAAGCGTAAAGAAGCTCGCGAGACATAATCATCGTCATCACATAATCGTCGTATGTCTCGGCGATGTCTTGCAGTTCGTTGTATATTTTCTGCGGCGCTTTCTCCTGTTCCCCCGCGGCGCTGATAGCGTCGATATCCTCCTGTGAAAGCTCGTCGGGAAATTCAGCGTCGATATCCTCTTTCCCAAACATATGGAGCGCCTCGTTGATCCGATATTGCAGACGAAAGGGCGTTTCAAAATCGGCGTACATGAAATCCAGCAAACCCTCCCCGATTTGATACCGTATGTGCGCGCCCGCAAGCAAGTTATTCGGGGCTTCAAAGGGAATGCCATGCTCTTTATAGAAATAAGAGAACTGCTCTATGACCTCATCCATCGAGA
>JAFVBK010000293.1 GCA_017480045.1 Clostridia bacterium
ACATACTGGATGAAGAGCTTTCCCTGGAGTATGACCGCAATCCCATTGAAAGCATCAAGACGCGGCTGAAATCGCTGGAGAGCATCGTCGATAAGGCGATTCGCAAGCAGGTCCCCCTGACGGTCGAGAGCATTGAGCAAAACCTGAACGACGTTGCGGGCGTCCGGGTCATCTGCTCTCACCCTTCGGACATCTATACCCTTGCGGACGCCTTCTTGAAGCAGGACGACATCACGCTGATCGACAAGAAGGATTATATAGCGAATCCCAAGCCCAACGGCTACCACAGCCTGCACCTGATCGTCGAGACGCCCATCTTCCTTCACGATAAGAAAAAGATGATGAAGGTGGAGGTGCAATTCCGCACGATCTCCATGGACTGGTGGGCCAGCCTGGAACACAAGATCAGGTACAAGAAGGACGTGGAAATCACGCCGGAAATCGCGCAGGAATTGTATGATTGCGCCGAGATGAGCGCGGAACTCGACAAGCGCATGGAAACCATCCAAAGCACAGTGTTTGGCGATAAGGATAGCCCGCAAAATCGGTGTTGGTTTCAAGAGTGAACATTATTAAAGGAGATGACCGACCTGGTAAAGCAGCTTTCGAGTCGAATTCAAGCTTGGTTGATCGTAATGTAATCGCGCACAATTGTACGCAGACAGATAGAAGAAACAGGGCAGCCCTTCAGACTTTCGCCACGTCAACGCGAGCGCACGCAGACCAGCCTTCAGCATGTCTGCGGACTCATCGTCGCCGGATCGAAAATCGCCAAAGGGATGCCCTGTATAATCAGCGATCGGGTTTATTCCTTCTTTCCAAATATGACTTTGACCGACCTTGCCAGCGCATAGGGCGCGAGCTTGCCGAGTTTCTGCTCGGATTTACACATTTCACTGGCCTTTGGCATATCTCTGGAAAGATGGATCGCGTCGAACTCGCACTTGGTGGTACAGAGCCCGCAGCCGATGCAGCGGTTGGTGTCCACCGTCGTCGCGCCGCAGCCCAGGCAGCGGGCGGCTTCCTTTTTAACCTGTTCCTCCGTCAATGTCAGGCGAAGATCCGCGAAGGTGTCCTTCGCGACGCCCGCCTTCCTGCCGGGAATCTGGCGTTTGGCGTTGTCGAAGCCTTCCATGGACGCCGGATCCTGAATATCGCCCTTATTGAGCTCGGCGAACTGCCGCAGGTTCCGGGCGATGGTCAGGCTGTTGCCCGGATGCACAAAGCGGTTCAGAGACACCGCGCCCTCGCGCCCGCCCGCAATGGCGTCGATCGCGAACCGCGCGCCAGTCATGATATCACCGCCCGCGAAGATGTCCGGCTCGTCCGTTTGCAGCGTGACGGGGTCGGCAATGACGCCGCCGTTGGGGCGAATCTTGACCCGCGTGCCTTTCAGCAGGTCGCCCCAAATCGCCGACTGGCCAATGGACAGCAGCAGGTTGTCGCACGGAACCGTGATCGTATCATTCTCATCGTATTTCGGGCTGAAGCGATGATCCTGATCGAATACGGAGATACATTTTTTGAATACGACCGCCGTGACGCGCCCGTTTTCGGAGAGCACCTCCTTCGGCCCCCAGCCGTTCATGAGCTCGATGCCGTCCGCCAGCGCCTCGGCAATCTCATCCTTTGCCGCGGGCATCTCTCCCCTCTGTTCGAGGCAAATCATGGTCACTTTTTCAGAGCCCGCGCGCAGCGCGCTGCCCGCCACGTCGATGGCCACATTGCCGCCGCCGACCACGACGGTCTGACAGGAAAGCCTGACGCTGTGATCCTGATTGACGCGACGCAGGAAGTCCATGCCCGTTTCAACGCCCTCGGCGTCCTCTCCTGGAACGCCGGCGAGCCGCCCGCCCTGCAGGCCGATCGCCAGGAAGAAGCCCTTGTAGCCCTGATCGCGCAGCCGCTGGATGGTCAGATCCTTGCCGATCTCCACGCCGCACCGGATCTCCACGCCCATCTCCCGAATCACATCGATTTCAGCGGCAATGACATCCTTCTCCAGACGGTAGGAAGGAATACCGTTCACCAGCATGCCGCCCGGCGCCGGCTCTTTTTCAAAAATGGTGACCGGGTATCCATCCAGGCGCAGGAAATAGGCGGCGGACAGCCCGGCGGGGCCAGAGCCAATGACCGCAATCTTGTATTCATCGCCCCACAGGCCGCCGTCATGCTTCTCGCAGAGCGGGACATAACGGTTCTTCTTCTCCAAATCCAGCGCGGCGATGAACTTCTTGATCTCGTCGATGGCCAGCGGCTGATCCACCGTGCCGCGGGTGCAGGCGTCCTCGCAGCGGCGGTTGCACACCGCGCCGCACACCATTGGGAGGGGGTTGTCCTGCTTGATCAGCTTCAGCGCTTCGGCGTACCGTCCCTCCGCGGCCATTTTGATGTAGCCCTGCACGGACAGATGCACAGGACAGGCGGTTTTGCACGGCGCGGTACCCGTATCGTAGCAGTTGAGCCGAGCGTCCTCGCGGTAGTTATAGTTCCACTTGTCCGGCCCCCACTTCTGCCGGTCGGGCAGCTGCGTCTTGGGATAGGTCACCTCGGAGCCGTCCTTCCGGCACAGCTTCTGGCCCAGCTTGGCCGCGCCGACCGGACAGACCTCCACGCACTTGCCGCAGGCGACGCACTTTTCCTTCTGCACATGCGCGCGGTAGGCGGAGGCGGACATGTTGGGCGTGTTGTAGAGCTGGGACGTGCGCAGAGCGTTGCAGACGCCCGGCGCGCAGTTGCAGATGGCGACGATCTTATCCTCGCCGTCGATATTCGTGATCTGATGCACATAGCCGTGGCGCTCGGCGCGCTCCAGGATTTCGTACACCTCTTCCTTCGTAACATAGCGGCCGATGCCGCGGTCGTCCATGTATTCGGCCATGTCGCCCACGCCAATGCAGTAGTTGCCGCGAATCTCGCCGCTGCCCTCGCCGCGCATGGCCTGCTGCTTGCGGCAGGAGCACTCGGAAATGCCGAACTTGTCGTACATATCGATCCACCGCGACAGATGCTCCACCGGCACGGAGGTGTTGACGGCCTCAATCGCCTTTTCCACCGGGATCGTGTGCATGCCGATGCCCGCGCCGCCGGGCGGCACCATCTGGGTGACGCCCGCCAGCGGCAGCTGGGTCATCAGATTGAAGAAGGTGGCGAGCTGCGGAAACTCGTCCGTCAGCTTGTCCTGCATCATCATAAACTCCGCGCTGCCGGGAACGAAGATGGGCAGCTCGTACTGCCTGTGCCTGTCGGGATCCTTGGAGCGGTTCTGCTCGATCACGCCGATCCAGCGCAGTCGCTCGACCATGGCCTGCGTATCCTCCAGGGACATGTTGTTCATCCTGGCCAGCTCCGGCACGGAATACGGAACGCGCGTCTTTTTGAAGTTCAGGAGGAACTTCACCTGCTCCTTGGTCAAAATCATATCCAGCATCCAATATTCAGGATCGCGGTTGTTGATCTTGCCCAGGAATTTCTTCACATACCGATCCGTAATCAGGGAAGCCAGCTTCAAAACCAGCTTTTCCTTCTCCGGATCAGCGGCGACGTAGTTCGGGTCCTGCCAATAGTCCCGCTCGTTGATCATCGGATCGCCGAGCTTCCATTCCGCCATGCTCTTTCCCATCGTGTTCTCCCCCTGCCTTATTCCGCTGTGATCTGTTTGATGGTAAACTCGTTTCCCTGCAATAGATAGGTCTTCCCGCTGCCGCAATGCGGACAGATTTTGCCGTGCGCCACCGTCGGGTATTCTTGGCGGCAGTCTTCACAGAAGGTGATCGCCGGAATCCGGATAATCTCCAGTCTGGCTTCCTTCATCACCTGGGTGCGCTTCACAGCCCAGTCCCAGCAATCGGTCAGCAAATCCGGAACCACGGTAGATACCTCGCCGAGCTCCAGCGTGACGGACGGGACGTTGGACACGTGGTTTTCCTCGGCGACCTGCTCCACCGTTTTGATGATGCTGAATACAACGCCCAGTTCATGCATACCGCTTTCACCCTACGCTTCTTTTCCGTTATGCGCCGTTACCTGCGCCATAAGCCAATCCTCCCACGCCTGAAATCCTTCGCCGGTCTTCGCGGAGAGGAAGATGATCTCGCATCGCGGGTTGCGCAAGCGGATATTCTGAACCACGCGCTCCCGGCTGAAATCATCAAAAACGGAGAGCGTATCGCACTTATTGATGAGCACCGCGTCGCAGATTTCAAACATCAGCGGATACTTAAGCGGCTTATCGTCGCCCTCTGGCACGGAGAGGATCATGGCGTTCTTAACGGCTCCCGTGTCAAACTCGGCGGGGCAAACCAGATTTCCCACGTTTTCAAGGATGACCAAATCCATATCGGCCGCGCCAAATTCCATCAGGCCTTGCCGCGTCATGGCGGCGTCCAGATGGCACATACCGCCGGTATGCAGCTGGATCGCCTTCGCGCCGGCGTTGGCGATGGTTCTTGCGTCGACATCGGAGTCAATGTCCGCCTCCATAACGCCCATGCGAACCCGATCCTTCAAATCCATGATCGTGCGCACAAGCGTCGTCGTCTTCCCCGCTCCGGGCGAGGACATGAGATTGAGCAGAAAGGTCTTTTGATCCTTCAGTTCCCGGCGCAGCGCCTCCGCCGCCCGGTCATTATCCGCCAAGACATCCTGCTTGACCTCTATGATTCGATAATCGCTCACACTGTTCAGCTCCCTCTGGTACCATTATACCGTAAGTATGGGTGGGACGCAAGGGTTTCTTATGCCATTCAATGACCCGCTTGACAGGATCGGCGACTCCTGCGTAATGATATATTTTTTGCCGCCTTCATCGTTTCACCTATTTTCAGAATTACGTCGGATGCTGCAATAGCGGCGTTCCCCTGTCCTCTCCACGCGTATTAAATCGCAAAACATGGCCAGCGTTGGGCCATGTTTTCAAAGCAATTATCGTGAAATTTTAAAAGGCACATCTCAAAATCCAACAAGCGCATAAATCCCCTATTTATTTTACGATTTCGATCAAATCGGAAAAGCGTCTGAGATGCCACCTTGCCCTTTCGTCATCCTTGGCATCACCGATGGCTGCCGCGTCAAAGCCGCCGTTCACGGCGGCTTCCACCCCCGCACGGGCATCCTCCACGACCAAGCAAGCAGCTTGTTCCAGATCAAGCATCTGCGCGGCTTTGATAAACACCTCCGGATCCGGTTTGGATCGCGTGATGCCGTTGCCATCGGACACGGCGTCGAAAAAATTCCCCAGCCCGATGCGCTCCAGAATATAGGGCGTGTTTTTACTGGAGGAGCCCACGGCCAGCTTGATGCCCCTTGCCCGCAGCGCATGCAGCGTATCCCGCACCTCGTCTGAGAGATCTGCGGCGGACATGTTGCCCAGCAGCTGACGATATAGGCCGTTCTTTTCGGCCGCAAACGCTTGCTTTTCCTCGTCTGTGTAGGCCTTGTCGGACTTCTCCAGCACGATCTCCAAACTGGCCATGCGCGATATGCCTCGCAGACGATTGTTGATATTCCGGTCGAAATATATCCCAAGCCGGTCGGCAAACGCCTTCCACGCCTGACAGTGATACGCGTCCGTGGAGCAAATCACGCCATCCAAGTCGAATATAATTCCCTTGTACCTCACGTCTTTCCCGTCTCCCCTTCAACGGTCTTGCAAAGCGCATAAGCCAGAAACCCCGCGCAGGTGGCAAACGCCGATCCAGTGGCGCATTCGCCCGTATCCTCGTGAACGCTCTCGCAGGCGATGCCATTGTCCAGCTCCGTCCTGGCCAGGTGTTCGATCGCGGATCCTTCGTGCCCGGACAGCAGACTGTTGCAAATCGACAGCACCCACGGGTGCGGCGCGTGCTTGCAGCCGATCTCCGCGATGGCGCGGCCCGCAAAGGACAGCGGATAGGCCGCGTCCCGGATCTCCAAGGCGGTGTTCTTCCAGATTTCATCCTCCGTTGCGCAAAAGCCGTAGAAGGGCAAAAGCTGCAAGCTGCCAGGCGGCTCATCGTAGATGTCCCAATGGCCGTTCATGTCCACCGACCACGCGAATACGCGCCTTCCGCGATGCTCCACGACGCAATGGGCATAGATCGCCTCCCGCACCCGCGCCGCCCGTGCGATCAGATCGGGCCGGCTCAGCCAGGCGCCCAGATGCCGCAGCGCCTTCCAGACCAGCGCGTTGTCATAGGTCAGGTAGGGATGATTGCGCATATCGTCTGTGGGCTGGAGGAACGTGCTGTACATTTCTTCGGTGGGGTTCCTGCGCTCCTCCAGCTTTGCGAGGACGCTTTCCAGGGCTTCGCGGATCTCGCGCCGCCCCAGCACGCCCGCGTCGCCCGTCGCCTCGATATATCGCGCGAGGGCGATCACCGGCGCGCACAGCTCGTCCAGCTCAAAGCCCGGTTCCAGCACCGTGCCGTCGATGTAGCGGCTGTGAACGCCGAAGTTCCTGCCCTGCCTGTGAAAGACTGCCAACAGCAGCTCGCGGGCATAGTCGGCGTCCGCTTCAAGAATCGCCGGGAAGGCCCAGAGCAGGCTGTCCCGATCCCAGTAGGCGGCGGAAACATAGTAGCGCGGGCTACGGGAGGTCATCATGCAAAGCTCCTCGGTGTCGATGGTCCTCCCGGACGCGAAGAAGAACGCGAAAAACAGGTTGGTGTTCAGGACGGCTTGCAATTCGGGCGACTGTACGCGCCTTTCGCGTTGAGACAGCCATCCGTTCGTCCTGTCCAGCAGCGCGTCGAAGCCCTGACGCAGCATTTCCTTGGCGGACGCGGCCGCCGCCACCTCTTCATAGCCGACGCCGAAGAACACGTCCAGTGTCGCGCGCTCCCCAGGCGCGAGCATCGCGGACTTGCCGATAGAATAGGCGAAGCCCTCCTGCGTCCATACCGCGCCCTGGTCGATTTCACTGAAGGGCTGGTCGTCCATCACGATGGGCGCGAACGCGAACAGCGGCGTGCCGGGCGCCTGCTGAAACACAAACATGTGATTCCAGTTCGAGCGTTTCACCTGTCGGCCCGATTCCAGCGGCAGGCTCTCATTGACCGTGTGCAGCGTCTCGTCCCAGCTGCCGCGAAGTCCAATATCAATCCGGCGGGCCGATTCACTTCGGTTTTCCGCCGTCATGCGGATGCCAAACCCGCGCTCCCCAATCGGGGCCAGATACATGCAATTGAAACGCATTCCTTCCCCATCCGAGGCAAAACCGGGGATCCAACAATGGTCCCTGCGCCACTTTGGCGCAAGCGGCTGTTCCGTGCCGTCGCAGGCCCACCAGGGCTTCACCAGTCCCTCCGCGCCGCGCAGCTCCAGCATTCCCTTCAAGCCCATCATCAGGAAGGATATGCCCTCCACTGCCCCGTCCGCTTCCCGAATGGTCGGCAGGGAGACGTATTCGTTTCCCGTCACCTGATATTTATCCATGCTCGCATCCTCCATGTGAACAGAGGAGAAGGCAAGACCTTCCCCTCTGTTTGATCGATATCCCGATTATACCACTTTCGGATACAATCGACAAGCGTCGCCACGCTTACAGCAGGCCGGCATCCTCCAGCTGGCTCTGGATGTCGTCCAGCGCCTCCTGGGCGGAGATGTCGTTCATCTCCAGCGTGCTGAGCACGTTGTTGATGATCTCGCTGGCGGCGCCGGACTCCTTCAGGGCGGGCGGGGCCGCGGCGAAGTCCATGCTGTCAAACACGGCGGCGCGGTTCGCGGGCGGCGTGACCTCCAGATACTGGGTCAGCTTGCTCTGATCGGCAATGGTGGGAAGCTCCCAGCTGGCGTCCAGGCGCAGCTGCACGATGTCGGGATCGGAGCCCATGGCGTCGGCAAACTTCGCGGCGGCTTCCTTCTTGTCGCTGGAGGGAGACACGCAGTTCACATTTGCGAAGAAGAAGGTGCTCTTCGTGGCATAGCCGGGCTCCACCACGATGTCCCAGTCGAAATCGCACTGCTCGGTGAATGTCGGGAAGGCCCAGATGCCGGTGATGATCATGCCCAGCTTGCCCTCGGTGAACAGATCCCAGTCGCCGCGGCCCGCCATCTCCTCGGCGGTGGGCTGCACATGGCCTTCTCCGCGCACGCGCTTCAGCATCGCGTCCAGAACCGCCACATTCTCCGCGCTGTTGACGGTAAAGGCGGTGTAATCATCGTTCAACAGGCTTCCGCCGTTGCCCTTGACGGACTTGTAAAACTCATTGTAGGTGATGGGCTGGTAGTAGCCCCAGATGTCGTCGCCCAGCGCCTTGATGGCATCGGCGGCGACCTGGACCTCCGTCCAGGTCCAGTCTGCGGTGGGAGTGTCGATGCCCGCCTGGTCAAACAGGGCCTTGTTGTAGATCAGCACGCAGGTGGAAAAGCTCATGGGCACGGCGTACAGCGCGCCATTCGAGCTGACGGCCTCCAGCGTGCCCGCGGAATAGTTGTCCGCGTTCACCAGGCCGGTCAGATCGGCGCAGGCGCCGCGCAGCATGTAGGCCAAGTAGTTCTCCATGTTCATCTCGAACACGTCCGGGGCGTTGCCGCCGCCCACGGTGGTGGCCAGCTTGGTGAAGTAGTCGTCGTAGCCGGTGATCTGCAGGTCCACCTTGATGTCGGGGTTCTTCTCCTCAAACACGGCGATCATCGCCTTGAGGGTCTCCTCCTGCGCTCCCGCACCGGAGAAGTGGGCGTAGGTGATGGTGACGGGCTCCGCCAGGGCGGAGACAGCCAGCGTCAGCGCCAATGCCAGCGCCAACAGAAGTACCAAGGTCCTCTTCATGGAATGTTCCTCCTTTGTTGTATGTGCAAACG
>JAFVBK010000294.1 GCA_017480045.1 Clostridia bacterium
CGGGCAGGCCGCAGACCTCCATCACGCGGGTGATGTAGTCGTCAAACTCCGCCTGCGGCACGATGTTGTGCTCGCGCACGGCCTCGCCGATGATCTCGCCGATGGGCAGGCGCGGGGAAAGGCTGGAATAGGGATCCTGAAACACGATCTGCATCCGCGGGCGGAGCTTGCGCAGCTCTTCCTTATTCAGGGCAAAGATGTCCTGCCCGTCCAGGCGCACGTCGCCGGAGGTCTTTTCCTGGAGGCGCAGGATGGTGCGCCCGCAGGTGGACTTGCCGCAGCCGGACTCGCCCACCAGGCCCATGGTTTCGCCGCGCCGGATCCTGAAGCTGACGCCGTCTACGGCCTTCACATTGCCGACGGTGCGCTTGAAGAAGCTGGACTTGATGGGGAACCACTTGACCAAGTTGTTCACTTCGAGCAGATAGTCGTTCTGCCGGGCGATTTGGTTATTCATATCCTGCATATCAAAGCGCCTCCACGTCCACAGATTTCGGATAGCCCACGATCTCGCCCTCGTCGAAGTAGCGATAGCAGGTCACGATGTGGGTATCGCTGATGCGAATCTCCGGCGGATAGTCGCCCCTGCAGCGCTCGCACTGCATCTCGCAGCGATCCCGGAAGTAGCAGTAATTCGGCATCTCCACCGGATTGGGCACGTTGCCGGGAATGTTGTACAGCTCGTCCACCTTCTTGCCCACGACGGGCTTCGAGCGCATCAGGCCGATGGTGTAGGGGTGCGAGGGATGGTGGAAGATATCCTCCGTGGTGCCCTTTTCCACCACGCGGCCCGCGTACATGACCACGACATAGTCCGCCATGCCAGCCACGACGCCCAGATCGTGGGTGATCAGCATGATGGAGGAATTGAGCTTGTCCTTCAAATTTTGCAGCAGATCCAGAATCTGGGCCTGGATGGTCACGTCCAGCGCCGTGGTGGGCTCGTCCGCGATGATCAGCGAGGGCGAGCAGGCCAGGGCGATGGCGATGCAGATGCGCTGGCGCATGCCGCCGGACAGCTCGTGGGGATACATGTTGTAGACGCCTTCCTTGTTGGCAATGCCCACAAGCTCCAGCATCTCCAGCGTGCGCGCCTTCACGTCCTCCTTGGACATCTCCGGATGGTGCAGCAGCGTCACCTCGTCCACCTGCTGACCGATCCTGAACACCGGGTTCAGCGCCGTCATCGGCTCCTGGAAGATCATGGAGATGCGGTTGCCACGGATTTTTTCCATGATGGCGTTGGGGGTATTGACGATATTGTAGGCCGTGCCGTCGCCCAGGTTGAAGCGAATCTCGCCGCCCACGGTCTGACCGGAGGGCCGCTGCAAGAGCTGCATCAGCGACAGGCTCGTGACGGACTTGCCGCAGCCGGATTCGCCCACGACGCCCACCGTCTTGCCCACGGGAATTTCATAGCTGACGCCGTCCACAGCCTTGACCACGCCCACATCGGTGAAGAAATAGGTGCACACGTTGTCAAACTCCACCACGTTGCCAGGATTCTTCATCTTGGTGGTATAGAGCGCCGCGTCCTTGTTGGCGTCGGCCCGCTCCTTTTCGAGGCGGCGGGTCACGCGGCGGTTGAAGCGGGTGATGCGCCTCGACTCTCTGCCGGAGATGTATGAACTCTTCTTATTTTCGTTTGCCATGTTCACCTCTCCTTATCGCTTGGCCTTCGGGTCGTACGCGTCGCGCAGACCGTCGCCGACAAAGTTGAACGCAATGACCGTCACGCAGATCAGCAGGCCAACGGGGATCCAGATGAAGGCATAGTGCTGCATCGCCGAGGCCGACGAGACGGAATTGATGATGGTGCCCCAGGTAGCCAGCGGGTGCTTGACGCCCAGGCCCAGGAAGGACAGCGTGGATTCCGTGAGGATGACGCCGCCCATGCCCATCGTGGCCTGCACGATCAGCTGGGGCATGATGTTGGGCACCAGATGGTGGAAGATGCGATCCTTCACCCGAATGCCGGTGGCCTCGGTGGCCACCATGAATTCCTGCTCGCGCAGCGTGAGGATCTGGCCGCGCACCAGGCGGGCCACGCCGGCCCAGCCCATGATGCCCAGCGCCGCCATCATGATCAGCAGGCGCACGTAGGTATCCATGCGCAGGGCGTCCATCAGCGCGCCGAGGATGATCATGATCGGCATGGAGGGCAGACAATAGAAGATATCCACCAGGCGCATGATCAGCATGTCCACCCAGCCGCCGTAGTAGCCGGAGAGGCCGCCCATGATGACGCCCAGGAAGGTCTCCAGGAACACGACCACGAAGCCGACCATCAGCGACACGCGACCGCCGTACATGATGCGGGCCAGCACGTCGAAGCCGTCGCCGTCGGTGCCCAGCAGGTGGGCCTTCGAGGGCGCGTCAAACATGTTGATGACGTAGATGATCTGCTGGCAGTTCACCACGAACTCGCCGGTGTCCCGCTGGCTCAGCTTCAGCTCGGTCTCCTGATAGCTCAGGCTGCCGTCCTCGCCGTAGACATATTCGCCGTTCTCGGTCTGCATGGGCAGGTCGTAGACCAGCGTGCCGGTCTTGGCGCCGGTCTCCGCCATCTCCAGCGCCTTTTCCGTCAGCGCCTTCTTGAGGCCGTACTCCATGGTGTCGTCGCCGTTGTAGCGGCGCACGGCGTAGGGCGTGAGCTCCATGAACTCCGCGCCGCCCGCGTCGCAAACCACCCACGCGCCTTCCTCGGAGGCGATGGTCCAGCTCTGGCCCTCGGCCTCAAAGGCGCCGCCCTCGGCGGTGGCCAGCAGCGCGGCCACGCGCAGCTCGGTGGACACCGCCGCGCCTACCTCGTAGGTGCTGAAGGACAGGCGACTGTAGACCTTCGCGGGAACCGCGTCGCCGATGCGATAGACGTGGGCAACGCCGCCGTCAGGGCTGGTGACCCCGTAGATCGCGCCGTCGTACTCAAAGGTCTCGTTCACGGTCGCGGCGGAGAGTACGTCCTCGAAGCCCTCGTCCAGGGCTTCGCCGATGTACTGCAAGCCGTCGGTACTGGCGGTGATGCTGTAGCTCTTGGCCTTGCCGCGCGCGTAGGTGTAGGTCACGCCGTTCAGCTCAAACGTACCGCCCTGGGCATCGTTGGCGATGGCCGCCTTCACGGCGTCCTCCAGGCCCTCGACGGGGTTCTTCACGGCGTACTCGATCTTCTTGCCCACCATGCTGTAGCTGCCGATCTCGGTGACGGCGCTGCCGTAGGTGGCAATCTCTTCAGATTCGCATGCGTTGGCCAGATACACGTCGTCCGCAAGCCTGCGCACCACATAGAAGCTGTCGTCGCCCCTCCACAGCATGGACTCGCGGTCGTCGGCGATCATGGACTTGATGATGGAGTTCATCTTGTTGTTGACCGAGCGCTCCACCGTCGCGCCGCCCTCGATGTCATAGCCGGTGTAGGCGGTGTTTTCCTTCACCATGCCGTAATCCACGTTGCGAGGCTCATATTTATAGAAGATCTGCTTCTGGGCGTAGGCATAGAACAGCGGGCCGATGAAGGAGAACACGAACATCACGATCAGCATCACCGAGCCAAACACGGCCAGGCGGTTGCGGATAAAGCGCTTGAACACCTGCCTGCCCGGAGAGAGCACCTTCACGCGGGACAGGTCGTCCAGCTTGAGCTCGCCGTTTCCCTGCTTTTGTCCCTGATCGGCGGCCTTGCGCGCCTTCAGGACTTCATTCAGATTATAACTGCTCTTACTCATGTCCAACCCTCCTCTAGCTCAGCCGCACGCGGGGATCGACCGCCGCATACAGCAGGTCGGAAATCAGGTTTCCGAGCAGCGTCAGGATGGAGATGAACGCCAGGTAGAACATGATGAAGGGAATGTCCGCCTGGGTCATGGAGGTATAGGAGGCATAGCCGATGCCGCGGATCGAGAACAGCGTCTCGGTGATCAATGCGCCGGAGAACAGGCCCGGCAGCGTGCCGCCCAGCATCGTCACCAGCGGGATGAAGGTGTTGCGGAAGGCATGGTAGTTGATGACCTTCTTCTCCGGCACGCCCTTGGCGCGGGCGGTGCGGATGTAGTCGGCATTGAGGACCTCCAGCATATTGGTACGGGTGTAGCGCATCAGGCCGCCGATCGAGATGATGGTCAGCGTGATCAGCGGCAGCACAAAGTGCTTGGCCACATCCAGGAATTTTCCGAATTGAGACAGGGTCATGTAATCGCGGCCCTGCATGCCCGACAGATCAAACCAGCCGAGCTTGACCGAAAATACGTACTTCAGCACCGTCGCCACGAAGAAGGTGGGCATCGATATGCACACCATGGCCACGACGGTGGTAAAATAATCCGTGAAGCTGTATTGCTTCCGGGCCGCTGTAATGCCCAGCGGTATGGCGATCAGGATTTCAAGGATAAAGGACACAAAACCCAGCGCAAAGCTGTACCACACCGTGTTGTGGAATTCCTGGGTGACGGGGATCGTCCAGGCCCAGCTGTCGCCCCAGTTGCCTCTGACGGCGTTTCCCAGCCATACGAAATAGCCCTGAACCACGCCCTTGTCCATGCCGTACTGGGCGTTCAGATCGGCCAGCCATTCGGCGTAGCTCTTCGTCGCGCCGGGACGGGACGCGAGCTCTCGCGCCTTGGTCTCCACATAGCCGGAGGGCATGTTGTACATCAGCATGTAGATGATGAACATGACGAAGAACAGTATCAAAACGCTGTACAGCAGACGCTTGACCGTATACTTCAGCATCGTGTTTCCAACTTTCTTTATGGGCCTGAAGAACAGGCCGTGATGGTGGATTGGTGGTTAATTGCTTTCACAAAATGGGAAGGCTTTTGGCAATTCCCGGATTCAACAACCAACTGCATGAACGGAGGGTCGCCCCTCCATCCATGCAGGGTATGTGCTATATAGCTTTGAGCGTCAGAGCCCGCGCCTCAATTACTTGACGGCCAGGGTCTCGATCTCGGCATACCAGTTCCAGTAGGGGGTCATGTCCTGCGGAATGGTATCGGTATCCACGCGCTCGGTGGAGAAGGTGGTGCAATCCTTGCGCTGATACAGCGGCAGCTCGCAGCCTCAATCCATGATGATTTCCATGGCGTCCTTGTAGATGCTCTTGCGCTCCTCGGTGTCGGCGCTGCTGCGGCCGGCCTTGATCAGCGCGTCCAGATCGGCGTCGTCCACGGAATAGTGGTTGGAGTTGGTGCCGTTGCCATGGGCGTTCTCACTGGAGTAGACCTGGGTCATATCCGGGTCGACGGTGGCCTGCCAGGCGGCGGCCCACATCATGGCGGTGTTGCCCTCCAGGGCGTTGTTCCACACGGAGGTGCCGACGTCGTTCACCTGCAGGGTGATGCCCAGATCGGCCAGCACGTTGCTGGCGGCCACGGCCACGCCGTAGGCCGGGTGATCCTGCTGGCCCTGGCCGGGGATCATGACCTCATAGGTCTCGGTGGCGTCGGTGAACTTGCCCGCTTCCTCGTCATAGGTGAAGCCCGCGGCCTTGAAGTAGCCGATGGCGGCTTCCTTGGCGGCCTCGTAGCGCTGCTCCTCGCTCATGGAAGCATCGTAGATGGCGTTGCCGTCCACGTCCACGGAGTAGGCATTGCGATAGCCCTCGTCGGCCGGCTTGGGGGCAGCCCAGGAGGTGTTGGAGATGGGATACTGGATGACGGAGGCGCGATCGCCGTAGTAGGAGTTGATGACGGTGTCGCGATAGACCGCGAGCAGGGTCATGAAGCCCTTGCGCAGCGCCTTGGAGGCCTCGGAGGCGGGCTCGCCGTCGATGTTGACCAGATCGGCGTTGATGCCCAGATAGCCGTAGCCGCGATAGTCGACCAGCACGGTGGTGATGGTGTCGCCCACCAGCTCGCCGTTGTCGTTGCTGTCCTGGATGGCCTTGACGGTGTCGTCGCTGATGGACGGGGAGGCCACGTCAAACTGGCCGTTCACGATGCCGGGCACGTAGTCGGAATCGATGGACTCCTGCATCAGCAGCACGGACGCCGCGGGCTCGCCCTTGAAGTAGTAGGGGTTGGCCTTCAGGGTGACCACGCCGTTGTCATAGCCTTCGAAGGTGAAGGGGCCGGCGCCCATGGGGGCGGAGTTCTTGGCCTTCACGCTGGACAGATCGCCCTTCGGGAAGCCGAAGCTGTTGTTGTCGTAGTCGTACAGGTCGGCGTCGCCGTAGTAGTGCAGCGGAGCCACAACGAAGCTCACGTTGTAGATGGCGGTGGCGTCATACTCGGTCATGTGCACGGTCATGCTGTAGTCGCCGGTGCGGATGATGCCCGCGATGTTCGCGGCGCCGTCGCCGGTCTGCACGCCGGTCTCGTAGTCGGCGCCCAGGTTGGCGATGGTCAGCTGCAGGCGGGTGGAGCCGGCGGACTCGACGGACTCAGCCTCGTCGGTGTCGCCGCCGTAGGCCTCGATGATGGTATTCCAGAAGTCATAGGCGGTGGCGTCCTCGGCCAGCTCGAAGCCCCAGTTCGCGGCGCAGATGGCCACGCTGTCGGAGGGATCGTTGTAGCCGTTGGCGATGCAGTAGTCCACGATCTCCTGCGCGAAGGCCGCGCCGGATTCCTCGTTGTAGTAGGTCCATAAGGCGTTGTACTGATCCTCGGTGTAGAGGTCGTTCTCAACGTAGCCCTCGCCCTCGCCGTCGGCGAAGATCTTGTTGCCGCGGCTGTCCATGCCGCTGCGATAGTCCTCCATGCCCTCGATGGGCAGGGCGTACAGGGTCGCCTGACCGTCGTAGGTGGGGTCGCACTCGACGTAGATGCCGAAGATGACGTCGTCGATGGTGGCGGGCTCGCCGTCGGAGAAGACGATGTCGTCGCGCATGGTCAGGTTGTAATCGACGGAGCCGTCGTCGTTCATCACGACTTCAACGTCGCCCAGACCATTGTATTCGTAATCGTTGCCGTTGTAGTCAACCGTCTCGCCGGCGATACCGTTGTTGATCACGGCGCCGCCGCGGTCAGCGGCCAGCAGGCCGGTGATCACCTGGTCGACCACCTCGCCATCGTAGGCAGTGGTATAGAAGAAGGGGCTGAACTTCTGACCAAAGGTAGAGGTGGCATACACCAGGGTACCCTCGGCCCTGTCCTCAGCCGCTTCGGTCGCCTCGGCGGTCTCGGCCACGCCGCTGATGGTCAGCGCGCAGGCCAGGATCAGCGCGAGAACGAGCGCGAGAAGCTTGTTCAGATTGCTCATGTTACTGTTCCTCCTTGAAAGATTATTATTATACGCATAGATGCGAATAATAGCGATATTTTCGGCGGTCCGCCCTTCCAGCCGCCGACCCCGCGCGGGGCCTCCCGCCTCTTTAAACAGGGGCTGCCTGCGAGCCGGGCGGCGAATCGTCCTTCCGACACTTCAACCGCTTCCATCCGCGATGGGCTGCGAGCCCGCTCACGAACGCCAGCGCCGCGCCCAGGCAAAAAACGGCGTCTCCGCGCAGCAGCGCCCTGCCCCGCAGGGCGTTGACCGCCTCCCCCGCCAGCGCGGCGGCGGAAAGCAGCATCACGAAGAACGAGCAGGCCGGGCAGCGGTTCTCCAGCTGATCCGCGTGCCGGTGCTCCAGCGGCTCCTTCGCGCGTATCGTC
>JAFVBK010000295.1 GCA_017480045.1 Clostridia bacterium
TCCTGGTCGATCACGCCCAGCTTTGCCAGGCTCGACAGGTTCGCCAGCGACGTGTTCACCTTGATGGACTGGGACAGGATCAGGCCGTTGCCCTTCCGGTCCTCGGTGACATAGGCGATCTTGTGCCGGATGGCGTCGGCCTCGCTCTTCTTCATCTTGACGGGCTTGCCGTCGATCTTCAGCTCGCCGGAAAAGTTCACGCCGTAGCTCTGGCCGAAGATGGACATGGCCAGCTCGGTGCGGCCGGCGCCCATCAGGCCATAGATGCCCACGACCTCGCCCTTGCGCACGTTGATGGACACGTCGTCCACCACCTTGCGCTCCGGATACAGCGGGTGGTGCACCGTCCAGTGCTCCACCTCCATCTGCACGTCGCCAACCTTCACGCCCTCGCGCTTGGGGAAACGGTTGGTCATCTCGCGGCCAACCATGCCCTTGATGATGCGCTCCTCGCTCACCGGTTCCGGGCCGCGGTTGTCGATGGTTTCAATGGTGGTGCCGTCGCGAATGACGGTTATCTTGTCCGCGACGTAGGCGACCTCGTTGAGCTTGTGGGATATGATGATCATGGTCATACCCTGCTTCTTGAAGCCCAGCATCAGGTCCAGCAGCGCGCGGGAATCCTCTTCGTTCAGGGACGAGGTAGGCTCGTCCAGGATCAGCAGCTTCGCGTTCTTGGCCAACGCCTTCGCGATTTCAACCAGCTGCTGCTTGCCGGTGCCGATGGTCTTCACCTGCACCTTGGAGTTCTCCTCCAGGCCCACCATTTTGAGATACTTGTCGGCCTCGGCATAGGTGGTGTTCCAGTCGATCGCGAACTTATGGCCGCGCTCGTTGCCCAGATACATATTCTCGCCGATCGTCATCTCTGGAACCAGCGCCAGCTCCTGATGGATGATGACGATGCCCAGCTTTTCGGAATCCTTGATATTCGAGAACTTACAGACCTGCCCGTTATAGACGATATCGCCCTCATAGGTGCCGTAGGGATAGATACCGCTGAGCACGTTCATCAGCGTGGACTTGCCCGCGCCGTTTTCGCCCACCAGCGCGTGGATCTCGCCCTGCTCCACCTGGAGGTTGACGTTGTCGAGGGCCTTCACGCCGGGGAAGGTCTTGGTAATGTTCTTCATTTCCAGCAGTATGTTTGCCATGGCTCTCCTCCAACTTTCCAAACTGAAAGACGCTCCGCCGCATTCTTAAATGATGCAGGCGGGGCACGCCCGCCTGCATCATACCTTCATCAGGTGAGGTTGAATTACTTCAGATCGTCCTCGGTGTAGTAGCCGGATTCGATCAGCAGCTCTTCGTAGTTGTTGACATCCGCGAACACGGGCTCGCACAGGAAGGACGGCACGACGATCACGTTGTTGTTATAGGTCTCGGTGTCGTTCACGTCGACATCCTCGCTGGCGATGATCTGGCCGACCATCTTCACGACCTGCGCGGCCAGGGTACGGGTGTCCTTGAAGACGGACATGCTCTGCTTGCCGTCGATCATGTACTTCACGTTGACCTTGTCGCAGTCCTGACCGGTCACGATGGGCCACTCGCCGTTGTAGTTGGCATCCAGCGCAGCCACAACGCCCTGAGCGGTGGAGTCGTTGGAGCACAGCCAGGCATCCACGTTGGAGCCGTCGGCATAGTAGGAGGACAGGATGTTCTCAGCGCGGGACTGAGCGGTCTCAGTGGCCCACAGGGGGGTGGCAACGTCGTCGAAAGCGGTCTGGCCGGAAACGACGATCAGCTTGCCAGCGTCGATGTACTCCTGCAGCACGTCGATAGCGCCCTGATAGAAGTAACGAGTGTTGTTGTCGCCGGGATCGCCAGCGGTGATCTCCAGGTTGAAGGGGCCTTCCGCGTTGTCCAGATCCAGAGCGTCCTTCACATAGGTGCCCTGCACGGTGCCGACCATGTAGTTGTCGAAGGTCGCATAGTAGGAAACGCCGTCAGAGTCCATCAGCAGGCGGTCATAAGCGATGACCGGGATGCCCTCGTCCTTGGCCATGGCCAGAGCCTCGCCCAGAGAGGAGCCTTCGATGGCGGCGATGACCAGAACGTCAGCGCCCTCAGCGATCATGTTCTCAACCTGGTCCAGCTGGGTCTTCACATCGTTGGAAGCGAACTGCAGGTCAACTTCGTAGCCAGCGTCCTTCAGCTGGGCTTCCATGTTGGCGCCATCCTGGTTCCAGCGCTGCAGGTCCTTGGTGGGCATGGAAACGCCAACCTTCTCGGCCAGAGCGGCGGTGCAGCTCAGAGCCAGCATCGCAACGAGCAGCATAGCAAGAATCTTCTTCATACTAGGGTACACTCCTTTGACTATATTGTGCAAGCCCTCACAGGCTTTGCATCCCGCGTTGTCCGGCCGAGGGGCGCCGTCGCGCTCATCTGCCGACAATAGGGATTATAGCACAGCCAGCTCAAAATGTCTAGCATTTATTACATTTTTTCTTGACCTTTATTTAGCATTCAGCGAACAAATATGGCTAAACCGTTTTCATAAACTTAAAGGCTTCCCCTCTCGATGTAAAATGTGGTATACTGATATAAATATGAAGGAGGCTCGCGCTATGGACCCTATCTATGTCACCGGACACCGCAATCCTGACACCGATTCCATCGTATCCGCCATGGCTTACGCCCAGCTGAGAAACGCGCTGGGCGACCGGGAATACGTGGCGGCGCGGCTGGGCCGCGTGAACGATGAGACCCAGCTGGTGCTGGATCGCTACGGCTTTGAACCGCCGGCGCTGATCCACAATCTGCGCACGCAGGTCAGCGACCTGAGCTTCGACACGCCCCCGGCGCTGAACAAGGCCGTGACGGTGGATCGGGCCTGGCAGCTGCTGCACCGGGACGAGAACACCGTGGCTCTGCCGGTGGTGGAGGACGACGGCACGCTGTACGGCATGCTCTCCACCAACACCATCGCCGCCCACGACATGCGCTCGGTGCTGCACCCGGAGATTGAGGACATCCCCGTGTTCAACCTGGTCAGCGCCCTGGAGGGCAGCATCGTGCTGGACGGCAAGAGCCCCACCAACCGCGTCAGCGGCCGGGTGACCATCGCCCTGCCCACCGGCGGCGAGGAGGCCATCCAGCTGACGCCCCAAACCGTGCTGCTCTGCGGGCACCAGCCCGAGGTGATCATGGACGCGCTGCGCGCGGGCGTGCCCTGCGTGGTGGTGTGTCAGGCCTCCGTGCCGGAGGAGGTTCGTCAGATCGAGACCAAATGCCTGGTCATCTCGACCCCTCACGAGCCCTACCGCGCGGCGCGGATGATCTTCCAGTCGCTGCCGGTATCGCGGGTATGCCGCACCACCAGCCTCTGTCCGGCGCGGCTGACCGACTACGTGGACGACGTGCGCCAGATGGCCCAGGACAACAGGCACCGCGCCTTTCCCGTGGTGGACGACGACAACAAGGTGGTCGGCACGCTGAGCCGCATCCACCTTTTAAAGCCACGGCGCAAGCGGGTGGTGCTGGTGGATCACAACGAGGTGGCCCAATCCGTGCCCGGCCTGGAGCAGGCCGAGATCCTGGAGATCATCGACCACCATCGCCTGGCCGACGTGCAGACCGGCAGCCCCATCTACATGCGCAACGAGCCCGTGGGCAGCACCGCCACCATCGTGGCCGGCATGTTCATGGAGCGGGGGCTGATGCCCACCACGCGCATGGCGGGCCTGCTGACCTGCGCCATCATCAGCGACACGCTGATGTTCAAGTCCCCCACCTGCACCCCGCGAGACATCCAGACCGCCGAGCGCATGGCCTCCATCGCCCATGAATCCATCGACGAGCTGGGCCGAATGATCTTCTCCGCATCCACCAGCGACGACAAGTCCCCGGACGATATACTGTTCCAGGACTACAAGGAATTCATGATCTCCGGCCACACGCTGGGCGTGGGCCAGGTGGTGACGCTGGACTCGGCGCGCGTGCTGACGCGCGCGGACGATTTCCTGGCCGCCATGCGGGCCCGGCTGGCGGAAAAACAGCTGGACATGATGCTCTTCATGATCACCGACATGCTCCAGGAGGGCACCCACCTGCTGTTCCTGGGCGCGCCGGACGTGATCGCCCAGGCCTTCAATGTGCGCGCCGAGGATCATCGCGCCTTCCTGCCGGGCATCCTCTCCCGCAAAAAGCAGGTGATTCCGTCGCTGTCGGTGTTCTGGGGATAACCCTATTTTCAGTCAACAAGATGAACACGCTGGCGCGGCGTCAAGGAACCCGCACTTTTATATTGAGAATGCTGTGAAAATATGTGACCGCCGCGAAATTTCGCGGCGGTCACTTTTACAATGTCCTCTATTGATATGGATACTGCGTCGTCACCGACAGCGTCTTGCCGTCGGACACGATCTTCACATGCCCGTGGCGGTTATCGGCGGTGATGTAGATCTCGCTGCCCAGTTCTCGCAGGAACTTCACAAACTTGGACTTCGGCAAGTCGTTCCTGCTGGTGGAGAACACGGAAATCTGCGGCTGGCAGCGCTGGGCGGGGAAGGCGAAGGTGCTGTTGTGGTGGGGCACCTTGTAGACCTGTGCCCGCAGGCAGCCGGGGTTGGCCGCCTCGATCTCCTTGAACTCCTTGTTGGTGGCGTCGCCGGTCAGCAGGAAGGTGTTGTTGCCGTAGGTCACGCGGATGACCAGCGAATTGTAGTTCTCCTTGTTTTTCTTCGGATCGCAGCGCACGATCTTGATCGGGCCCAGCACCAGGAATTCCGCGCCGCCCAGCCAGAACTTATCTCCCACCGTCACCACGCGATAGTTCGCCGCGCTGGCGGCCTGCTTTTCCGCGTCGCTCTGGGCCAGCTTCTTGATCTGGGAGGTCACGCGGTCATGGGGCACGATCACCTGCTCCGTCGGAATCGCCGCCAGGATCACCGGCGCGCCGCCCACGTGGTCGATGTGGCCGTGGGTGCCGATGTAGTATTTCAGGCGGTTGACGCCCTGGGCGCGCATATAGTCCACGGCAATGGGCCCCTGCTGATGAGAGCCGGAATCGATGTAGGCCCACTCCCCGCCGCAGTGGATCAGTATGCCGTCGTTGCGACCGATATTCATAAAGGTGATCTCAAAGGGACCGGAGGTCGCGCCGCCGGCGGACGGCGCGGCGGGCGTGCCCACCGTGACGGCGGCGCTGGCGGTCAGGCCGTTGGAGGTGGTCACGTACACATTGGCGACGCCCTCCGCCAGCGCGGTGATCGTGCCGTCGGCGGCAATGCGCAGCACGCCGCTGTCGTCCGCGCGGAAGGTATAGCCCGCGGCGGTCTTCTTCGGCAGCACGCAGCGCGCCATGGTGGTTTCGCCCACGGCCAGCGTCGGACGGTCCACCTGAATGGACACCGTCTTCGGCGCGGCCAGCACCTGCACCTTCACCTTGACGGACACGCCGTTCTGCGCCTTGACGGTGACGACGGCCTTGCCCTTCTTGTGGGCGGTGACGACGCCGTCCGCCGACACGGTCACGTATTTCGGCTTCCCGCTCTTGTAGGTCAGGCTGCACGCGGAGCCCGCCGGCTGTGGCGCCACTGCCAGCTGCGCCTGCTCGCCCACGCCCAGCGCGATGCTGCTTGCGGGCACCGTCAGCCCTTCGGGCGCGGGCAGCACCCGCACCGCGCAGGCATCCGTCAGGCCGTTGTAGCTGCGCGCGGTGATCACCGCGCTGCCCAGCGCCGCGCCGGTCACCTCGCCGGTGGCCGGATCGACGCTCGCGACGCCCGCGTTGGAGCTGGCATAGCTGACCGTGCCGCCGCTGCCCTCCGGGAAATTCGCGGCGAGCTTCAGCGTTCCGCCCTGGCCCACCGTGGCCTCGGTTTGACTCAACCACATGGCCGTCGGCGCGGCCAGCACCTTGACGGCCGCGCTGGATTCTTTGCCGTTGTAGCTGCGCGCCGTCAACGTGGCCGCGCCCAGCGCCAGCGCCGAGACGCTGCCGTCCGATTCCACCCGCAGCACGGCGGGATTGTCCGAGGTCAGCGCATAGCCACCCCCCGCCTTGGCGTTATAGACCACGCCGCAGCGGAACCGGTCGCCCAAGCCAACGGCCGCGGGCGCGGTGAGCGTCACGGTCTTGGGGCCCTTCAGCACCGTCACCTTCACCTGCGCCGAGACGCCGTTGTCCGCCGTCGCGGTGATGGTGGCCGTGCCCTTTTTCTTGCCGGTGATCACGCCGTCCGCCGTCACCGGGACGATCTTCTTCTTGCCGGTGGCATAGGTCAGGCTGTAGGTCGCCCCCGCGGGGGTCGGCACCGGCCGCAGCTGCGCCTGTTCGCCCACGCCGATGGTCATCTCCGCGGGCAGGCTCAGCGCCGTCAGCGGACCGGCCGGCGCCGCCACCGCCTGCTCATCGGGCGCGGTGCCGTCCGTGTCCGTGGGCGCGGCGTCCTCCGGCGCCTCCATCGTCTGGGGCTGCAGGTCTCCCTCCGGCGCGGTTTCAGAAGCCGCCTCCGGCGCTTCCTCGCCCAGCACGGCCTCCACCTCCTCCACGACGGCCTCCAGCGGCGCGGCTTCCTCCGCGAGCGCGGCTACGCCGCTCAGCGCCAATGTGATCGCCAGCAGCAGGCAGAGCAGCTTTCCAAGCCTCATACCATTTCCCCCTCTTTCTTCTATTTGAAAAACCGGTAAATTTCCAATTATAAAATGATTATAGCATATCCTCTCCCCAATGCACAATACATCAGCGGACGAATTTCAGGGCTTACGCATGAATGGCAATAGAATTACAATGGAATGAAATAGGTGTAATTGTAGGGGCGGCGTTGCGCCGCCCGCCGAGTTGAACGATGCGCTATGTACCGGGCGGGCGCCGCAACGGCGCCCCTACAAGGTCATCGATTTCAGTTATGCCATACTTCTGTAATTCATGCGTTTGCCCTGGAAGAAATCCGGGGCGGACAGACGCCGAAAACGCTTCCACACAAAAACAAAACCGCGCCGAAGCGCGGGCGTCATGCCGGTATTCACTTGTCCAGCAGCGTGTCCACCACCTGCCTGACGCACCCCCGCTCCTTCGGAGACAGCGCGCGATATTGGGTGATGAGCTCGCCCTCGTCGGCGTTGAGGTGAAAGGCCTCCGTGTTGTCAAAGGGGTCCTTGATGTCCGTGTGCCCGACGATATAATCTATGGAGGTATTGAAATAATCCGCCATTTGCTTCAAGGTTTGAA
>JAFVBK010000026.1 GCA_017480045.1 Clostridia bacterium
CCATGATCAGGTCCAGCGCCGCCTGGTAGCGGCCGAGATCGTTCAGAATCGTGCAGTACTCCACATACAGGTCGTCGCGCTGGAACGCCGTGGCCCTGTGCGCGTCCAGGAACGCCAGCCGCTCCTCAAGCGGCAGGCCGATCTTGTGGTAGAGCTGATCCAGCTCCAGCAGCACGCGGGCATCCGTCTCGTCCAGGCTGTAGGCCTTCTCCATGGCCGCGCGGGCCTTTTCCCGATCGCCGCGCTTGTTGAACCAGGCCAGCGACAGATTGCGCCACACCGTGGGGAATCGCTCGTCCAGCTCGGCGCTGCGCTCCCAGCAGGCGATGGCGTCGTCAAACTGGCGCTTGTCATACCAAAGACAGCCCAGATAGTAGAGCGCCTTGCTGTCCGACGGGTTGTTCGCAATGGCATGCGTCAGGGCGACGATATCCTCCAGCTTGTTGGGGAAGCAGTACAGGCTGCACGCCGCCGCCGCGTCCGCCAGCGCCCGCTTCGGCAGCTCGCCGTCCAGTTTCGCGGCATACAGCGCCTTGTGATAGAGCGCCATGGGCCCGGCCTTTGGGCAGCGCTCCAGAATGGCCACCGCGTCGGCGTAGTAGCCCGCCTCGGCGTAGTCGATGGCGCATTCGATGTAGCTGCTGACGAGATCGCCCATCAGCTTCAGCGCGCCCTCCAGGTCGCAGCTCTCGACGCGGGACACGTAGTCAAAGGAGTCCAGCTTCAAATTCTCCTCATACCACGCCTCGGCCTCCTCCTCGCGGCCCAGGCTGTCCAGGATCATGCCCTTGAGCGCGCGTGCCTTGAGGTTGTGCCAGTTCTTCACCAGGCTGCGCTCCACGTGCTCCAGCGCCAGCGCGTATTCGCCGCGCTTGCAGTCGATGCAGGCGATGTGGTAGTAGCCCGTCTCCTGCTGCGCCGCCGTCCAGGTGGCCTTGAAGAAGGCGTCGTAGGCCTCGTCCTCCCTGTCCTGATACCGCAGGCTGAGGCCAAGGTTCAGGTAGGCCTCGCTGTCGTAGGGGTTGGGATTGCGCTCCGTCATGCGGGCGATGGCCGCGCGGAAGTATTTCTCCGCCTCCGCGAACCGTCCACGGCGCAGCAGCAACGTGCCGTAGGCGTTGTTGGCTCGGATGTCGCCGGGATCGCGCTTGAGCGCCTCCAAGTAGTAGGGGTCCGGCAGGTAGGTGGCGTGGCGATACTGCTCCAGATGGATGCCGGTGAGATACAGCTCCTCGACGGTCAAAATCTCCTCCGGCAGCTTCGCCGGCGCGGCGGGATCTGGAATCTCCTCGATCTTCTTTGGCCGCGGCGCGTATTCCAGCAGCTTGCGCCCGCCCGCGGCATAGACGGACAGATTCAGCTCGGTCTCGTCCACAGATACGGATACCTCGGCCTTCAACACCTCGGTGGGACTGAGATCGGCCGTCTTGTCGTACACGATCTCCCCTGCCGCCGTCAGCACCACGCGGGCGGCCTTGAAGGGCTGGGTGGCGTAGACCACGATGGACGCCCTGCCGTCCTTCACGTCCAGATTCAGCACGCACTCCCGGCTGGCGTTCTTCACGTAGCCCGCCGCCTTGTAGGGCATGAAGTACTGGGTGAAGGTCTTTTCCTCAAAGGGCTTGAGCCAGGTGAAGTCCGGCTGATTGTCGCAGTACATGCCGGTCATCAGCTCGATGTAGGGCCCGTTGGCGTCGGTCAGGTTCCGGTCCCAGGCCTGGCCAAAGTCGCCGTTGCCCCAGGTCCACTGTTTCTTGCCGGGGGAGACGTGATGATCCGCGATATGCAGGATGCCCGCGTCCACGCCATAGTCATAGCCGCCGACGAAGTTATAGTCGCTGTGGGCGCACATGTAGCTGGTGGGCACCGGGATATTCTTGTAGCGGGAGATATCCACGCCGGCGCCGTAATCGTGCTTGTAGTACACGCCGGTGGCGATGGGGAACTTGCTGACGTCCCGCTTGCCGTGGTCGTACACCGCGCACACGTCCGGCGGGAATACCGACTGGGTGTTGTCGTTGACCGCCACGGCGGGATTGGCCCACCACAGGAAGGTCTGGGGCAGGTTGGTGCGGTTGTACAGCTGGCCCTTGATCTCGATATAGGCCTTGTCGGGATAGACCGTGAAGGTCATCTTGCCCTTGGTGCCGTACATCTGATCCACCTCCGAGAGCTCCACCGAGGCGCTGCCGTCGGCGTTCTCAAGGATGCGCCAGTCCACGGGCGCATAGGTGGTCGGACGATGGTGCTGGGGCCAGTTGAACTCGATGCCGCCGCTGATCCACGGGCCCACCAGGCCCACCAGCGCGGGTTTGATCACCTCGTTGTAGTACACGAAGTCATAGCCGTTGGTCTTGTCGTAGGCCCGCTGAATGCGCCCGCCCAGCTCCGGCAGCACCAGCACGCGGATGTAGTCGTTCTCAAGCCACACGGCCTGGTATTCCTTGTCTTCCTTCTCGTCGAAGATCTTGTCCACCACCGGCAGCGGATACACCTTGCCGCTGGAGCCCTGATAGACGCGCTTCTCCAGGAACATCGGGTTCTTGTCCGGCTGTCCGCAGCCATAGGTCGGAATGACCATCTTTTCTGTCCAGACTTGCGCATGATGCGGCTTGTGTTCCATAAATGTGCCCTCCTGTTTTAATGCAATGTCGGGGTACCGTGAAAGCAAAGTTGACAAAGCGACTTCTTTTACATATAATTAATGTGAGATATTATTAACGCAGCAAGGCAGGCGGTTGATATGCGTCCCTATGGTCGGGGAATACTTCCCCAATCGCAAATCTATCTCTACGATACTGCGGAGCAGGCAAAGCGCATGTTTCTCTACGCCCTCTGTGTGGGGCACTACGAATGCGGCGCGGACTACGTCGTCCGCCGGCCGAACTTCGACAGCTATCTGTTGCTGTACATCAAGCGCGGCCTGGGCTACTATGTCAATCAGGACGACCGGCGCGTGGAGCTGCCCCAGGGGGCATTCGCGCTGATCAACTGCTACAGGTCTCATGAATACGGGGCGATCGAGCCCAGTGAAATGTATTGGATTCACTTCGACGGGCCCACCGCGAAGGAGCTTTGCGGCGCCATCCTCAAAGAGGGACGGTTTGTTCCAAAGAACTTCGACCGCTGCCGCAACACGCTGGTCGAGCTCTGCGACCGCACCGCCAGGAGCGGACCCCTGGAGGACGCCATCGTCAATCGAATGATCGTAAACATGCTCACGGAATTCCTCGTGACCGCGGAGCAACGCCCCTCCGCCGGCAATGAGATGATAGAGGATATCCGCAACTACATGCTGGATAATCTGGACAAGAACCTCAGCCTCGACGCGCTGGCGAAGCGCGCGAATCTCAGCCCCTACCATTTCGCGCGCACCTTCAAGCGCCACGTGGGCCTTTCGCCCCACGACTACCTGATCCACGCGCGGCTAAATCTGGCAACCTTCTACCTGAAGAGCACCGATGATCCCATCAAGAATATCGCCTACATCTGCGGATTCTCCAACGAATCCACCTTCTGCACAACCTTCAAGAATCGCCTCGGCCTGACGCCGAGCAAGTATCGAGCGAACCTTCAGAGCTCATAACCGTTCTACGGTCCTTCTTTTGAGGTGCCCCGGTCAATCGCTTGATCGGGGCACCGCTTCGTTATGCCTCAGAGGCCTTCCAGCTCTCTATCAGCCCAGGATATCGTGATAGTTGTCGGGAGTGGTGATCTCGGCGGGAACGGCGGTCTCCATCTCGACCTCTTCGCCGTCGATCAGGGAGAACAGGGTGTTCACGGAGTAGGTGCCGATGGCCACATCGGAGAAGTAGGGGGCGGCGCGCAGGGCGGTGCCGTTCTCATACTCTTCGACGACCATGTAAGCGCCCATGCCCACGCAAGCGGACTCGGCGTCCACACCATTGGTCTCCAGAGCGCGCACGCAGCCGATGACGCCTTCCTCGTTGGCGCCCATGACCATCCACTTGGTGATCTGGGGATTGCCGGTGATGATGGCGGCGGCAGCGGTATTGCCCTTCTCGGTGGTGCCGTCATAGTCGGCGTAGAATAGGCGGCCGCTTTCCTCGATCTGGGGCAGGCGGGCGGTCAGCACGTCGTACTCGCCGTCGGTGCGCGGCACGCAGCTGGACACGGTGGACATGGTCATGATCAGGACGCCGGTGGTCTCGTCGTCGGCCAGCTCCTTCTCCTCGATGTAGTCGCACAGCCACTCCGCGCAGGAAGAGCCGATGTCATAGCCGGCGATGCCGACCCAGGGCGCGATCTTCTCGCCGTCCACTTCCAGGGCATCGTCAGCGGCAACCACGGCGATGTCATACTCGGCGCACAGGTCCACCACGTTCTGGGACATGGTCTGGTCGGGCACGCAGATCACGATGCCGTCGGCGTTGTTGGAGTGAGCGCGCTCGATAGCGTCCAGCATCTTGGAGCCGTCCATCAGGCAGTCCTCATAGTAGAACTCGCCGCCGGCCTCTTCCACGGTCTTGCGGGCAGCGTCGCCCTCGTTGATGAACCAGGTCTGATCGCCAGCCTTGTAGATGCCGTAGACGACCAGCTTGCCGTCGCCGTTCTTGTCGTGCAGCGCCTCGGCGAAAGCGCAGCTGCCGATCGCCAGCATGGCGATGAGAACCAGAGCCAGGATCTTCTTCATGATAGTTACCTCCTAAAATTGTTGTCTATGTTTAAGGCTTTATTGCCTTAACATCGGTTCCATGCTGGGAGAGGGAAAGCCCTCCCCCATGCCAATATCAGCGGTTCTTCTTGCTCTCGGCCAGCAGGCGCTTGTCGTTGTTCACCTTGCGCACATAGTCGGCGGTCAGGGCGATCAGCAGCAGGGCGCCCTTGCCCACGTACTGCCAGAAGTTGGCGTTGGGGATGCCGGCCATGTTCAGGCCCGTGTTGAAGGCCTGGATCAGCAGCACGCCGATCACGGTGCCGGGCATGCTGCCCACGCCGCCGGCGAAGGACACGCCGCCCAGGATGACCGCGGTGATGGCGTCAAACTCCAGGTTCACATTGGCGGAGGGCTGGCCGGACTGCATGCGGGCCACGTACACGATGCCGCCGATGGAGCACAGCAGGCCCATCATCACGAAGGAAACGGTGACGATCCGCTGGGGATTCATGCCGGCAAGGCGCGCCGCCTGGGCGTTGCCGCCGATGGCGTAGACGCTGCGGCCGAAGCGGGTCTTGGCCAGGATGATGCCGAAGATGATGAAGGCAACGATCATCAGCCACACGCTGAAGGGCAGGCCCAGCAGGCGGGCCTTGCCGACCCAGATGAAGGTCTTGTCGGAGATGCCCACGGGCTTGCCGTTGCAGATGATGTAGGCGAAGCCGCGCATGACGGACTGGGTGACCAGGGTGGCGATGAAGGCTTCCAGCTTCAGCTTGTTGACCATGAAGGCGTTACACACGCCCACCGCGCCGCCGACCACCATCGTAATCAGCAGGGTCGGGAAGAAGCCCAGGCCCTTGGACACAAGCAGCGCGCTGAGAACGCCCAGGAAGGCCACCAGAGCGCCTGGGGACAGGTCGTTCTGGCCTTCGATGATCAGGTAGGTATGGCCGATGGCCACCAGGCCCACCAGGGATGCCGCAATCAGGATGTTCACCATGTTCACGACGGTGAAGTAGTTGTGGTTCAGCAGCGAGAACACGGCTACAACCACGACCAGGGCGATGATCAATACGATCAGGTTGCCGTTGATTTTCAATCCCTTTTTCATTTTGCGTTCTCCTCCATCATGCCAAGGCTCAGGAGCCTCTGTTCTGTAGCGTTCTCACGCATCACTTCGCCGCTGATCTTGCCGCCGCGCATGACGATGATGCGGTCTGAAAGGCCGATGACCTCCGGAAGCTCCGACGAAATCAGTATCACGCCCAAGCCCTGCTTGGCAAATGAGCAGATCATGTTGTAGAACTCGGATTTCGCGCCCACGTCGATGCCCTTCGTGGGCTCGTCCAGGATCAAAACCTTCGGGTGGGTCTCCATCCAGCGGGCCACGATGCACTTCTGCTGGTTGCCGCCGGATAGCTCCACGATCTTCTTGTCCGGGGAGGGGGTCTTGATAGCGAACTCCCTGATGCTGCGCTCGGCCACCTCCGCCTCCTTCTTGGCGCTGACGAAGCCGAACTTGTCGGAGTTTTCATTGAGCAGGGAGATGTTGATGTTTCCGGCCACGGACAGGTTCGCCAGGATGCCCTGGTCCTTCCGGTCCTCCGGCACCAGCACAATACCCAGCCTCTGAGCGTCCGAGGGAGCCTCGCAATGGATGGGCTTGCCCTCCATGAAGACCTCGCCCTTGGTCATCCTGTCCGCGCCGATGATGGCGCGCATGACCTCCGTGCGACCCGCGCCCACCAGGCCGGAGAAGCCCAGCACCTCGCCCTTGTGCAGCTGGAAGGACACGCCGTCCACATAGTCGGACTCCAAGTCCTTGACCTCCAGCAGCACGTCTCCGATCTGCTTGTCCCGGTCCAGAGAATCGTAGATGTCGCCCAAGTCGCGGCCCACCATCAATCGGACCATCTCCGCCTGGGTCGCCTGATGGGCATCCAGCGTGGTCACGTAGCGGCCGTCCTTGAAGATGGCCACTTTGTCGGCGATCTCCTGAATCTCCTTCATGCGGTGGGAGACGTAGATGATGATCTTGCCCTCGTCCCGCAGCTTGTTAATGATCCTGAACAGGCATTCGATCTCCGCGTCGGAGAGGGAAGCCGTGGGTTCGTCGAAGCAGATGACCTTCAGGTTCTCGCGGCTGTAGCTCTTCATGATCTCCACCATCTGCTGGTAGGCGATGGAGAGCTCGTGAACCTTGGCGGTGGGCGAAATGGGAAGCTCGAAGTCGTCGATGATCTTCTTGGCCATCTCGTTCAGCTTGCGAGTATCGATCAGGCGGCCCTTGACGGGCATGCGGCCCAGGTAGATATTCTCCGCCACCGACAGCGCCGGAAGGATCTGACGCTCCTGATAGATGACGCTGATGCCCGCCTCGATGGCCTCGTGCGGGTTTTTAAAATGTGCTTCCGCGCCGTCGATCAGGTACTGTCCCTCGTCCGGCTGGTAGTCGCCGTTCAGCGTCTTGAGCAGCGTCGACTTGCCCGCGCCGTTATCGCCCAGAAATGCCAGCACCTCACCGCCATTGGCCACAAAGCTCACATCGTCAAGAGCCTTGACGCCGGGGAAATACTTGGTGATATGCCGGAATTCCAGTGTGTTGGTCATTCCTCAAACACCTCCGTTTCGTCGTTCCGTTTCGCTCTGCTAGTATGTTGTTAGCTTTATTGTAACGGATATATTTATGGCTGTCATTACAAAAACTTGCCTATCAATTTAGAAAAATTGCTGTTTATATAAAAACGATCTATCGCTTCTTTCAGCAAACTGCTATAATGGCCCCAGCCAGACAGGAGGGGATCCTATGCCCGCACAAATCCTTGAAATCAGCTCTTCCAATATAAGCTGCGCGCTCAGCAGCTTGGGCGCATCCATCGCCAGCGTGCGAGTTCCGAACGCCCGCGGCACATTCACTGAAGTCGCGCTGCCCGCCAAGAGCCTTGAAACCGGAGAGGGCGATCCCTCCCTCGCGGGCCGAACCATCGGCCCCTGCTGCGGCCGGGTGCGAGACGGCGTAATCACCATTGGTAATAAGAAGTACCAGCTCACGCAAAACGAAGGGCGCAATCATCTGCACGGCGGCGAGCATGGCTGCGCCATAAGTTGTTGGTCGTTAGAGGAGGTCACCCCTGCCCGCGTTCGCTTTGTCCTGCGTCTGCCGGACGGCCTGGATGGCTATCCCGGCAACCGCGCGCTGTCTGCGGAATACACGGTCGAGGGGAACACCCTTCGCGTCGCCTACACCGCGACCACCGACCGACCCACCTGGCTGGACCTTACCAACCACGTCTATTGGGATTTGAGCGGGCGCTTCGACGGCAGCGTGATGGATCAGGTTCTGGAAGTCGCTGCTAAAAAAGTCGTCCACAACGACGAAGCCCACCTGCCCGTCGCCATCGTGGACGCGGATGAAGCCATGGATTTTTCCGTTCCCTGCGCGCTTTCTGGCAAGCTGGCCGATCATCTCGACCACCCCCAACTGCGCAACGCCCGCGGCTTCAACAACGCCTATGTTCTCGATCCCGCCCTCGCGCGCGCAATGGGCGGTGCCGCCCGCCTGTACGATCCCGGCAGCGGAATCCGCATGACCATGACCACCGACCAACCCGCCGTCGTGCTGTATTCGGGCGGCTACCTGGGCGCCGATACAAAGCTGCGTGCCGCCCCCGGCGCCGCCGCCCCCGGCTGCGCCATCGCCCTCGAGGCACAGGGGCTTCCGGACCCCTTCCACATGCCCGGCGCCAAGGCATCGCTCCTGTCGCCCGGCGAGACCTATCGCCGAAACATCCGATGGCGTTTTGACTGACGGCCCCCTTCAACCAGGATAGATCGAGCCCATGCGGGAGGCGAGCGCTGTGCGATATGATTTGGACCTCAGACGGATTGCTCCGAAGCGCGTCTATCCCCTGGGAGAGCGCTTTACCGGCACTGACCCCGGCGGGCTGGCGCTGTCCTTCACCAACGATTACATGACGCTGGACTGCAGGCCCTTCTTCGGCGTCAGCGGCGAAATGCACTTCTCCCGCGTATCGCCGGACCAATGGGAAGACGCCGTCGTCAAGATGAAGTGCGGCGGCGTGAACATCGTCTCCACCTATGTGTTTTGGAACGTGCACGAGGAAGAGGAGGGCGTGTTCCGCTTCGACGGCTGCCGGGACCTGCGCCGGTTCCTGGAGGTGTGCGAGCGGCACGGCATGATGGTGATCGCCCGAATCGGCCCCTTTGCCCACGGCGAGATGCGCAACGGCGGCCTGCCCGACTGGCTGTACGGCAAGCCCTACGAGGTGCGCACCGACTATCCCGGCTTCCTGGAGG
>JAFVBK010000296.1 GCA_017480045.1 Clostridia bacterium
ACCAGCAGCCCCGCCAGCGCCGGGCCCACGAACGTGGCCGCGGGAATCACGCCGCCCATCAGCAGTATCGCCGTTGCCAGCGCCACCATCATGCCGCTGACCGCCACGCGCCGGGTGTTCTTGTTCATAAAACCGCCTCCGGTTGGCATTATTCGCCGCGCCGGGGGCGGTTTCCTGCATGATACTAGAGTGTGTTTCTAAAATGTCTGAAGCGCATTTTCGGCATCTAAAGCTGCATTTCTACGTTGATTTCCCTTGATTTGCCGCCATCAAACCTGCGGAAAATCGCCTTGAAATGCAACTCTATCTGCTCGATACTGCGTCTCCCGCCATTTAGAAACACACTCTAGCGTGAATTCTGATTTGCCATCTACCTCTTTCTCGTGTATAATTAATGAAAACAACAACCCGGAGGAGATCACCATGAACGAGGTCGTCATACTCACCGGCGGCACCAGCGGCATCGGGCGGGCCACGGTTCAGCTTTTGCGGGAGAAGGGCTGCAGGGTCTACGAGTTCAGCCGCCGCGCGGCGGAGAACGATCCAAACCATTTCAGCGTGGACGTGACCGACGGGGCCGCGGTGAAGGCCGCCGTGGAGGCGGTGTTCGCGAGGGAGGGCCGCGTCGATATCCTCATCAACAACGCGGGCTTCGGCATTTCCGGCGCGATGGAGTTCACCGATTCCGCCGACGCCCACAAGCTGATGGAGGTGAACCTGTTCGGCATGGATAACGTCATCCGCGCCGTGCTGCCCCATATGCGCGAGGCCAAGGCGGGCCGCATCGTGAATATCAGCAGCGTGGCGGGCGTGTTCGCCATACCCTTTCAGGCATGGTATTCCATCTCCAAGGCCGCCGTGCGCGCGCTGACCATGGCGCTGTACAACGAGGTGGCCCCCTTCGGCATCCAGGTGGCCAACGTGCTGCCCGGCGACATCAAGACCGGCTTCACCGCCGCCCGCAAGAAGAGCGCCGTCGGGGACGCGGCATACGGCGGGCGCATTGCCCGCTCCGTGGAGAAGATGGAGAAGGACGAGCAGAACGGCATGCGCCCAGAGGACGCCGCGAAGACCATCGTCCGCGTGGCCCTGCAAAAGCGCCGCGTGAAGCCGGAATACACCATCGGCTTCTCCTATAAGCTGCTGGTGCTGCTGGACAGCCTGCTGCCGTGCAGGCTGGTGCGGTGGCTGCTGTTCCAGCTGTACGGAAAATAGGGAGTCTGGCGATGGGCCGGGGCGTTCACTGGACGCCCCGGCCCATTTGTCACGATTAAGTCAACATTTCTACCCATTAATACTCCATTGTAATGCTATACTGGTAAATGAATAAATATATACAGGGTGGGGTAGAATATCCGGCCCTGGAAATAGATGGAACTGGCGCGGCGGCGTTCGCGTCTGAAGGATTGACGAAACTGAGATTATACGGGAGGTGCGCATGGATTTTATTCACTCGCTCTTTTCCAATGCCCTCAGCGGCATATCGAATCTGCTGGTGTATGCCGGCATCGTGGCGCTGTTCGTGGTGGGGCTGATCCGGTGCATCGCGCCGGTGGTGCATACCCGCAATACGCTGCGGCGGGCTGTGCGCAGCATCCGCTCGGAGGGGGATAAGTACGCCTGGCAGCAGGACGACTTCCTGGGTAAGGGCACCCTGTATCCCCACTGG
Source organism: Clostridia bacterium (assembly GCA_017480045.1). Lineage (GTDB taxonomy): Bacteria > Bacillota > Clostridia > Christensenellales > Aristaeellaceae > UBA2862. Next base: position 1,670 of record JAFVBK010000296.1, read on the forward strand.
AGCGAATACCTGAACAACCTGTTCTTCGCCGACGGCGTGTACCACAACGCCAGCAACGTGGAGGACTACATCAATGAGGAGACCGTGATGTATGGGCCGGGCCGGGCCTCCTTCGCGGAATCGCTGCCGGGGCTGATGACCTCGCTGGGCTTCCTGGGAACGCTGATCGGCTTGGCTCAGGGCCTCTCCGGCTTCAATATGGCCGACTCCGCCGCGGTGCAGCAGTCCATCGTCACGCTGATTCCCGGCATGCGCTACGCCTTTACCACGTCCATCTTCGGCGTGGTGGGCAGCGTGCTGTTCACGCTGATCACCCGCGCGGTTTACGGCTCCAGCGAGCACACGCTGAAATCCTTCTACGGGGCCATGAGCCGTCACGCGGGCGTGCTGAGCGTGGACCCGATGACACAAATCGCCATCTATCAGCAGGAGCAGACCGCCCTGATCCAGACCATGGCCAAGGACCTGAACGGCGCGTTCACCGAGAACATCGCCGCCGCCGTGCGCCAGGCCGTGGAGCCGCTGAACCAGTCGTTCAAGAACTTCGTGAACGTCTCCACCAAGGAACAGATGCGCTTCATGGACGCGGTGATGCAGCGCTTTGCCGACCGGCTGGATGAGACCATGCGCGCGAAGTTGCAGCGCTTCGGCGAGGTGCTGGACGAGACCAGCCGGCTGCAGCAGGAGAACTGCGTGGTGGTGCGGGCCAGTCTGAAGGGCGCGCAGGACGCGGTGGAGGATTTGCAGGCGCTGCAGAGCATGAGCCGGGAGATCCTGACCGGCCTCGCGGGCTACGCCCAGCAGCTGACCGATGCTCGCCGCCAGGCCGACGACGCCTACATGCGCGTGGCGAGCAGCGTGGAGCAGATGGAGATCGTCTCCCGCCAGCAGAACAATTACTTAAAGACCGTCAGCGCCATGCAGGCGGATCTTACCCGCGTGAGCGAGGCCATGCAGAAGGCCGCCGGGGAGCTGCGAGGCTCCGCCGCCAGCATCGAAAAGGTGCACATGCAGGCCAGCAAGGCGTTGCAGGACGAGTTTAACAGCACCATGGACGCCTACCGCGACTATGTGAACCAGTTCACCCAGCGGGTGGACTACCTGGCATCGAGCATCTCCCGCTCGCTGAACGACCTGCCGGACGCCGTGTCCGACGCCAACAACCGCTTCCTCGATCAGGTGGATCGCCTGACCGACGCGATGGTGCAGGCGCAGCGGGCGCTGGAAGTGACCGCGGATAGAATCTATCGGGGATAGGATTGAGTGTGGAGAGTGGAGTGTGGAGTTGCGGTGCAGATTCTACGAATCTGTTTGATAAAATGAAGAAGAACCGCGATGCTCGCATTTGATTTCAACGATTTCCGGCGACGCTCGCCTTTGGCGGCCTGTCTTCTGATCGTGCCCAATTCAATTAAAGAAATCCGCAAGGATTTCATCCAGGACTCCAAACTCCACACTCCAAACTCCACACTCCTGAAAGGGGGTTTTGTATGCGAAATACCAGGCAGCGCGTATCCCACCGCCGCGCCGACGGCAGCGGCTCGCAGTGGCTCAGCTTTTCAGACCTGATGAGCGCGCTTTTGCTGATATTCATACTGATCATGTTCTACATCATGTATCAGTATTTCGATATGTATGAAATCAACATGGCGGAGATCGCCCGCCAGCAGTTTGACCTGGATCAGGCCAATGCCAGCCTGGACGAGCAGCGCACAAAGCTTACCGAGGCCGAGGCCCAGATGGTGGCCCAGCAGATCCGGCTGAACGCGGCCCAGGCCGACCTGGACGACGCCCAGAGCATACTGGCCGCCCAGCAGGACGAGCTGAGCAAGGCCCAGTCGCTGCTTGAGGAAAAGGAGAACGAGATCGCCGCCCAGCAGGAGCAGCTGGACGCGCTGAGCATCCAGCTGGGCTACCAGCAGACCCAGATCGACGAGCAGCAGCGGGTGCTGGACGACCAGCAGCATCAGATCGAGGCGCTTGTGGGCATGCGCACCCGTATCATCACCTCCCTGTCCAGCGCGCTGCGGGAGGCCAACATCTCCGCGCAGGTGGATCCCACCAACGGCTCCATCGCCCTGGAATCGGACGTGCTGTTCGAGCTGGGCAAGTACAACCTGTCCAGCCGGGGCGAACGGTTCATCGACCGCTTTCTGCCAGTCTATCTGGACGTACTGTTCTCCGAGGAATATCGGGACTACGTGGCCGAGATCATCATCGAGGGCCACACGGATTCCCTGGGCGGCTACATCGACAATCTGGAGCTGTCGCAGCAGCGCGCGCTGGCGGTGGCCTCCTACGTGCTGGACGACGACTACTACGGCATCACCGCCGACCAGAAGCGCCAGCTGCGCGCCGTGGCCACGGCCAACGGCCGCTCCTTCAGCGATCCGGTGCTGGACGCCAACGGCAATGAGGACATGGACGCCTCCCGTCGCGTGGTGTTCAAGTTCCGTCTGACGGACGAGCAGATGATACAGCAGCTGAAGAATATACTGGAAAAAAACGAGGAATGAGGAATCGCGGTGGAAATCCTCGCGGATTTCAATTATAATCGGTTCCCGGGGGCGTTGTGCCGCCTTTCCTGATTCCTGATTGAAACGGGAGTAGAGATACTGTGCAATATTTTAGACGCTTTACCTGGTTTATCGCCGGGCGCATGATATTGATCTGCGTGCTGCTTGGCATGGTGGTGTGCGGCTTTTTCATGGCGTTGAACGGCGCCAACATCTATGTGGTGTTGAACGACGGCATGGAAAAGCGGGTGGACGTCATACTGACGCGCCAGCAGGCCGAGGAGCTGAACAAGTATTTCCACGCGGATTTTCTGATCGCCGACGAGGCGCTGGAGGGCGCGTTGAACGGCATGAGCGCCTATTCGGACTACAATATCACCGGCTTTGAGTACAATCTGACCATCGAAAAGCTGTGGGCCTGGCCCTGGGACACCTACGCCAACTGCACCGTGGTGGAGCGCGTGCCCTCGATCAGCGGCAGCGTCATCTCCAGCCGCCGCAGCGAGGTCTCCGAGCGCATTCCCCGCTGGCAGGGCGGCCGCTACGATGTGACGCTGGTGAAGGCCGGCGGCGCATGGAAGATCATCGGCATGCAGCAAAAGACCATTCTCGTTGAGCCGGAGGGCGACGACGACAGCCTGGAGACGGAAGTGCTGGTGTCATAGCTTTTGATCCAGGGAGACAGGGCAATGCGCGCGACACGGAAGTGAGATATTGGTTTTCCACGCGGGGGCGCCGTTGTGGCGTCCGCCCTTTAAAGAAGCGGGGCGGTATTCCCGGCGGGCGGCGCCATCGCCTCCCCCTGCAATTATCGCTGTATATTTAGCGAACCCGTTCAAAAGGAGGCACTATGCGCGTAGTGGTTGGCATGTCCGGCGGCGTGGACAGTTCGGTGGCGGCGCTGCTGATGAAGCGGGCCGGTCACGAGGTGATCGGCGTGTTTATGAAAAACTGGGAGGAGAAGGACGAGAGCGGGGTCTGCACCAGCGAGCGGGACTGGGCCGACGTGCGGGCCGTGTGCGACAAGCTGGACATTCCCTACTATTCTGTGAATTTCGCCAAGCAGTACATGGACCGGGTGTTCGAGCACTTTCTGGCGGAGTATCGCAAGGGCCGCACGCCCAATCCGGACGTGCTGTGCAATCGGGAAATCAAGTTCAACGTGTTTCTGGACTTTGCTGAGCGGCTCGGCGCGGAAAAGCTGGTAACCGGTCATTTTGCGGGCATCGATCGCGTGGACGGCGAGTACCGGCTGCTGCGGGCGGCGGATGAGAACAAGGATCAGACCTATTTCCTGTATATGATCGATCAGCGAGCGCTTTCAAAGGCGCTCTTTCCGGTGGGTGGGCTGCTGAAGGGTGAAATCCGGGAGATTGCCCGCGAAGCGGGGCTGCCCGTCAGCGATAAGAAGGACTCCACCGGCGTATGCTTTATCGGGGAGCGCAACTTCAAACAATTCCTGTCCGGCTTTCTGCCGGCTCAGCCGGGGGATATGATCACCACCGACGGCAGGGTGGTGGGCCGCCACGACGGGCTGATGTACTACACCCTCGGCCAGCGCCGGGGCCTGGGAATCGGCGGGGGCGGCAACGGCCAGCGGTGGTTTGTGGTCAAAAAGGATCTGGAAAACAACCTGCTGGTGGTGCACCAGGGCGAGGACGAGGCGCTGCTGTATAGCCACGAGGCCGTCGGCTCCGAAATGACCTGGCTGGCGGGCCATCCGCCGGTGGGCGAGGGGCAGACGCTGCGCTGCCAGGCCCGCCTGCGCCATCGTCAGCCGCTGCAGGACTGCCGCCTCACGCTGCGCGGCGGCAGGGCGTATATGGAATTTCCTGTCGCCCAGCGCGCCGTCACGCCCGGACAGTCGGCGGTGTTCTATCAGGGGCAGGTCTGCCTGGGCGGCGCGATCATCGATGAAAATTGACGCGGAAAAAGTTGCGCGGGGGTCTGTTCATCGGCGCTGTTTCATGTTATAATATATTTTAGGTAAGTGTAAACACAGGGAGGCCGTTCTATGAATTCCAAAAGCAAAATCTGGCAGATCGTGTTGCTGGCGCTGTTGGTGCTCGCCATCGTCGCCATACTGCTGTTCAACAACAAGCTGAATGCCAGCAGGGAGTCCCTCTCCACCACCTTGGCGCAGCTGAGCGAGGAGCAGGAAAACGCCGCGGCGCTACAGGCCGACCTGGACGCGGCCAAGGCTGAGTATGAGGGCGTGAGCGCTCAGCTGGAGGAGGCGCAGGCCTCCGCCGAGGCGCTGTCAGAGGAAGTGGAGACGGGTAAGGCGACCGCGGAGCAGCTGCAGAGCGATCTATCCGCCGCCAACGACCGCGTGAACGAGCTTGAGAGCGCCGTGACGGAAAAGGATCAGGCCATTGAGGCGCTGGAGACTGCCGCCAGTGAATCGGAGGCGAAGCTTGCCGCGCTGGAGAGCGCCGCCGGCGAAACCGAGGCGAAGCTTGCCGCGCTGGAGAGCGCCGCCGGCGAAACCGAGGCGAAGCTGGCCGACCTGGAGAGCGCCGTTGCCGAGAAGGATCAGATCATCGAGGAACTGAACGCTGCGGCGGCCGTAGCTGCGGCGCCGGGCGATGGAGCGCAGCCCGCCGCGACCGATGATGAGACGGAAGCGGCCAGCGACGCGCTGGCCGAGACGCTGGCTGGCGTGGAGGACGCGCTCGTGAAGGTCGCGGGCCTGCAGGTGGCGGAGGGCGAGGCGACTGAAGCCGCCGTCGCGGTGGATTTGGACGCCGTACGCGCCGACATTGCCGCCATCGTGGAGGACGAGACAAAGACCGCCGAGGAGCAGGTCGAGGCGCTGAAGGAGATCGAGCAGCAGCTCACCCAGGCGCTGCCTGAGGACGCGGCAATCTACGGCGACGGTCTGGAAGCGGTACAGGCGCGCCTTGGCGCCGCCGAGAGCGAGGTGCAGCAGCTGTCCGCCGAGCTGGTGGAAAAGCTGAGCGATATCGACAGCTTGAACGCGCAGATCGCGGCGTTGGACGCCCAGGCCGAAACCGACGCGGCGCAGCTGGCTGATCTGCAGGCGCAGCTGACCGAGGCCGAAGCGGACGCGCAGGCCGGCAGCGAGGCGCTGGCGACAGCCAAGGCGGAATATGAGAAGAGCCTTGCGGAGCTGGAAGCCTATCGCGTCAAGCGCGATCCCGCCAGTGGCGAGGCACACATCGCCACCGCCGTGGACAACGCCATCGAGGTGGCCGAGGACGGCGTGACCGCTAACTGGCAGTACGCCAACAGCGCCCTCTCCGGTAACGCCGCCACCCTCAGCCTGGTGCTGGACGGAGAGACCATCTACACCTCCGGCGCGCTGAAGCCCGGCGAGGTGATCGAGAGCGTCACCCTCGATAAGCCCCTGGCGCCCGGCGCCTATCAGGCCATCGCCGTGACCACCGTGTACGACGACAACGGCGAGGTCCAGCTGACCAGCCGCGTGCCCGTGACGCTGAACGTCGCCGGCTGATGAACGCGGGGCGCTCGCCCAATAGCTGTCGCGCAATGATATTCGAATCCCGTGCGCCATTGATTCAAGCGCACGGGATTCTGTGTGTGCGCGGGGTCGCGCGTTGCCTTGGCAGGCGCGATGTGATATAATGATTAGGAAAACCGCAGGTTTTCTGGGTCGGCGGCTCCCGCAGGGAAAGACGGCGACAATCATAGAAAATTGCGGCGGCATCCGCGGGGCGTCGAGACCCTGGCCGGATATCGCGCTTTCAGATATGAAGGATGGGTGAGCGGTATGGACAGAGAGCAGATTCTGGACGCGCTGCGGGCGGTGCGGGCCGGGGAGATGACCCCGGAGGCCGCGCTGGGCCTGTTCGCCCAGGCCCCCTACGAGGACATTGGCTACGCCAAGATCGATCATCACCGGGGCCTGCGCAACGGCAGCGGCGAGGTGATCTACGGCGCGGGCAAGACCGCCGGGCAGATTGCCGGAATTGTGGAGCGCATGCTTGCCGCGGGTGGCGAAAACATACTGATCACCCGCATGGACGCGGACAAGGCGGCCGCCGTGGCCCAGGCTGTGCCGCTGTTCTACGACGCGCTTTCCCGCGTGGGCATTGCCAATCGGGTGGAGAAGCCCCTGGCGGGCAGCGTGGTGGTGGCCTCCGGCGGCACCAGCGATCTGCCCGTGTGCGAGGAGGCGGCGTTGACCGCCGAGGCCCTGGGCAGCAGGGTGACGCGCCTCTATGATGTGGGCGTGGCCGGGCTGCACCGGCTGCTCTCCCACGTGGAGCAGCTGCAATCGGCGCGGGTCGTGGTGGCCGTGGCGGGCATGGAGGGCGCGCTGGCCAGCGTGATCGGCGGGCTGGTGGACTGCCCGGTGATCGCCGTACCCACCTCCGTGGGCTATGGTGCCAACTTTGGCGGGCTCTCCGCGCTGCTGAGCATGTTGAACGCCTGCGCCACCGGCATCAGCGTGGTGAACATCGACAACGGCTTCGGCGCGGGCTTCCTGGCGAATCGAATCAACCGAATGAAAGGGCTGGAGGAATGAAGACGCTTTACATCGAATGCAACATGGGCGCGGCGGGCGATATGCTGATGGCCGCGCTGTCGGAGCTGATCGACCAGCCCGAGGCCTTCATCGACCAAATGAACGGCCTGGGCCTGCCCGGCGTGCGCTTCAATATCCAACCGGCGCAGAAGTGCGGCGTCACGGGCACCCACATCGCCGTGACCGTGGACGGCCAGGAGGAGCACAGCCACGACCTCCACGGCCACGATCACGACCATCCCCATGACCATTCCCACGACCATCCCCATGACCATCCCCATGATCATGACCACCATGAGCATACTTCACTCCACACTCCACACTCCACACTCCACACTCATTCTCACCTCGGCGACATTCGCGCCATTATCGGTGGCCTGCCGCTTTCGGAAAGGGTGAAGGCGGACGCGACCGCGGTGTATGAGCTCATCGCCCAGGCGGAGTCGGAGGTGCACGGCCAGCCGGTGGAGCATATCCACTTCCACGAGGTGGGCACGCTGGACGCCGTGGCCGACGTGGTGGGGGTGTGCGCGCTGATGGAGGCCATCGCCCCGGATCGGGTGATCGTTTCCCCGATACACGTGGGCAGTGGCCAGGTGCGCTGCGCCCACGGCGTGCTGCCGGTGCCGGCCCCCGCTACGGCCCGAATTCTCGCGGGCGCGCCGATCTACGGCGGCGCGATCCGGGGCGAGCTCTGCACCCCCACGGGCGCCGCGCTGCTGAAGCACTTCGCCGGGGCGTTCGGTCCGATGCCCCCGATGACCCTGCGAAAGACCGGCTATGGCATGGGCACGAAGGACTTCGAGTGGGCCAACTGCGTGCGGGTGCTGCTGGGCGAAATGGCGGACGCGCCGAACGATACCGTGGCCGAGCTGCGCTGCAATCTGGACGACATGACCGGCGAGGAGATCGCCTTCGCGACGGAGACGCTGCTGAGCGCGGGCGCCCTGGACGTTTGGACGGAGCCGATTCAGATGAAGAAGGGCCGTCCGGCCGCGCTGCTGAGCTGCCTGTGCCCGGTGGAGCGGGAAAGTGAATTTGCCGCGCTGCTCATGAAGCATACCACCACCCTCGGTGTGCGCTGTCAGACCCTGCGCCGCTATACCCTCGATCGGGAGGCGGTGACGCTGGATACGCCCTACGGCCCGGTGCGGGGCAAGCGCTCCCACGGCTACGGCGTGGAGCGCGTCAAGCCTGAATTTGACGACTTGGCCGAGCTCGCGCGGCGGGAGGGGATCGCCCTTCGCGATATTAAAGTTTAATTCCCAATTTTACATCCAATCAGGGGGCTTTGCGCAAATGAACCGTTCGACAACCCGCCGCGGCCTGCGGCTGTCGTTCAATTCTCCGGCGGTGCTGGGCTTCGCGGGCGCATGCCTGGCGGCAATGGCGCTGAACCTGTTCACAAACGGGGCCAGCAACCGGCTGCTGTTCAGCGTGTACCGCGCGCCGCTCTCCAGCCCGCTGACCTGGCTCCGAATGGTGTGCCATGTGTTTGGCCACGCTGACTGGAACCACCTGCTGAACAACATGATGTACATCCTGCTGGTGGGGCCGATGCTGGAGGAGAAATACGGCTCGGCGAATCTCATCCTGGTGATGCTGGCGGCGGCGCTGTTGACCGGTCTGATCAACTTCATCTTCTTTCCCGGCACGATGCTGCTGGGGGCCAGCGGCATCGTGTTCGCCATGATTCTGCTGTCCTCCATCACCCGCACCGGCGAGGGGGAGGGAACAATCCCCGTCACGTTCATCCTCGTGGCGATTCTGTACATCGGCCAGCAGGTTTGGCAGGCGATTACCGTGCGCGACAATGTGTCCTATATGGCTCATATCGCCGGCGGCGCCGTGGGCGCGGGGCTGGGCTTTATGCTGAACCGGGTGGAAATCAGAAAACGGTGAGAGAGATGCGTTTTGTATAAAGGGCGGCGGGATAGCCGCCGTTTTTTTGGAGCTGGGCACGATTGGCGAACGAGCCGCCAAAGGCGGGCGGCGCGCGATTTGCCGGAGGTCGCAGGACTTCGGCGGAAATTGCTGGTTTTGCAGCGTTTTCAATTCGTTCACAAATCATGTGATGTTTGTTTATTGACTTTGATCTTGCCTGATCATATAATATTCCCAGCAACCGGGAAGCAAGCCCGATTGAAAAACTGGAAATGCTAATTCTATGAGAGGAGAAGATAGATATGAAGAACAATTCAACGAAAAACAACCGCAGGCGCGCCCGCAAAAATCGCGGCTTCGCGATGCTGACAATGCTGGCGCTGGTGTGCGCGCTGGCCGTGGGCGGCACCTTCGCCTTCGCGAACGCCAGCCGCGTCGCCTCCGCGGAGAGCACGCAGGTCGAGGCCGCCGCGCCCACTCAGGACGACAGCCCCGCCATCTATGTTGCCCAGAAGAACGCAAATTCTGTGGTGGGCATCATTACCAGCACCGAGGGCTGGAGCCGCAGCACCGGCGTGCAGAACACCCCCGTGTCTCAGGGCAGCGGCGTGGTGATCGCCGAGGGCGGCTACGTGCTGACCAACAACCATGTGATCGAGGACGGCAGCGCCTTCCAGGTGCTCCTGCCCAACGGCGACAAGGTGGACGCCACGCTGGTCGGCGCGGATTCCGCGATGGACCTGGCCGTGCTGAAGGTTGCGGATCAGACCGACGCGCTGGTGCCCGTTACCATCGGTTCCTCCACCAACCTGCCCGTGGGCTCCACCGTCATCGCCATCGGCAACCCCGGCGGCGAAATTCTGGCCAACACCGTCACGCGCGGCATCATCTCCGCCCTGGAGCGCAGCAGCGTCTCCAGCAACAACACCACCCGCAACGTCAACTACATTCAGCACGACGCGCCCATCTCCAGCGGCAACTCCGGCGGCGGCCTGTTCGACTATCAGGGCACCCTGATCGGCATCAACACGCTGAAGTATGGCGGCAGCTACTATTCCTCCGGCAGCTATGAGGGTCTGGGCTTCGCCATCCCGATCGAGACGGCCTATCCCATCGCCCAGCAGCTGATCGAGAACGGCAAGGTCATCCGCCCGCAGATCGGCGTGACCGTGAAGGACCAGGAGGGCCCCGACGAGCCCATGAACGACTACGCTCCCGCCAGCGTGTGCATCTACGGCGTGAACGAGGGCAGCCCCGCCGAGGCCGCTGGCCTGCAGCAGTATGACTTCATCACCGCCGTCAACGGCGAGCGCGTGACCACCCGCCGCGAGCTGACCACCCTGCTGGACACCTTCAAGCCCGGCGATACCGTGACGCTGACCATCGTGCGCTACAACAACGCGACCATGATGAACAATAACAACAGCTATGACAGCTACTACGGCAACAGCCCCTTCGGCTATGGCTTCGGCTTCCCCTTCGGCGGCTACGGCTATGGCTATGGCTACGGCAATGACAACAGCGGCAACAACAATGGCAGCTACTACAGCAACGGCACCCTGACTGTCGGCGGCGGCTATACCACCTTCGATGTGGAGGTCACCCTGGAAGAGAAGGAATGATCCATTCCTGAGATGAAAATACACCCCCTCCTGTGGGTCCGGCTCTTCGGAACCGGGCCCGCTTTATGTTTGACTTTGACCGGATTGGTTGTATAATTGGATGAGAGAATAGATTATGAGTTTGTCGCGACTTCGTCCGAGGGAATAGGGATTGGAAGTAGTGGCCGCTTCGGCGCCAGCCGGATAGAACGAACCGCTTCGCGGAGGGCGGGCGGCGCGACGCCGTCCTGCGGCTTGCGGCAGCGGCATTTCCAAGTCCACAAGTCCCAAGCCCTGGTCTCCGGCGCGCGGCGTCCCGACGATTCAGAATTCACGAAGGAGGTTCTCCATGCGTACATCCTGTAGGCGCGTATTCGCGGTGCTGCTGGCGCTGGTTATTCTATGCGGCGCGGGCGCTCATGCGGAGGGCGCGATTCTTGCGGACGGCGAATACATCCCCGATGGCTTCAGCTTCTCCGGCGGCAGCGGCAAGGTGACCATTACGTGTCCGAAGGTGGTGGTCGCGGCGGGGAAAGTCACCGCCACGCTGGTGTTTTCCAGCCCCAACTATCCCAGGGTGACCGTCGACGGCGCGGAATACGCCGCCGGGCACGATGGCGACAGCTCGATCTTTCAAATTCCCGCGCAGGTGAACGCGGACATGACCGTCGTCGGCACCACCACCGCCATGTCCGCGCCCCACGATGTCGAGTATACCATCCATATCTCCATCGGCGAAAGCGGCGCGATGGATGAAGCCGCCGACGCGCCGGAAGCGGAGCGGCGTTCAGAGGCCGAGCGCGTCGCGCTGGAAAACCGCGATCGGACGGTTCCGGGGCTGATCTGGCGGCGCGAGCTGCCGCTGAAATACGCCCGCGAATTCGCCGTGGACTACTATGACGGCGGCTACAAGCTGCTGACCATCGGCGACGGCAACCGCTACCTGGTGGTGCCGGAGGGCGGCGCGGCCCCGGAGGGCCTGGACGGGAGCGTGCGCGTCGTGCGCCAGCCGCTGCGTTGCGTCTACCTGGCGGCGACGGCCTCCATGGCCCTGTTTGACGCGCTGGACGCGCTGGATGTGGTGCGGCTCTCCGGCACGCAGGCCAGCGGCTGGTACATCGAAAACGCCGTGGAGGCCATGGAGCGCGGCGACATGCTCTACGCGGGCAAGTACAGCGAGCCGGACTACGAGCTGCTGCTGGGCGAGGGCTGCGATCTGGCGATCGAATCCACGATGATCCTGCACACCCCCAAGGTGCAGGAGATGATCGAACAGCTGGGCATCCCCGTGCTCATCGAGCGCTCCAGCTATGAGGCGCACCCGCTGGGCCGCACTGAATGGGTGAAGCTCTACGCCGCGCTGGTGGACAGGGAGGCTCAGGCCGAGGCGTTCTTTGACGAACAGGCGGCGGTGATCGACGCGCTGAAGGACTTTCCCAACACCGAGAAAAAGGTGGCCTTCTTTTATATCGCCAGCGACGGCGGCGTGGTGGTGCGCAGCGCCCGCGATTACGTGGCGGGCATGATCGAGCTGGCCGGCGGACGGTACGTGTTCGACGACGCGCTGACGGGGGAGAGCGCCCGATCCTCCATCTCCATCAGCATGGAGGACTTCTATGCTGCCGCCGTGGACGCGGACTATCTGATTTACAACGGCTCCATCGACGCCCCGTTGAACAGCGTCGACGACCTGCTGGGCAAGAGCGGCCTGTTTGCCGACTTCAAGGCCGTGCGGTCTGGCGACGTCTGGAGCACCGATCGCTATCTCTATCAGGCCACGGATATCGTGGGCGAGCTGATTGCCGATATCAACCGCATGCTGCTGGGCGAGACGGAGGGAATGCGATTTTTGAAGCGGGTGGCGTAATACTATTCTCAACCCAAATACAGACAATTCTGCGGCGTCTTTTCCGCTGTGTCAGCGTTGAAGTTCCTTGATTTGCCGCCTTGCAACGAACCAAAATCAATTTAATGCTTGACTCTGACGCGGCGTCATATTGTACACTGTATCCGAAGGGAGGGGATGCCGATGATGACGGTGCGTGAGGTCAGCGAAAAGACGGGCGTGAGCGTTCGCGCGCTGCACCATTATGACAAAATCGGGCTGCTGAAGCCCGCGGCGGTTTCCGAGTCGGGCTACCGGCTGTACGACCTGGCGTCGCTGGAGCGCTTGCAGCTGATCCTGTTGTTCAGAGAGCTGCAATTTCCCTTGAAGGACATTCGGGGCATATTGGACAGCCCTGCCTTTGATCGCAATCGGGCGCTGGATCAGCAGATCGAGCTGCTGCGGCTGCGCCGGGAGCACCTGGACAACCTGATCGTCCTCGCGCAGGGCATACGCGCCTTTGGGGTGAATCACTTGACGTTTGAGCCCTTTGACATGACGAAGATCGACCAGTATGTGGCCGAGGCCAGGGACAGCTGGGGCGATACCCCGGCCTATAAGGAGTACGAAGAAAAGCGCCGGGACCGCAGCCGGGCGGAAGAGCTGCAGCTGGGGGAGGGCCTGATGGACATTTTGGCGGGCTTCCAGACCTTGAAGGACGGCCCCGCCGACGCGCCCGCGGCGCGGGCGCAGGTGGAGAAGCTGCGACGGTACATCACCGAGCATTTCTACACCTGCACGCCGGAGATTTTGCGGAGCCTTGGCGTCATGTATGCCGGCGGCGGCAGCTTTACCGAGAACATCGACGCCAGGGGCGGCGCGGGCACCGCGGAATTCGCCGCGCGGGCGATCGAGGCGTATGAATTCTGATTTGTCGCTTTGCGACAAATCAGAATTTCCCCAAAACTCCAAAATTTATCACAAACACCTCTTGTTCGCGGAGGTGTTTTCATGTATAATAAACGTTGGCGCATCCTTGCCACGGTTAACCGGCCGTGGCCGAAGTCCATAAGGAGGTGAAAAGAACATGAACCAGTATGAAGTCATGTACGTTATTGATCCGACGCTGGAAGACAGCGCCAGGATCGAGCTGATCAACCGTTTTTCCGACCTGGTGAAGAAGAATGGCGGTGAAGTGGATCGCGTTGACGAGTGGGGCAAGCGCCGCCTGGCCTACGCCATCCAGTACAAGACCGAGGGCTACTATGTGCTGATGTACATCAAGGCTCCCGCCGACCTGCCCCGCGAAATCGAGCGCAATATGCAGATTTCCGATAGCGTGCTGCGCTATCTGACTGTGCGCTACGAGGGTGAGCTGCCCGCCAAGCGCGAGCCGCTGAAGCCCTACGCGCCGCGTGAGGCCGCGCCCGCAGCTGACGCTCAGCCCGCTGCTGAGGCTCCCGCTGCCGCTGAGGCCGCGCCCGTGGAGGCGCCCGTCGCCGACGACGAGAAGCCTGAGTCGGAGGCCGAATAACAGCGTCCCACAAAGGATGGTGTGAAGTATGAACAAAGTCATCCTGATCGGCAACCTCGCCAATGATCCCGAAGCCCGCACCACGCAGTCCGGAATCTCCCAGTCGACTTTCCGCGTTGCCGTGCAGCGCCGCTTTGCCAACGCGCAGGGCGTGCGCGAGGCGGATTTCTTCACTGTCATTGCCTGGCGCCAGACCGCCGACTTCTGCAACCGCTACCTCTCAAAGGGGCGCAAGGTTGCGGTGGAAGGCAGCATTCAGAATCGTTCCTATGATGCGCAGGACGGTTCCAAGCGCTATGTGACAGAGATCATCGCTGACAGCGTGGAGGCTGTCGGCGGCCGCGACGAAGCCGGCGCCGCCCGTCCCCGTGACAACGGCCCCACTCCGCCGCCCGCCGCTCCCGCCGCCCCCGCGATGAACGATTTCACCGAGGTTGACGACGACGAGCTCCCGTTCTAGTTCGGTTGCAGGCGCGTCGCCCTTTTGGGCCCGCCGACCCGCGAAATGCCTTCGGCATTGCGCGAACCGACAGTTCGGCGCCCGTGGCGCAAGCCACGGCCAATTCTTCTTTGGGAGCGCCCTGACGCGCGCCCTTATATCCAAAAAGGAGGAACAAAACCATGTCTGAAGAGAGAGGCGAACGCATTCGCCGTCCCCGCGGCCGCAAGCCGCGCCGGAAGGTTTGTGCTTTCTGCGTAGATAAGATTCAGCACATCGATTACAAAGATGTCGCTCGGCTTCGCCGCTTCACCAGCGAGCGCGGCAAGATCCTGCCCCGCCGCATGACCGGCACCTGCGCCAAGCACCAGCGTCAGCTTTCCACGGCCATCAAGCGCGCTCGTACGATCGCCCTGATGCCCTATGTGAGCGACTGATTCGCGCAAGCGAAAAAAGCGCCTTTTCGTGAAGGAAAGGCGCTTTTTGTGCTTTACAAAAGGGGAATTATCTGAGATAATAAAGCTGGAGTTGTAGCTAATACAATGGCATGATATAGAGGGCACGACTGCGGACGGGGCCCGGAGGGAACGCAATGAGTGAAATCAACAATAACACCCGCACGATGCGCAGGAATCGCCGGAAGTACACGATCATACTGTGCCTCTGCTGCCTGCTGATCAACTTCCTGGGCGTGCGGCTGGCCCTGACTCTGGAGCTGCCGATCTTCCTAGATATCATCGGCACATCGCTGGCGGCGGCGCTGGGCGGCTACATACCGGGCATCATCGTGGGCTTTTTCACCAACCTCATCAACGGCATCAGCGACTATACCACGGCCTACTATGGCTCGCTGAACGTGCTGATCGCCATCGCGTCGGCCCACTATGCCCGCAAGGGCTATTTCAGCTTCAAAAAGCCCCTCCGGCTGGCCCAGATCATCGCGGTGTTCGCGCTGATCGGCGGCGGCCTGGGCTCGGTGCTCACGTGGCTGCTCTACGGCTTCAGCTTCGGCGAGGGCATCTCCGCGCCGTTGGCCCATCGGATCTACAACGCGGGGCGGCTGGATCTGTTCTGGTCCCAGTTCGCGGCGGATATGCTGATCGACGTGGCGGATAAGATCATCACTGTGCTGATCGTGACGCTGGTGCTGCGGGTGATGTCCGAATCGCTGCGGCGGCGGTTCTACTTTACGGGTTGGCAGCAGGCGCCCCTCTCGGCAAAGAATCAGGCGGCGGCGGATCACATGAACGCCAAGGGCATGTCTCTGCGGTTGAAGATCATCCTGCTGGTGGCGGTGGCCATGATCATCATCGCCACGGTGGTGACGGGCATCAGCTTCATCCACTTCCGCACCGCCGCCATCGACGAGCAGATCGGCCTGGCCCAGGGTGTGGTCAGCGTGGTGGCGGAGGCCATCGATGGCGACCGGGTGGACGAATACATTTCCCAGGGTTTTGCCAGCGAGGGCTACGATCGTATCGACAAGCGCATCACCGATTTGGCCAACAGCTCGGGGAATATCGAATACGTCTACGCCTACAGGATCGAGCCGGACGGCTGCCGCGTGGTGTTCGACGCGGACACGCCGGAGGTGAACGGCTCGGAGCCGGGCGAGCTGATCGAGTTCGATCCAAGTTTTGAAAAGTATCTGCCCGCGCTGCTGGCGGGGGAGGAAATCGAACCGATTATCTCCAACGACAAGTTTGGCTGGCTGCTGACGGTCTACAGGCCGGTGTATGACAGCGACGGCGTCTGCCAGTGTTATGCCGGCGTGGACATCAACATGGATCACATCAACACCAGCGGCTTCCAGTTCCTGGCCCGCGTGATATCGCTGTTCTTCGGGTTCTTCCTGCTGCTGCTGACCGCCGCGATCTGGCTGGCGGAGTACAACATCATATTGCCCATCAACACCATGGCCATCGCCACCGGGCGCTTCGCCTACGACAGCGAGACCGCTCGTGCCGATACCGTGGAGAGCATCAAGCGGCTGGACATCCACACCGGCGATGAGATCGAGAACCTGTACCACTCCGTGACCAAGACCACGGAGGACATGGTGGATACCATCGAGAACGTGGAGCATCAGAACGCAATCATCAGCAAGCTGCAAAACGGCCTGATCCTGGTGCTTGCCGACATGGTGGAGAGCCGCGACAAGTGCACCGGCGACCACGTGCGCAAGACGGCGGCCTACACCGACATCATCATGCGCCAGCTGAGAAAGGAAGGCATCTATACCGAACAGCTGACCGACGCCTTCATGTATGACGTGGTGAACTCCGCGCCGCTGCATGACGTGGGCAAGATCCAGGTCTCCGACGCGATCCTCAACAAGCCCGGCAGGCTGACCGAGGCGGAGTTCGAGCAGATGAAGAAGCACACCACCGCCGGAGCCGAGATCATCGCCCGCGCGATGGACATGGTGTCGGAGACAAATTCCGGCTATCTGAAGGAGGCCATGAACCTGGCGCACTATCACCACGAGAAGTGGAACGGCGCGGGCTATCCCTGCGGGCTTAAGGGCGAGGACATTCCGCTGTCGGCGCGCATCATGGCCGTGGCGGACGTGTTCGACGCGCTGGTGTCCAAGCGCAGCTACAAGGAGGGCTTCCCCTTCGAGAAGGCCATGGCCATCATTCAGGAGGGCTCCGGCAGTCACTTTGATCCCAGCATCGCCAGCGCGTTCCTGCATGCCTCCGAGGAGGTGCGCCGGGTGATGAATACGAATATGGGCGTTTAATACCGCGCTCAGCTTGGAGTGTGTTTCTGAAATGCGCTTCCGGCATTTTAGAAACACACTCCAAGCCCGCGATTCAGCGGGGGATTTTCCGCCCCGACAACGCGGGCGGTGAATCGCACGGTTGAACTGGGTCATGAATAGATATCGGCGAAGTGGTTGGCCGGTCCGACGGAGGCCGCGGGGCTTCGCCGGAAATCATTAGAGGCGAGAGATATGCAACGTAAGATAGCGGCGGCGTTTGTGTCGAATGTGTACACGGACATGGTTCGCGAAACGACCGAGGGCATGATCGAATCCGCGAGGCGGCATGGGGTCAAGCTCCTTTTCTTTACCAGCTTTGCGGATAACTTCAGCAGCCGGCAGTACGACCGGTACAAGGATTACGACGCGGGCGATTTCGTGGTCTACCTGCTGCCAAACCTGGAGGACTACGACGGGCTGATCTCCTTCGATACCTATATGCCGATCATCTACATCGATCGCATGGACCGGCTGAAGAAAAAGGCGACCTGTCCCGTGCTCACGCTGGGCGCGGTCAAGGAGGGCAGCTGCAGCGTGGTCAACGCCCAGGGGGCGGCCCTGGGCGCGCTGATCGATCACGTAATCGAGGCGCATGGCTGCCGCGACATCGTGCACGTGGCGGGGCAGAGGGAGATGAGCTTCGTGCAGGAGCGCATCGAGATCTATCGGGAGACGATGACCCGGCACGGGCTTCCCTGCGGCGACGACCGGATATTCTACGGCAACCTCGCCACCGACTGCGGCGAGGCGGTGGTGGCGCAGATCCTTGAAAGGTATGCCTCAGGCCCCAAGCCGCTGCCCGACGCCATCGTCTGCGCCAACGACTACATGGCCATCGGCATCATCGACGCCATTCAGGCGCGGGGCTACCAGGTGCCGGGGGACGTGATCGTCACCGGCTATGACGATGTCATACGGGCCCGGATCAACGAGCCCTCCATCACCACCTCCGCTCAGCCCTTTGCCCAGGTCGGCCGGGAGGGCATGGAGGCGCTGGTGCGCCTGTGGCGCGGAGAGGCCGTGGAGCCGGTGATCTCCGTTCCCGGCGCGCTGGTCTGCCGCCAGTCCTGCGGCTGCGAGGCGATCGTCGGCCCGAAGAAGGATATGGTCCTCGAACGCTACATCGACATGATGAACAACATGGAGAGCTTCGCGCTGTCCAACACCAACCTGATCCTGGGCGCTTCGACCTGTGAAACGCTGGAGGCCCTGTTTGACGAGATCGAGAGCGGCTGCGTGCGTGAAACCGGCTTCAGGGACGCGGTGCTGTGCCTGATCGACGGCTGGGACCAGAGCAAGACCATCGAGCACCACTGGAGCCTGAGGGACGCGCGCTTCGACGTGGTCTGCGGCGTCTATCAGGGCAAGTCCATCCGGCGGCGGCGACTGCCGAAGGGAAGCCTGCTGCCTGAGGAGATGATGGCGGACGGCGAGCCCTACTTTATCTATCCGGTGCACCATCTGCAATACTTTATGGGCTATTTCATCCTCTCCCCGAAGCTCAAGGACATCGGTCAGCTCCACGTCAAGTCATGGCTGGTCAGCATCAGCACGGTGCTCGAAAACTGGTGCATTCGCAGCAAGCTGAAGGGCACCGTGGACGAGCTCGACCAGCTGTACCAGACGGACATGCTCACCGGGCTCTACAACCGGCGCGGCTACAATCGCTATTTTGAGCTCTACTATGAGGCCTGTCGCGGGCGCCGCGAGCAGCTGGCGGTGTTCCTGATCGACATGAACCACATGAAGAGCATCAACGACAACTATGGCCATGCCGAGGGAGACTACTGCCTCTGCACGATCGCCAACGCCATGCGGGATTGCGCGATGGGAGATGAGATCTGCATCCGCACCGGCGGCGACGAGTTTGTGGTGGTGGCGAAGGACTACGACGAGGCCAAGGCGAACGCCTACATACGCGCCGTGCGCGAGGCGATCCGGCAGGCCTGCCTCAAGGATAAAAAGGGCTATTCCGTCACAGTGAGCATCGGCTGCTATATGCGCGTGCCCCCTGAGGCGGGCGTCGCGTCCATTCAGCACGAGGCCGAGGTGTTTCTGCGCCATGCCGACGAGGCTATGTACGAGGAGAAGAAGCGGATGGAGGGTAGATACTGAATCATCGGGATGCCTTTCGAGGACAGTATAAATGCGTCGAGACGCTGTTAAGCGTCTCGACGCATTTAAATGTGCGCGTCGGCTGATTACGCTTCCCTCTGCCATGCCGCGTACACATCGGGCTGATACCCCACGGCGGCCCTTTTCCCATTGCGGACGATGGGCTGTCTGAGCACCTGCGGGCGCTCCAGCACCGCGTCCTCCTTTTGGGCGGCGGCGGTGTAGGTGACGAGCGCCAGGGCGTCCCTGTCCCGACAGTCCGGGTCGATCAGCGCCTCCAGCCCGCCGCAGGCCTGGGCGACGCTGCGCAGCTCGCCGCGGCTGATGCCCTTGTCCATGAGGTCGATGGTCTGAGCCTTGATGCGCCGCTCCTTAAACCAGCGCTCCGCCTTGCGCGTGTCGCTGCTCTTTTTGGTGCCGAATATCTGGATATTCATGGGTCGTTCGCCTCATTCCGCCGCGCGCAGCAGCTCAAAGTAGTGATCGTGGGCCGCGTGGTATTCCCGGTTGAAGTTTTCATCCTTGCCGGCGTGCAGCCGGGACACGTAGTCGTGAATTTCGTGCTTCAGCTGCGGCTGCATGCGGGCGATGGTCGCCACGCCCACGTTGGAGCAGATGTCGGAGATGCGCTCGATATCGGACAGCAGGTTCAGAAACGCCGTGCCTGCCAGCACCGAGCATCTGCGCTCCCGCAACCGGTTCAGATGGTTCTGCTTCATGGCGTTCACCATGTCGTCCACCACCTCCTCCAGCGGCTCGATGTGCTGGGCCGCGGCCACGTCGCACTTCTCAAATGTCTTGCCGGTGTAGCCGATCACCGCGCCGATCAGCCCGCGCAGCACGCCCAGCTCCCTGAGGGCATATTCGGAAAAGGCGGTATCCTCGTCGCGCAGCTCCTCGGCGTACTCGGCGATGTTCATCGCGTGGTCGCCCAGGCGCTCAAATTCGGAGATGGCGGCATAGTAGTGGTCCATGATCGCCACGTGGCCCTGCGCGGTGGTGTGGGCGGAGATTTGCGTCAGGTAATTGCTGACGCGGTCGGCCATGTGGTCGATGCTCTCTTCCACGGCGCGTATCTGGGCGATCTTCGCCGCGTCGTAGTCGTTGAGGACGTCGAAGGCGCTGTTGATATTGTCGCGGGCCAGCCGAAACATCTCCATCAGCACCTTATAGCAGCTGTTGAGGGCCAGCGCGGGCGTGCTGAAGAACACGGGGTTCAGCGCGTCCAGCACGGCGGGCGCGGCGGCCTGCTCGCTGGCCGTATCCCCGGCGGCATCCTTCACCAGACGCCGGCTCAGCCGCTCGTAGACGCCCAGCATCGGGAACATCAGCAGGGCGCAGGTGAGGTTGAACACGGTGTTGGTGTTGGCGATGGTGCCGGAATGGACGGTGCTGCGCCAGAGCCCGTCCAGCAGCCCCAGCCGATGCGCGACGTTGACGCCGATCAAAATCAACACGGTTTCCGAGAGGTTGAAGAGTATGTTCACCACGCCTACGCGCTTGGAATCGGGCTTCGCGCCGATATTGCACACGATGGCGGTGGTCACGCAGTCGCCCAGATAGATGCCCACCAGCACCGCGTAGATGGCGTTGAAGGTCAGCTGCCCGGAGGTGGCGAAGGCCTGCAATATGCCGATGGTGGCCGAGGAGCTCTGCAGCACAAAGGCCACCCCCGCGCCGATCAGATAGCCGATCAGCGGGTTTTCGCCCAGCCGGGAAAACAGCGATTCGATGACGCCGCTCTCCGTCAGCGTGCCCACCGCGTCAGTCATGTTCAGCAGGCCGGAAAACAGTATGCCGAAGCCGATGACGATCTGGCCCACCACGGCCGAGCGCTTGGGCTTGCCCGACATGATCAGCGCGATGCCCACGATCAGCGCCAGCGGGGCCAGGGTGGAGGGCTTGAAGAGCTGCAAAAACGACGTGCCGGAGGCGTTCAGGTCCAACAGGCGGATGATTTGCCCCGTGACCGTGGTGCCCACGTTCGCGCCGATGATGATGCCCAGGGACTGGTGCAGCGATATGATGCCCGCGCCCACCAGACCGGAGGTGATGACGATGGTGGCCGTGGAGGATTGTATGACCGCCGTCATGATCAGGCCGAGCAGGAACGCCTTGAAGGGCGTGCCGGTGACCCGCTCCATGACGCGCTTCAGCGCGCCGGAGCTGCTCTCCTTCAGGCCGTCGCCCATCAGGCGCATGCCGTAGAGGAACATCGCCAGGCCGCCGAACAGGGTGATGATGTTGAATACGCTCATGATTCACTTTCCATTATCATAACTTTATGTTTTGTAATCACAAGCATATGTTATCGTATGTGGCGCGCCCATACAACGAATATTGTGTTATTTAATAATAATGATATATTATAGTTGAGCCGGGCATATGCGATGCCCGGCTTGGTTCAAATTTGCCGCTACTGTCGGCTGGCGATGTCCTTCACCTGCTGGTAGTAGTCCCGTCCGGCGGTGTTGCCAAACACCGAGCGCAGCTTGTTGTAAGCCTCGCGCAGGCTGGCGCTCTCGGTGAAGATTTCCGCGATCTGCCGCGCCACGTCCTCAGGGATGCCCTCAGAGATCAGGATGGACAGCGGGTCGGGCGCCTCGTCCGCGGCCTCGACGGCGGGAGTCTCCGCGGCGGGCTCTTCTGCGATGGGAGCGGGCTCGGCGGCCTTCGCGCGCCTGGAGCGGGCGGCGCGGGGCTTGGCTTCGACGGATGCCTGCGCCTGAGCGGGCTCCGCCGGGGCTTCGGCCTCAGTCGGGGCAATTTCCGCGGGCTCGGCTTCCGCCGCGGGCGCAGCCGCCTCGGCGGGCGTGACCTGAGGGGAAGCGTCGGACAGGCTCACCCAGCTCTGGCCGTCGGCGGCCTCCTCAAAGTGGAACAGCTCGCCAAAGGTGCTGGTCAGGTAGTTCAGCGGCTTCTTGCCCGCGTCTCGCTTGTCCACGCGGTATTCCGCCAGCTGGTTCAGCGACGGGAACAGGTTGGATACCTGCACCTTGTCGTGCCCCTTCAATCGCCTCTCGATCTGTCCCGCGATCACCGCCACGCGCTCCTCGTGGGTCATGGCGGCGGCCTTGGCGGCGCGGCTGCCCGGCTTGGACACGGCCGGCGCGG
>JAFVBK010000297.1 GCA_017480045.1 Clostridia bacterium
CCGTAAACAGCCACCACATAGGGCCGCCCAATGCCGACGGCATCCGCGCCGAGAGCCAGCATCTTGAACACATCCTCGCCGTTGCGGACGCCGCCGTCCGCGAAGATCTTCATATCGGGGCCGACGGCCTTGCGAATCTCATGGACGACGTCGCAGGGCGCCATGGAGTTCTCGACGACGTTGCCGCCGTGATTGGAAATAAGGATGCCGTAGGCGCCGGCCTCCTTGCACTTGACCGCCGCCCGGACGGACATGATGCCCTTGATGACGACGGGTCGGTCGATCCGCTGCACGATCTCGCGCAGCTCCTCCACCGTGCGCGCGCAGACGCCCTCGTTCTTGCTGCCGACCTTGCCCGAATACTGGTAGCCCAGTCCGATGGCGTCCAGGTCCGTGGCGATGGCCATCGCGCCAACCTCCCGCGACCATTCGACGCGCTTCCAGAACTGTTCGCGATCCGCCCACGGCTTGATGGTCGGCACCGCGCAGCCGCCAACCTCGCTGATCGGCGCGATCTGCCCTGGGAAATAGCCCTCCTCTTTGTTGTCGCCCAGCCAGGCCATGCCGCCGGCCTCATAGCAGCCCTTGATCAGAGCGTCCGCGTAGCGACCGTTGTTGTTAAAGAAGGGGCTGTCGAAGGTATAGTCGGTGAGGATCTTGGCAATGGGCGAAGCGAACACAGGCAGGTCGAACGAATGTCCGAAGAACTCGCAGCTGGTATCCGGCATCCAATCCTCGTGGATCGGATCCAGCTCGATGCGAATGTCGTTCAGGGCCTTGACCGCGTTGGTGAAGCCGCCGTTATTGCCCTTGGCGCCAAATTCCAGGGAATTGGTAAAGCGCCCGGCGCAGGCGACGCCATTGCAGATCTTGCAGACGTGACAGGAAGGCCGGAGGATCTTCCGGGCCCTGTCCATGTACTCCGCGTACTTGAGCAGCACATCGTTGAGATTCATCGTATGTTCCATATTTCACCCTCCTCATATATAAAAACGTTTTCATGTTTTTTATCATTATAACAGAAAACCGCATCAATTGTCAATGGAAAATATGGATAAATGTTGTGATAATCACGCACAACTTAACCGAAATAGCCTGTTTATTTTAACGATTTTTCCATAAAAATAGTATAGAATTAGTTTGCAACGGTTAGAAAGTCAAATGAAAATGATTTAATAAAATTATGAATCGGAGGGATGATAATGTTTCTAAAGAATCTGACGGACGGCTATGAACTCTCGAACGGCGTAAAGATCCCCTGCATCGGCTTTGGCACATGGCAGACGCCCGACGGCGACGTCGCCAGGGAATCCGTTAAAATGGCCATCGCCGCCGGCTACCGGCACATCGACACCGCCGCGGCCTACGGCAACGAGACGAGCGTTGGTCAGGGTATTCTGGAGAGCGGCATTGACCGCGAATCGCTCTTCGTCACCAGCAAGCTCCCCAACCACAGCCACGGCTATGATAAGACGCGCGCGGCCTTCCTAAAGACGCTGGAGGATCTCAAGACCGACTATGTCGACCTGTATCTCATCCACTGGCCGAACCCCGTGGCGTTCCGCGACTGCTGGGAGCAGGCCAACGCCGAGAGCTGGAAGGCTATCGAAGAGTTCTATCAAGCGGGCCAAATTCGCGCCATTGGCGTCTCCAACTTCATGGAGCGCCACCTGGAGGCGCTGGACAAGACCGCTCGCGTCCAGCCTATGGTCAACCAGATCACGCTGTCCCCCGGCCTGACCCAGGACGCGCTGGTACGCTTTTGCAGGGAGCGCGGCATAATTCTGGAGGCCTATAGCCCGCTGGGTACTGGCAGAGTGCTGAGCAATCCGGATATGCGGGCGATCGCGGAGAAGTACGGCCGCAGCGTCGCGCAGATCTGTGTGCGCTGGAGCCTCCAAATGGGCTTCCTCCCGCTGCCAAAATCCACCCATGAGAGCAGGATCATCGAGAATGCCAACGTATTTGACTTCGAGCTCTCCGTGGACGACGTTCAGCGCATCGCCAGCCTCGATTGCGGCGGCTTCGTCCGCGATCCAGATACCGTCAACCTATAAATAGCTTCGAGCAGAGAGAGGGAGCCTCAATGGCCCCTCTCTCTGCTCTACAGATATAATTCGCTGGAAAACAGGATCAAACGCGCACCGTCACGCTCATGCCAATCGGCCAGCCCGTGGTGGTCTCCGGCACGATTCGCACGGTGTACGCGCCGTCTTCCGCTGTCCAAGCCACGTCCAAAACGGTTCCAGCAAGGATGCTCTCCTCATCGCTGACCGGCGTCAGGGTCGCCGTCTGACCGGGATGGATGCCCGACGCGGCAGCCTCGTCCACCTGTATTTTCACACAAATCTGATCCTCCGGCACGATCTGCGCCAAAATTCTGCCCTTCTCGATCCCATCCCCTACCTTCGCGCTCACCTCGGTGACGATGCCATTGACGGGCGCGCTGACGCTGCCGCCGCCAATCTCATAGAGCAGCTGGCCGCGTTCCACGATATCGCCTGCCCGGACCTGCAGGCGCGTGACGGCGCCCTCCGCCTCGTAGACTTCGGCGTCGCTCGTCAAAACGGTGCCGATGCCCACCCGCTGCTCAGCGGCAAAGTCCGCGTCACGGTAGAGGTATACCGTCTCGCCCACGTAGAGCTCTCCGCCCATGGTCAGCACCCGGTATTCCGCGCCGTCGACCGCCGTCACCACGCCCAACGCCCGGTGGGTGCCATCGGCGGTACAGCGGATGTACAGCGTCTCGCCGCTGTGTACCAGCGTGCTTTCGGCGCTCTGGTAGGCGCTGTCCACAGTACAGTAGATCGTGTATCGCTCCATCGGCGCGACCGACAGCACCTCGCCGTCTGTCTCCTGCCCCGCCTCAACGGAAACTACGGACACCGTGCCGTCCTGATTGGCGAAGGTCTTCTCGCCAGACAGGGTGACGAGCGCGTCGCCCTCCGAGACCCGCCGGCCCGCCTCGGCCTCGATTGAGGCCACGGTACCGCTCGCGTCGGCGATCACCGAGATAGTTTGAAGCGCCGCCGTCGCGCCCTCGTAGACCTCCGCCAGCGCGCCGCCTTCCAGCAGCAGAGCCGCCACAAGCAGGGTCGTCCATTTTCTGAGAATCATAGCTATCCTTCCGTTTCAATCATTTCGCCGGAATCGCCCAGTCGATAGGCCGCGCCGCCCACCGTCACGATCACGCCGTCCCCGTCCACAAGATAGGTGTAATCCGCGGAGACATAGCCCGCCGCGCAGAGCTTGGCGTAGACGGAGCCGGTGAGGGCGGCTTCGGTTGGGAGCGCCGCGTCGCCGAGCATCAGCGTAGAAACGCCGCTGCGGCTCAATGTCTTGAGGGCGAAGCCATTCACCTGCCATGCGCCGCCGGCAGTTTCGGGGATGAGGATCAGAACATCGTCTTCAAGGGTGGCCGTGAAGGCGCCGCCGTCAACCAGCGCGACCTCCAGTGCGTTATCTCCCAGCATCAGCGCCGTCATGGGCGCGTCGCTTGTAACGAGGACCACAGCGCCGTTGGGCGTCATGTCCTTGGTACCGGAGTT
Source organism: Clostridia bacterium (assembly GCA_017480045.1). Lineage (GTDB taxonomy): Bacteria > Bacillota > Clostridia > Christensenellales > Aristaeellaceae > UBA2862. The sequence goes on from JAFVBK010000297.1 coordinate 3,549, forward strand.
ATGGCTGCCGGTGAGCGCCTTGCCCGCGGTGACATGAAACCCTTGTTCCGCCCCGGCTTGCTGGTCCTCGCCGGAGGGCATGGTCCCGCCGCGCTTGAAGCCGCCGCTGCCGCCGGAAAAGCCGCCTGGCATCTGGCCCTCAATGGGTTGGGGCTGGGTCAAATCGATGGCAAGGACCGCCTGGGCCACCGGCGCGTCGCCCAGGCGGGCGATTACCGTCACCGTATAGCGCCCCGCTGCGAGTCCCGCCACAGTCAGCGCATAAGTCGTCTCGGCCTGAAGCTGCCTGACGGGCTGGGAGCCGTCGGGATAAGTGATGATCAGCTGGTAGCCGTCGCAGGCAACTCGGCAGGCCCATGCGAGCGTCACACTCGCCAGCTGCTGGTTGAGCTCGATGGCGCAAGCGTTGTTTGTAATCGTCACGCCCTGGGGATCGGCGATGGAGAGCGCAAGTTCAGCTTCCAGCGCAGGTTCTTCCACAGGCGTCTCGACGGGCGTCTCTGTGAGAGGTCCCTCCGCGGGTGTCTCCATCGCGGATGCCTCCGCAGGCGTCTCTGTCGCAGGCTCCTCCGCGGGTTCCTCCACAGGCTTTTCCGCGGGTTCCTCCAAAGCAGGCTTCTCCACAGGTTCCTCCGTGGGCTCCTCCGTGGGCTGCTCCACAATTTCCTCCGTGGGTTGCTCAGTGGGCTCCTCCACTGGCTCCTCCACTGGCTCCTCCGCAGGCTGCTCCGCAGGTTCCTCCTCAGGATCCTCCGTGGGCTGCTCCACAGATCCCTCCTCAGAAGCCTCCGCAGGGTCCTCCTCAGATTCCTCCGCGGGGACCTCTGCGGGTTCCTCCATCTGTTCCACGGAAGCCTCGCCGACCTCATCTGTCAGCTGAGCGTCGGCAGGCTCTGCGCCTTTCTCAGCCTGAACCGGCAGCGTCGCCAGCAAGATCGCCAGCGTCAGGGCAACCCATCCTTTAGTCCTGCGCACCGTCGCTCACCTCACCGTCTGTGCCGGGAAAGCTCTCAGGGTCGAAGCCCTCCGGCAGATTTTCACGGCTAAAATTCTCCGGCAGGTTATCCGGATCGAACCCCTCCGACGGGAAACGGCCTTCCGCAATCGCGTTTTCCTCGGTATTTTCAGTCCCTTCCTCCTCTCGCTCCACGGCCTCTTCCGCCTCGTCCAGCGTGGTGACGATGGCGCTCATGCCATAGCGCGTGTTTGCGTCGGGCGTGAAATCGATGTACACGGTGTAGGTGACGGAGGAATCGCCGTCGATGCCTGCGCTCGAATTGGCGATGGCGGAAATCATGGAGACGGTTCCCGCATAGGTGATCTCATCGTCCTGGTTCCAAACCAGCTCAATGCTGACCGGATCGCCCACAGCAATCGCGCCCAGGTTGGCCTCCTCGATCTCGGCTTCCACACGCATGGCGCTGTCGGGCCAGAGCGTGGCCACCACCGCGCCCTTTTGGGTGTTTTGCCCCTGCTGGGCGTCAATCTGGCTCAGCACGCCGTCCACGTCGGCGTCGATCTCCACGCCGCTCATATAAAGGCCGTCGAAGCTGCCCTCCAGGGTCTCAAACAGCAGGTCGCCCCGATGGACCGTATCCCCGGCCTGCACCGCGAAGGAAACAATGCTGCCCGCGCCGGTGACGGCGGTGGGATTCTGCCGATTCAGCGTGCCGCGCCCGATGCGCTGGGTAGAGGTTGCGGTGTCGCCGCGATAGACGTTCACGGTCTCGCCGATCAGGAACTCTCCGGAGAGCACCTTCACGGTGTAGTCGGTGCCCTCGATGGCCGTAATGACGCCGGTGCCGGTGTGCTTGCCGTCGGAATAGCACTCCAGATACACCTCCTCGCCCACGTGGACGAATTTGGTCTCGGTGGAATTGTAGGCGTTGTCGGTGGAAGCGGCGATGGCGTACACGCTCTCGCCCTCAATGTACATCACCGCGCCATATTTCTGACTCACAGTCTCGGCGGAATCGCCGAGCTGGCCGAACACGCCGGTCACAACGCCGTCCTCCTCGGCGTAGATCTTGGTGGTAGAGAGCGTGATGAGGGTATCGCCGGCGCTGACCTTCTGGCCGACATCGGCGTTCACGCTTTCGACAGTGCCGCCGATGGGCGCGTAGATTTCATGCGTCTCGCTTGCGGCCACAGTGCCGGTGAAGGTGACGGTATCCGCCAGGGCCGCTTGGCACAGGATGACCGCCAGGAGGGCGGCGAGGACGATGATGGACTTGCGGATTTTCATTGGATGACCTCCTTTGATGCGTGTTGGGGGGAGAATATGCTTTCAAATGCCGGGAAATACGGTTTCGCGCGGAGGGGCTGAAAGCCTTTGGTTTTCAGCCCCCGCCTTGGGCTGGACTGCCACGGCAACATCCAAGAATCTTGGCGCGGCACCTTTGGGTCGCGTTTCAAGGCGCTTTACGCCGCTCTCAGCGCGTCGATGGGGTTCAATTTGCTGGCCTTTCTTGCCGGGGCCCAGCCGAAGATGATGCCCACGGCGGCGGAGAAGCCCGCGCCCAGGGCGATAGCCCCAGTAGAGATGATGAAGCTGGTGCCCATCACGCGGGAAAGGATCAGCGAGAGCAGAAGGCCCAGCAGGATGCCCAGCGCGCCGCCGATGATGGAGAGCAGGAACGATTCGATCAAGAACTGCGCCTGGATTTGCCAAGGAATCGCGCCAAGGGCCTTCTTGAGGCCGATCTCTGTGGTGCGCTCGGTGACGGTGGTGAGCATCATGTTCATGATGCCGATGCCACCCACCACCAGCGCGATGGAGGCAATGCCCGCCAGCAGCGCGCTGACCATGCCCAGCATCTGCTCCATGGTATCCTCGATGGAAGACATGTTCATGATCTCGTAACAGTCCTCCTCGTAGCTGAACATCTCATCCAGCTTCGCCTCGATCGCGTCAGTGGCGGTCTCGGAATCCACCCCCGCCGCCAGGTAGACCGTGAACGAGGTGACCACATTGGCGTTGTTCATCTTCAATGCCGTGGTGTAGGGAATCAGGATGTCCGGGCTGCCGCTGAGCATGCTCGCGATGGTGGTATCGCTGTCCTCGCCGGTCAAGCCCACCACCAGGTAGGGGATGCCGCCAATGTAAAGCGTTTCGCCGATGGGATCCACGCCATAGAAAAACGTCTCCACCATGTCAGGGCTGATGAGGCAAACGGCGGTGGTGTTGTCCTCGTCGGTGAAGTTAATGGCACGGCCCCGGACGACCGCGTCCGCGTTCTGGGCGAAGTAGTAGGCATTCTTGCCGGAGACGGACACGCCCGTTTCATAGCTGCCGCCGCGGGAAACGCGGGCGCTCAGGGATACGCTGGGCGTCAGGCCGTCCACCTCGTTCATGGAAGTAAGCTCAGTAAGGTCCTCCGCCGTCAGGCCGGATTTCAAATCGCTGCCGGTGACGGTCACGGTCAGCGTCCCCGCGCCCATGGCGCTGAAGGAGCTGGACAGCGAACCGGAAAAGCCGTTCACCGTGGTGATCAGCGCGATCACCGCCGCCACGCCGATGAGGATGCCAAGCACCGTCAAAAAAGAGCGCACCCGGTTACCGAGGATGTTTGAGAGGGACATCTTCACACACTCGCCCAGCATGATGAAGGTGGCGCGTATGGATTTAAGCATCTGATGTGCCGCCCCCTTCCGTCAATTCGCCGTCGATGATGTGCACCACCCGGCGGGCGTTCGCCGCGATGTTCATGTCATGGGTGATCATGATGATGGTCCGGCCCTCGTCGTTCAGAGCCTTGAACAGAGCCATCACCTGCTTGCCTGTCTTTTGATCCAGCGCGCCTGTGGGCTCGTCCGCCAGCAGAAGCGTAGGATTGCCCACCAGGGCGCGGGCGATGGCCACCCGCTGCTGCTGGCCGCCTGAGAGCTGATTGGGATAGTGGTCCATTCGATCGCCAAGGCCCACGCGCTCCAGCAGCTCCCTGGCGCGCCGCTTGCGTTCCTTGGGCGCGACGCCGCTGTAAATCAACGGCAGCTCCACATTCTTTTGCGCCGTCAGCCGGGGCAGCAGCTGGGAGTTTTGAAAGATGAAGCCGATCTCCCGGCTGCGCAGCCGCGCCAGCTCCGCCTCGGTCAAATCCGCGATCTCCCGGCCTCGGAGCGTGTAGCGCCCGCTGCTGGCCACGTCCAGGCAGCCGATGATGTTCATCAGCGTGCTCTTGCCGCTGCCGGAGGGGCCCAGCACCGACAGAAACTCCCCCTCCTCGATGGACAGGCACACGTCCTTGAGTATGTGCGCCTGCTCCTCGCCCATGGAGTAGAACTTGTTGATGTTCTCCATGCGAAAGAAGGCGTTTTCCGCAGGCGCAGCTGCATCACAGTTCACCAATCCAATGTTCATCCGTTGCCACCGCCCATGTCGGGGCGATTGCCGCCGGAGGAATCGCCGCTGCGGTTGCCCCAATCGCCGCGCTCGCCCATGCTGCTGGGGGCGAAACTGCCCCGATCACCGCCGGGCATGTTACCGCCGCCGGGCTGATTAAACTGCCTGCCGCCAAAGAGGCTCCCGAACAGGCCGCCCGCCGTGTCGGCCGTCGTCTCGACTTCCACATACACGGTATCGCCGTCGGAAAGGCCGTCGGTGATCTCGATGTAGTTGCCATTGGAGACACCGGTGGCCACAAACACCTGGGCAAGCTCCCCAGTCTCGTCCTTCATCCAGACGTAGGCCTGATTGGTGTTGTCAAAGCTCAGGGCGTCCACCTTCAGAATCACCACATCCTTTGCTTCCTCCTGCGGGATGGTGACGGTGACCTGCATGCCGGGCAGCACGCCCGCGTCCACATCCACATAGGCGGTCGCGGTATAGTAAGCCACATTGCCATTGGAGGCGGAGATATAGTCGATGGACGCCACCGCGGAGGCGTAGGCCTTTTCCAGCGCCGTCACGGTGACGGTACCGGCCTGGCCCACGGCCACGTCGCCGATGTCGTACTCATCCACCCGAAACGACACCTTCATGTGCTGAAAATCCGCGATCTGGATAAGCTGGTCGCCCGCACTGACGGCATCACCCTCCTCTACGGAGACGGTGTTCACCATGCCGTCGAAGCCGGCGGCGATGGTCTCGCCGTTCGCCAGGCGCAGCAGCTTGTCCCCTTCGCTCACCGAGTCTCCAGCTTCGACATACAGCTTCTTCACTGTGCCGGAGGAGGAAGCGGTGTAGGCCGCGCTGTCCACCAGGTTCAGGTTGCCGGAGAAGCTCAAGGCGTTGGAAATGCTGCCGGTGGTGGCGGTGTAGGTATCGTAAGTCACCGTGTACTCCAGCTTCAGCGCGCGGAAGGCATACCAGACCGCGCCCGCGAGAATCAGCAGCAGCGCCAGCAGCAAAATCACTTTTCGAAGCCGCCTGCGCTTTCCAGGCTTGGCGTTGTTTTTCATGGCGTTCATCGTCCTTTCATTCACTGACGGCATTTTAAGCCTCCAACCTTGATTAAACCTTAAAAAGATGAACGCTGTAAGGCGAAAAATATAGACAATATCCATGAAGGCATGCCGCGCCACCAACAAACATAGCCCCGAAATCCTCGACGA
>JAFVBK010000298.1 GCA_017480045.1 Clostridia bacterium
CCCTTCACCTTCTCGGTGAAGGCGTCCAGATCAAAGTCCTTCTCCGGCAGGTAGATCAGGTCCGCGCCGTCGCCAGCAAAGCCCGCCAGCGCCGCGGCGGCGGTCAGCCAGCCCGCGTGACGGCCCATGCACTCAACGACAGTGATCATGCCGGTGTCATACACGGTGGAATCGCGATACACTTCCATGACGGAGGTGGCGATGTACTTGGCCGCGGAAGCGAAGCCAGGGCAATGGTCGGTGCCGTACAGGTCGTTGTCGATGGTCTTGGGAATGCCCATCACGCGGCACTCATAGCCGTTGCGCAGCATGAACTTGCTGATCTTGTTGCAGGTATCCATGCTGTCATTGCCGCCGTTGTAGAAGAAGTAGCGCACGTTATACTTCTTGAAGATCTCCAGAATGCGCTTGTAGTCGGTCTCATCCTCGTCGGGATCGGCCAGCTTATAGCGGCAGGAGCCCAGCGCGGAGGAGGGCGTGTACTTCATATAGGAGAGCTCCTTGGGATCCTCCTTGCCCATATCGATCAGATCGTCGTCCAGCACGCCCTTGATGCCGTGCAGCGCGCCCAGCACCTGGGTGATGTCCGGATTCTCCAGCGCGGTCTTGATCGCGCCATAGGCGGAAGCGTTGATGACGGCGCTGGGGCCGCCGGACTGACCGATGATACATGCGCCTTTCAGCTGGCTCATTGTCATTCATTCCTTTCAAAATCGGTTTGTTTTCTCTCGCGCGGGCATCTCCCGCGCATACAGATAAAATATAGCATAAATTGTATTGCGCGTCAAACTCACTGACGTTAAATCTGCAAGCCGGCGCGCCCCCTCGAATTTATAAATCCTGATGAAAGCAATTCCCTCATTTCTATTTGGCGCGCTTTAAAAGGCCCCGTCCAACCGCTTTCGCGGTCGCGTTCAGCCGCCGGATTGTGACGGCAATTCCCCCTCAATATGCGCACATTGTGACGCAATGCATAAAAAATGAAATATACATCTGTATATTCGATGCATATATGCATTTGTTTTCACAATGTAACGCAGGAATCCGCAGGAAAAGCGTCGTATAATTATTAGCATATGCAATGCATATACATCAACCAAGGCACATATAATATCACATAACCGAACTTCGGGAGGTTGATTCTATGGAAAACGTAAAGGCGGGCATGCGCGGTTTTTCGGCCCTGAGCGCGCGAAAAAAGGCCGTTGTCTGCGCCGCTTTCGCCCTGCTGATCGCGCTGATCGTCGCGCTTTGCATATCCATCAATATGCGTTCGAATATACAGGATGAATATGCAGCCGCGCGCAACACGGCAGGCGAGGCGCTCTACTCCAACCTGTACATACTGATGCAGACCTTCGACATGACCGGCGTTCCCAATACGGATGTGGAGAACGCCATACTGCCCCAGATGCGGGACTATTTCATCGCCTCGGTCACCCTGAACAACCTGATTACACAGACCTACGGTCCCCGCTATACCGTGCTCACCGAGGCCGACGTCAGCGAAATGACCAGCGCCTTCACCGCCTACGAGGCGGCCTATCGCAACAACACCTCCACCGACCTGGCCCAGAGCAATATGCGCGCCTGCATGGAGCGCGTCAAGGAGTTGCTCAACACCCGCTACAGCCAGGGCGTGCTGCGGGCAGGACGGTAACGGCAATTGACCGCGAAAAGCGAGCGCCCCTTAGCCGCGCCGCCCAATCTCCAATCTTCCCCTTTGGGTACAGCATCACTTCGCACAATAGCCAGTGCGGGGGCGACGTCATCGCCGCCCCCGCACTGGTCTCCCCGGCTTGCGCCCATTTTCTCCACGTGCTATAATATACAAGAAAAAACCATTTCAGGAGCATACGCTATGCGCATCATACAATTTTCCGATTCCTTCCTGCCCATCATGGACGGCGTCGGCAACGTGGTCTACCAGTACGCGCTGAACCTGGGCGGCAAGGGCCACGAGTGCTACGTGGTCGCCCCCCAGACGGACACCGGCTATCGCGGAAACTATCCCTTTGAAATCGTGGACTACATCGGCGTGCCGCTGCTTCGAATGAAGAGCTACAAGCTGGGCATGCCCGCGCTGGACTTGCACTGCCAAAACCGGCTGAACGCCGTCAAGGCGGATATCGTCCACGTACACAGCCCCTTCATCGCGGGGCAGGCCGGCATCGCCTATGCCCAGAGGAACGGCTTGCACCTCATAGGCACGTTCCACTCCAAATATTACGACGACTTTTTGCAGGTCACGGGCGTGGAACTGCTGGCGGAGGTAGGCGTCAAACACGTGGTGAGCTTCTACGATCACTGCGACGAGGTCTGGGCCGTCAGCGCCTCCTCGGCGGATACGCTTCGGGGCTACGGCTATAAGGGTGAGATTCGCGTCATGCCCAACGGCACCGACATTCACACCGTCACCGACGATCAAGCGCGCGCGATCAGCGCCAAATACGGCCTGGACGACGATACGCCGGTATTGCTGTTCGTGGGTCAGATCAACTGGAAGAAGAACCTGCGCCGGGTGCTGGAGGCCTGCGCCCTGCTGCAGCATCCCTTCAAGCTGGTGCTGGCGGGCCAGGGTCCCCACGAAAAAGAGGTGCGCCAGTTGGCGGAACAGCTGGGCATCGCCAAGCGGACGCTGTTTACCGGCCATATCGGCGACGCCGACGTGTTAAACGCGCTGTACCGCCGGGCCGACCTGTTCCTGTTCCCCTCGCTGTACGACACCTCCGGTCTGGTCGTGCGAGAGGCCGCCGCCATGGGCACGCCCTCCGTCACCGTCCACGGCAGCAGCGCGGCGGAGTGCATCGCCGCCGGTGAAAACGGCCTGCTGTGCGCCGACGATTCCGACGACCTCGCCCGCGTCGTCGACGCCGCCCTGTCCGATCCCGGCGCCCTCCGGCACATGGGGCAGCGCGCCCACGATACCATCCCCATCCCCTGGACAAAGCTGGTGGACGACGTATTGGCGCGTTACGCGGCGCTGATTGGATGACATAAATCGACCCTGACGTTTTGCGTCAGGGTCGAGCTTCGTTTTAATCCCTTTATACTGATCCCTTTAGAACTGAATGCCCGCGACGATCTGGCCGATGGTCTCCACGTCGATGTCCTCGGCATAGAAGGACAGGCTGCCGTACAGGCCTGCCTCCTGCAGCGTGACGGACAGGTTGCCGTCGCCGTAGTCGGTGATGGCAATCTCGCGGCCGTCCACGGCCTCGATCTCGCCGTCGCCGCCCACCACATAGTTGATGGCCTCGTCGCCATAGTTCTCATAGAAGGTCACATACACGGTATTGTCGCCGCTTTCGTCCTCGATGGTCATGCTCACCCAATCGTAGGCGGTGTCGATGTCGGTCTCCTTCACTTCCCAGCCCTCCGGCAGGTAGGTGAATTCGGGCACGCTGTAGTTCAGCTCGCCGTCGTCCTCCATCTCCCCATATTCGTAGTCCTCGCCCTCGAAGCTGGCGTCGGAGTAATCGTATTCGGAGCCGCCGCCCATCACCGAGGTAAACAGGCCCATCAGCTGCTGCACGCTCTCGTCCGCCATCAGCTTCTGCGCGTCCGCGCTCACGGAACCGATCACCTGCATCATCGCCGCCTGGAAGGCTTCATCCTCGCCCAGCGCGCTCATGGCCTCGTCAGAGAAGTCGTCGATCACCACCGCGGCCTCGTGGCCGTTGGCGTTGTCCTCGATGGCGTCGGCCACCACGTCCGCGTAGAAGGAGACGGACACGTTCACGTCCTCACCGTTCACATTGATATCGAAGCTGTTCTGAGCGGTGCCGCCGGCGGCCTTCACGCCGCTGGCGGCGTAGTTCATGTTGATGTCCTCCACGCTGAAGTCATAGCTGACGGCGTAGTTGGCGTCGCCAGTGGCCTCGTCAGTGCTGACGGAGATTGCCACGTTCAACGCGCCCTCCACCTCGCCGTCCTCAGCGACGGTCATCTGCATGTCCATGTCCACGTCGGTCATACCCACGCTGTGGGCATTCACCGTCATCGCCACGGCCGCATCGTCGATTTCGTAATCGAGACTCACAGTCGCGTCCTGCACATCGCCCACCTTGCTGCTGGAGATATCCATCACGATGGGAGCGAGCTCAGGGATCTCCACCTCGACGTCCGTCGCCTCGTCCGCGCCGCCGATGGCATCGTCCGGCAGCGTCTCAGCCGCCTGCTCGATCTCGATCATGGTCTCGACCATGTCCTGCAGGTTCATGGTCAGCATACCGTCCATGATGTCGATCTCGCCGTCGTCGGAAAGCTTCTCGTCCGCCTCCAGGGTCATGTTGAGATTCATTTTCTCAAACATATCCGCGAAGCTGTGCATGCCGTTCAGGCCGCTCTCCTCCGGCAGCATGTCGTAGAGCTTGAACAGCGTCTCGTAGAAGTTGCTCAGCCGCTCGTCGGAGGTATAGATCGCGTCCGCCAGCGCGGCCATCTGCGCGCCGTCCACGGTATAGCTGTACTCGGTCAGCGCGTACTCGTCGCCCTCGATCAGCTCGGTGACGGGCGTGCCTTCGCCGCGGTCGACGATCCCGGCAAAGATCTCCTCGCTCTTGGCCTGCATCTCGGCGACGAACGCCTCATCCTGAATGGCCTCGAACAGGCCCGCGTAGGCGGGGATAAACTCGCCGGTGATGAAGCTCATCAGCTCCGCGCTCTCCGCGTCCTCGCTGGCGGCGGACGCCAGCATCTGGCTGGCCTGTTCGCTCAGGGCGTTCAGCGCCTCCGCGGGCACGTTCACGGCCACGTCGCTCTTCTCAAACAGCGCCGTCACACCCGTCTCCCCCACGCCCAGCTGGATGGGAAACAGGGTCTCGCCGTTCAGGTCCACGCCCAAGTCAAACACGGCCTTCTCGCCGTCGGTGGCCGCGCCGAGGCGCAGCGACGGCGCCAGGTCCACCGTCTCGCCGTTGTATGTAACGCTCAGGTCGTGCACCACCAGGGTCTTCGCCGCCTCCGCGGGCTGGCCGTCAACACCGGCGCCGGTCAGCAGCATGGCGAGGCTCAGCAGCATCGCAAGAAAACTCATACTCATTACTCTCTCCTCCTTCTATTTCCTGCGGGTCATTTCGATTTTCATTGGAATGCCCGCGTTTGGGTACGCTCTCATATTACCATGAAACCTGCACAATGGCAACGCATTTTGTTCCAAAAGCTGAAAAACGAGCACTAAATGTCACTTTTTGCCAACCAATGCGCAGTCTCCAGATCATTGGACGCGCCGGGCGGCGCTAAGGTTGCGGTTTCAGCATGTAAAATCCGCATAAAGTGCATATATATTCAACTATATCGGGGATATTGCGTATATTTTTACACTTTGGGCGTTGCATTGCCGTGCGTCATGTTCTATAATATTCCACAGAAAACACGCGCACAGGAGGCATTTATGAATATCAAGGGCAGGAGCTTTTTGACGCTCATGGACTTCTCCCCGGAGGAGATCGCGGGCCTGATCGACCTGGCGGCAGAATTAAAGGCCAAGAAGCGGGCCGGCATCCCCCACGCGGATTTTGCGGGCAAGAACATCGCGCTGATCTTTGAAAAGACCAGCACCCGCACCCGCTGCAGCTTCGAGGTAGCCGGGCACGATCTGGGCATGGGCGTCACCTATCTGGATCCCACCGGCTCGCAGATCGGCAAAAAGGAATCCATCGCCGACACCGCGCGGGTGCTGGGCCGGATGTATGACGGCATCGAGTATCGCGGCTACGGGCAGGAAATCGTCGAGACGCTGGCGAAGCACGCGGGCGTGCCGGTGTGGAACGGCCTGACCAATGAATTCCACCCCACCCAGATCCTGGCCGACTTCCTGACCATCAAGGAGAAATTCGGCAGGCTGAAGGGCGTCCAGCTGGTCTATATGGGCGACGCCCGCTACAACATGGGCAACTCGCTGATGGTGGGCTGCGCCAAGATGGGCATGGATTTCGTGGCCTGCGCGCCGAAGAAGTACTTCCCCGATCCCGCGCTGGTGGAAAAGTGCCGGGGTTTCGCGAAAGAGAGCGGCGCGACCCTCAGCTTTATTGAGGAGCCGCGGGCCGCCGTCGAGGGCGCCCACGTGATCTACACCGACGTGTGGGTCTCCATGGGCGAGCCGGACGAGGTGTGGGTGGAGCGCATCCACGATCTGCTGCCCTACCAGGTAAATCAGGCGCTGATCGAGGCCGCCCGCAAGGATGTGGTGTTCATGCACTGCCTGCCCGCCTTCCACGATCTGAACACCGGCATCGGCAGGCAGATTCACGAAAAGTACGGCCTCACCGCCATGGAGGTCACCGACGAGGTATTTGAGGGGTCCCACTCCATCGTGTTCGACGAGGCTGAAAACCGCATGCACACGATCAAGGCCGTTATGGCCGCGACGCTCGGAATGTAGCCATGGCCGCGATCACATCAGTCCATTCCGATTTCTATCGCCGCCAGCTGTCCCCCGCGGAGGGAGCGCTGTACGACGGCCTGTTGCCCGCCATCCTGGAGGGCAAGTCGAGCTGCACCGTCAACGCCCTCCAGGTCAAGAACCTGGGGCGGGTGATTCACGCCCTGGTGCTGGATTGGCCAGAGACCTTCTTCTGGAAGGACCCCGCCACCCGCTATTCCCTCCAGGGGGGCGGGCCGGTGTTCACCTATCGGTTCGAGCTGGCCTACCGCTACCCGCCCTCGGAGTGCGCCCTCAAGCGACAGCGGGTCAAGGACGCTGCCCAGACCATCCTGCGCGGCTGCGAGGGCAAGTCGGCCTTCGAGCGCGTAGCCTACCTCTACGATGTGCTGGCTGGCATGGTCAGCTATGGTACGGAGATCACGCCCCAGCAGTACGCCACCATCGAGGGGCCGCTGCTGGAGGCCCGAGGCATCTGCTCCGGCATCGCCCGCGCCTTCAAATACCTGGCGAACCTGGCGGGCGTCTCCTGTCTGGTGGTCCACGGCCGGTGCCCGAACCCCAAGGGGGTCGTCGAGAGCCATGCCTGGAACATCGTGCAGGTGGACGGGCACTGCCACCATGTGGACGCCACCTGGGGCAATCAACAGGGCCGCGTCAGCCGCGCCTACCTGGCGCTCTCGGACACGGAGATCCAATACGATCACACCTTCACCGGCAATTGGCCCCAGCCCGGCTGCTCCACCAGCCGCTGCCCGCTGCCCACGGCTAATGGCATCCCCGCTCTGGCCGAGGCGCTCCTGCTCCAGAAGGCCCTGGGCCTGCCCGTCACCGAACTGCGGGTGACTGGCGTCCCCGGCGACAACAGCGAGCTGCTGCGCCAGCTGGGCAAGCATTGCAGCTTCGGCAAGAAGGGCCGGTGCTTCCAGGCACTAAAGGGCATCGCCTACAACCCAAGCAACCGCATGCTCTACGCTTACTGGAAAAAGAAGGGCCTCTTCTCCATCTTCCACTGATATCGAAATTCAACGCATCAAAGCGAGGTAATTGCCTTATGTCCAAACGCTACCTGATCCTGGCCGACGGCACCGTCTACGAGGGCGAGGGCTTCGGCGCGTCCGCAGAGCGCGTGGGCGAGCTGGTATTCAACACCGGCGTGGTCGGCTACATTGAGACGCTGACCGACCCCAGCTACTACGGCCAGATCGTGATGCAGACCTTCCCCGCCATCGGCAATTACGGCGTCATCGAGGAGGACTTCGAGGGCGAGTGCCGGGTAAAGGGCTACGTGGTGCGCGAGTGGTGCCGCCAGCCCAGCAACTTCCGCAGCCAGTACGACCTGGACGCGTTCCTGAAGGCTCAGGGCGTGCCCGGTATTTGCGGCGTGGACACGCGGGCCATCACCCAGCGCATCCGGGAAAGCGGCGTGATGAACGCCATGATTTCCGACCATGTTCCGCAGGACCTGAGCGCGCTCCAATCCTACGCCGTCACCGGCGGCGTGAAGGCCGTGGGCGCGCTGGAGCGGGCGCGTTGCGCGCCTGAGAACGGAAATATCCGGCGCCGCGTCGCGCTGATCGACTACGGCACCAAGCGCAACATCATCCGCGAGCTGGTGGCCCGCGGGTGCGAGGTGCTGGTGATGCCCCCCTTCTCAACTGCCGAGCAGGTGCTGGCCCTGCAGCCGGACGGCGTGATGCTGTCCAACGGCCCCGGCGACCCGGCGGAGAATACGGTCTGCATCGCCGAGATCAAAAAGCTGCTGGGCAAGGTGCCGCTGTTCGGGCTGTGCCTGGGCCACCAGATGCTGGCGCTCGCCGCCGGCGGCAAGACCATGAAGCTCAAATACGGCCACCGGGGCGGCAACCAGCCGGTGATCGACCTTGCGACCGGCCACACCTACATCACCAGCCAAAACCATGGCTACGCAGTGGTGTCCGAGAGCCTGCCCGTTGGCGAGGTGCGCTATGTCAACGCCAACGACCGCACCTGCGAGGGCGTGGACTATCCCCAGTGGAACGCCTTTTCCGTGCAGTTCCACCCGGAGGCCTGCGCCGGGCCGAGGGACACGAGCGCGCTGTTTGACAGGTTTGTAGAATTGATGAAAGGCTGATCGCTTTCTCGTTCAAGTCCTCTCCTCTGAAAGGAAGCATAAGCTATGCCACTGAACAAGGATATAAAAAAAGTTCTGATGATCGGCTCCGGCCCCATCGTGATCGGCCAGGCGGCGGAATTCGACTACGCCGGCGCCCAGGCCTGCCGCGTGCTGAAGGCGGCGGGCGTGAACGTGGTACTGGTGAACAGCAACCCCGCCACCATCATGACCGACAAGGCGCTGGCGGATGAAATCTATCTGGAGCCGCTGACGGTGGAGACCGTGAAGCGCATCATCGAAAAGGAGAAGCCCGACAGCATGCTGGCGGGGCTGGGCGGCCAGACGGGCCTGACGCTGGCGATGCAGCTGAACAAGGAGGGCTTCCTGGAGGCCCACGGTGTGAAGCTGATCGGCACCAACGCCGACGCCATCGACAAGGCGGAGGACCGCCAGCTGTTCAAGGACACGATGGAGGCTATCGGCGAGCCGGTCATCCCCTCGGACATCGCCGAGGACGTGGACGCCGCCCTCGCCATCGCGGAGAAGATCGGCTACCCGGTCATCATCCGCCCCGCCTTCACCCTGGGCGGCACCGGCGGCGGCGTGGCCAACAACGCCGATGAAATGCGCGCTGCGGCCCGCGCGGGCCTGGACGCCTCTCCCATCACCCAGATTCTGGTAGAGAAGTACATCGCGGGCTGGAAGGAGATCGAGTTTGAGACCATGCGCGACGCCCTGGGCAACGCCATCGCCGTTTGCAGCATGGAGAATGTCGACCCCGTGGGCATTCACACCGGCGATTCCATCGTCGTGGCCCCGGCGCTCACGCTGTCCAACAAGGAATATCAGATGCTGCGCAGCGCTTCGCTGAACATCGTCGGCGCGCTGGGCATCGTGGGCGGCTGCAACTGCCAGTTTGCCCTGAACCCCAACAGCCTTGAATACGCCGTGATCGAGGTCAACCCCCGCGTCAGCCGCTCCTCGGCCCTGGCCAGCAAGGCCACCGGCTATCCCATCGCCAAGGTGACCACCCAGATCGCCCTGGGCTACACGCTGGACGAGATCCGGAACGAGATCACCGGCAAGACCTGCGCCTGCTTCGAGCCGGCGGTGGACTACATCGTCGTGAAGTTCCCCAAGTGGCCCTTCGACAAGTTCAACACCGCCAGCCGCAGGCTGGGCACCCAGATGAAGGCCACCGGCGAGGTGATGAGCATCGCGCCGAGCTTCGAGATGGCGCTGATGAAGGCCGTGCGCGGCGCGGAGATCAAGCTGGACACGCTGAACCGGCCCTACGACGGCGACCGCCCGGTGCTGGAGCGCCTGAAGGACGCCGACGACAACCGAATCTTCACCGTGTTTGAGGCCATCAAGTCGGGCGTCGCCATCGACGCCATTTACGACATCACGAAGATCGACCGCTGGTTCCTCTACAAAATGAAGAACCTGGCCGATTACGAGGCGAGAATCGCAAACGGCCTGACCGACGAGGACTATTATCTCGGCAAAAATCTGGGCTATCCCGACGCGGCGCTCACCCGCCTCTCCGGGCGAACCGACCTGCCCCAGGCCCGCTCCGCCTACAAGATGGTGGATACCTGCGCGGCGGAGTTCGATGCGGAGACCCCCTATTTCTACTCTACCTTTGATCAGGTGTGCGACTCCCGGAGCTTTGTCCGCAGCGGCAAGCCCGTCATCATCGTGCTGGGCTCCGGCCCGATCCGCATCGGCCAGGGCATCGAGTTCGACTATTCCAGCGTGCACTGCGTGTGGACGCTCCATCAGCTCGGCTACGACGTGGTTATCTTCAACAACTACCCGGAATCCGTCTACACAGACTACGACACCGCCGACCGCCTCTACTTCGAGCC
>JAFVBK010000299.1 GCA_017480045.1 Clostridia bacterium
CTCGCTGCTCCCCTTCCTGCGCGGTGGAGCTCCCCCGGAACATTCAGATTGAGCGCGTTAAGCCGCAGCGTGGCTTAACCGTGAAAATCATGTTCCGGGAGCTCCGCCGCAAAAAAAGATGGTGCCCCAAAACATTGGTTGACGGACGGGGAACCGTGCATGGGATTTTGAACGGCTTTCCTTTGCGCAGAGTAAATGATGTCGCCCTGTGAAAACCGCCGCGGCGGGTTGACGGCGGCGGGCGTTTCGGTTAAAATAGAGTTATACAGAGATCCCCCCGCGGGCAAACTGCCGGTGGGAGGTGATTGCATGAAGCCGGAGGATCGAAGGGAAGCGGACAGCTTTCCGGAATCGGCGGACGTGGCGTCCGCCACGGAGTGCACCGGCCTGATGCCCGCGCTGCCGCCGGACGACGCGGCGAATGCGGACAGCGCGGCGCTCTACGCCATACACAATGCGAAGGGCGCGCGCGAAGAGCTGTACAAAAAGTAATGAAACCGTTCGGCGGCGGGGCGGAGCCTTCGCCGCCGGACAAAGGGGAGGGATACCTATGCAAAGACATGCGAGGCGGCTCGTGGCGCTGCTGCTGGCGCTGTCGGCGGTGACGGTCGCCGCGGCGGAGGACTGGCGAGACCTGCTGCGCGGGCTCTATGGGCTGATCGACGACAATGACGGCGGCGACCAGGTTTATGAGGAAGGCGAATGGGCGGTGGACAGCGAAGAACAGACCGAAGTCTTGTTCGAACTGCCGGTCACGGAGCCGCAGCAGATCGTCAATTATCTGGAGCTCTACGGCGAGCTGCCGGAGAATTTCATCACCAAGAACGAGGCGAAGGCGCTGGGCTGGGACAGTCGATACAATTACGTGGGCGAGGTTGCCCCCGGCAAGAGCATCGGCGGCGACCGCTTCGGCAATTATGAAGGGCTGCTGCCGAGCAAGAAGGGTCGAACCTGGTACGAGTGCGACGCCAACTACAAGGGCAAGAAGCGCGGCGCCGAGCGGGTGCTGTTCAGCTCCGACGGCCTCTACTATTACACCGACGACCACTATCAGACCTTTACCGAGCTGTTTCCGGAGGATTTGAAATGATTGTATTGGATGGGGCGCGCATGGACAGCCGCGCCGGACTGCACGCGGAATTGAAGGAAAAGCTGTCTCTGCCGGACTATTATGGCAACAATCTGGACGCGCTGAACGACTGCCTGGGCGAGCGCGTGGAGCGCGAGCTGATCGTGATCGAAAACGCGGGAGATTTCCTGGAGGCCGACGAGGCCTATGGCGCGCGGGTGCTGCGCGTGTTTGGAGATAACGGCATTCAGGTACTGCTGGATTGACAATAAGTTACATGACGAGGTGAGATCATGAGCAACATTCCGACCCCCCATATCAACGCCCCTGAGGGCGCCTTTGCCCGCACCGTGCTGATGCCCGGCGATCCGCTGCGCTCAAAGTACATCGCGGAGCACTATCTTGAGAACGCCGCCCTGGTGAACAATGTGCGCGGCGTGCAGGGCTATACCGGCGAATATAAGGGCAAAAAGGTGTCGGTGATGGCCTCTGGCATGGGCATGCCTGCCATCGGCATCTATTCCTACGAGCTGTTTAACTTCTACGGCGTGGAGAACATCATCCGCGTGGGCTCCGCCGGCGCGCTGACCGATAAACTGCGCCTGCGGGATGTGGTCGCGGGCATGAGCGCCTACACCGACTCCAACTACGGCGGACAGTTCGCCTTCAACGGCACGCTGGCGCCCTGCTGCTCCTATGAGCTCCTGAAGGGCGCGGTGGTGGCGGCGGAGAAGCTGGGACAGAGCATCGTGCCCGGCCCGGTGTATTCCAGCGACGCGTTCTATGGCCAGGGCAGCTACAATTCCACGCCGATCCTGCAAAAGCTGGGCGTGCTGTGCGTGGAGATGGAGGCCTACGCGCTGTATCTGAACGCGGCGGCGGCGGGCAAAAACGCCCTGGCGCTGCTGACGATCTCCGACAGCCTGGTGACGGGCGAGAGCCTGCCCGCCGAGGACCGGCAGAACACCTTTACAAAGATGATGGAGATCGCGCTGGAAATCGCTTGATCCATTGACCTATCAAGGGCGGGGCCGCTGTTTTCCTTTCAAACAGAACGGCGTCCGCCCCGTTTTTATAGCACTACAAAGCTTCCACATCTACCACCTTCAGCACGTCGCCCTCTACGACAAACCGCACGTCGAATCCGGCAAACTGCACGCCGTAACGGCGGGCGTCGCCCGCATGGCGATAGCCGGGCCGCGGATCCTGTGCCAGCACCTCCATCAGCGCATCGCGCTTGTCTGGGGGAATTGGATTCAACAGCGCTTGGGGGAAGTCCACTTTCAGCCTTGGATAGTCGATCGCGTCGGTAAAGCCGCCGACGGCGTCCGGATGGCAGTCCGCGTAGGGCAGATAGGGCTTGATGTCGTAGATGGGCGTACCGTCCAGTAAATCCGCCCCCGCCACGTGCAGCACCGGCCCCCGCGGCGTGCTCAGCTCTACGCCCTCAAGCCGCACGCAGGACAGTCCCAGCGGGTTCGGCCGGAAGGGCGAGCGGGTGGCGAACACGCCTACGCGCCGGTTGCCGCCGAGGCGCGGCGGCTTGACGGTGGGGGAGAAGCGCGTCGTCACCGATTCGGAGAACTGCCAGATCAGCCAAAGATGGCTGTAGCCCTCGATGCCGCGCAGGGCGCTGGCGTCCCGGTAGGCCTCCTCAAATACGATCGTGCTCTTCAGCGCGTCGATCAGCCCGCTCTGCCGGGGAATGCCAAACTTTGCCGGGAAATCCGTGTGGATGCGCGCGATGATATCCAATGTCTGCATAGGTCGCCTTTCAAAACGATTTTCGCCGAAGTCCTGCGGCCTCCGGTGCGGTGCAGGATCGTCGATTTTACCAAGCAGTCTGCAAAGCAGACCGCGAAATCTTCGATTTCGCGCCTTGCGGTCCGTCCGCTAATCGTGCCAATTCCAAAGAAACGGGATATGCTTCGGCATATCCCGCGCAATATAGCCGTTTACCGCTCTCTGCCCAGGAAGAACAGCGCGACAGTGCCGGGGCCGGAGTGGGCGCCGATCACCGGGCCGACGTAGCTGATGACCACGTTCTTTACGTTGAAACGGTTGCGCATGATGTCCGCCAGATAGTTGGCATCCTCGACGCAATCGCCGTGGGAGATGAAGACTGTCTGGCTTGCGAGGTCGACGCCCAGCTTTTCGGCTTTGTCAGCCAACGCCTTGATGGAGGCCTTGCGCCCGCGGGCGGTGTCCACCTTGATGAGGTGTCCCTCGTTGTCCACGTGCATCACGGGCTTGATGCTCAGCATGCTGCCGACAATGGCCGTCGCGCCGGAGACGCGCCCGCCGCGCTTGAGGAACATCAGATCGTCGATGGTGAACCAGTGGCACAGGCGCAGTTTGGTGTCTTCGGCGAAATCCCGCACATCCTCGATCGACTTGCCCTTTTGCTTCTCCTGCCAGGCGAGGTAGACCAACAGCCCCTGGCCCATGGACGCGCACAGGGAGTCCACCGTCAGGATCTTGCGGTCGGGGTAGCTTTCAGACAGCTCCTTCGCAGCCATCGCGCCCGCGCTATAGGTGCCGCTCAGGCCGGAGGAAAAGCCGATATACAGTATGTCGTGGCCGGCCTTGAGCAGGTTCTCCATCGGGCCCATGAAGTCGTTCATATTGACCGCGGAGGTCTTGGCCGGGCATTTTGTGCGCAGCTTGGCGTAGATTTCGCTGAAGGAAATCTCTCGCTCATCCAGATAATTGGTGTATTTTTGACCATCCACGTCCACATAGAGCGGCAGAACGGTCAGCTCCATCTGATCCGCCAGCGCGGCCGGAAGATCGCAGGAAGAATCTGTCATGATGACGTAATCGCTCATAACCCTAACCCCCTTTGGTTGTTTGGCGAGACGGTACAATACCATCCCCGATCATAGCTGCTGTTTTAGATTATTATAACATGGAACGCGCGGGCTGTCGCGAGGAATTATCCGATTTAAATTTTTCTTAATCTCTTGCGCACAGGCGACGCCGCCGCGCCATATTCCATATTTGAAGGAGGGAGCATGCTATTTCACACAAATTTTCCCGGAAAAGGTATTGCATTTAGCGCCTCGCTGTGTTATAATATCCTCCGTTGATTGATTCGAGGCTGACCGGCTCGGATCTCAAAACTGAATAGCATGGAGAAGTCGCCTAGCTTGGTCGAGGGCGCACGACTGGAAATCGTGTAGGCGTCAAAAGCGTCTCGAGGGTTCGAATCCCTCCTTCTCCGCCAAACAGCCTTTTGGCTGGTCCTTTTTCAGGGGGCTGCATCGGTGCAAGCGGTGCAGCTCTTTTACTTTGCCTTC
>JAFVBK010000027.1 GCA_017480045.1 Clostridia bacterium
AGGAGATGCAGGGCGTGCGCCGGGAGGTCACGATGATCTTCCAGTCCTTTCACCTGTTGCTGCAGTCCACCTGCCTGCAAAATATCATGTTCCCGCTGAAGCTGATCCACACGCCCAAGGCGGAGGCGGAGGCCCGCGCCAGGGAGCTGCTGGAGACGGTGGGGCTGCCGGACAAGGCGAACGTCTATCCGGCCCAGCTCTCAGGCGGCCAGCAGCAGCGCATCGCCATCGCCCGCGCGCTGGCCACCAATCCCCGCGTGCTGCTGTGCGACGAGGCCACCAGCGCCCTGGACCCCAAGACCACCCAGTCCATATTGGAGCTGATTCGCCAGATCAATCGGGACACGGGCATCACCGTGATCGTGATCACCCATCAGATGAGCGTGGTGCAGGAGATATGCAATCGCGTGGCGATTCTGGAAAACGGAGCGGTGGTGGAGGAGGGCGAGGTGAGCCAGGTGTTCTCCCGCCCGCAGGCGAAGGCTACCCGCGCCCTGGTGTTCCCGGATATGACGTCCGGCGAGGGACAGATATCCTCCGGATATGGGCAGCTGCTGCGCCTGATCTTCGAGGGCTCGCTGACGACCAACAAGCCGCTGATCGCCTCAATGGCCATGGAGTGCGGCATCGCGGCGAACATACTGGGCGCGAGCACGCGCACCGTGGGCAAGCGGGAATACGGCTACATGCTCATCGAGATCCCCGGCGGGCCGGACGAGCTGGCCAAGGCTTTGAAGTTCATTTCCGGGGTGGAGAACGTGGTGGTTCAGGTCGAGGCTGAGTACACGGCGAAGGAGGCGAAGGAAGCGTGAATCAATTTGCGAAGGCTTTTGAGCCGGACAAGCTGCAGGAGGCCTGGCACGTCTTTTTGACGGAGTTTCCCCAGGGCCTTTGGGAGACCGTGTACGTCACGCTGCTGGCGACGCTGTTCGCCATCGTCATCGGGCTGCCGCTGGGCATCCTGCTGGTGACCGGGGATGAGAAGGGCATTCGGCCGCTGCCGAAGCCGCTGATGAAGGCGCTCAACGTGATCATCAACTTCCTGCGCTCGGTGCCGTTCTTGATCCTGATCGTCATGGTCATTCCGCTGACCCGCGCGATCATCGGCACGTCCATCGGCTCGGTGGCCTCCATCGTGCCGCTGGTGGTGGCGGCGTTTCCGTTCGTGGCGCGACTGGTGGAATCCTCGCTCAGGGAGCTGGACCCGAACATCATCGAAATGGCCCAGAGCATGGGCTCCTCCACGATGCAGATCATCTTCAGGGTGATGCTGCCGGAGAGCGTGCCCTCGCTGGTGACGAATTTCACGCTGGCGATTACCACGATACTGGGCTACACGGCCATGTCCGGCGCGATGGGCGGCGGCGGCCTGGGCAAGATCGCCATCAACTACGGCTATTCCCGCTACAAATACGCCGTGCTCTACCTGGCGGTGATCGTGCTGGTGCTGCTGGTGCAGGTATTCCAGAGCGTGGGCACGCGTCTGGCGGCGCGGCTGGACAAGCGGATCAAGAAGTGAAAGGTCGCGAATTGGCTCAAAGGATTTCCCTCGCTGGGGGAACCTGGAAGCTGATTTGCCCGTCCAATGATATGAGGCGCTTGTGCGCCGACTATCCCCCATAGAGGAGGCAACTGATATGAAGCGCATGATTGCACTGCTGCTGGCGCTGCTGCTGTGCGGCGCGGCACTGGCCGAGGGCGAGGCGTTTTCCCTCCGCGAGGGCGTCGCCTGGGGCATGACTCCGGACGAGGTGCTGGCGATCGAGAAGCCCGTCAAATACGAGGTGGAGAGCCGCGCGGCGGGCGCGCAGGTGTTGGAAATCGAGGACCTGAGGCTTGCGGGCGCTGAATATGACCTGGACTACTGGTTTGTCAATGGCGCGCTGGTGGCGATGGAATACGAGTTTGAAGCCGAGGACATCGCCCCGAACGTGATCAGCGACGCGCTGGACGCAAATTTTGGCGGGCGCGAAGCGGGAAATAGCGGCCGTTTCGCGGAACTGATGAGCACCCTGACCGGTCGGGATTTCGCCCTGACCGCCGATCTGCGGGCCGAGGATTTCTTCTTCGACTGGACGGGCGAGGACGGCAGCTATATCGCGCTGACCAACCTCCTATCGGACGACAGGGACGACATTTCGGTGTTTCACTTCGACGCGTCGACGCTGCTGGACCCGGCGGAAGCCGCTCTCAGCGAACCCGCGCCGGCGCTTGACCCTGATGCGCCGTGATTGAATTGAAGCGAATGGGGCCGCGAATTGCAGTTGCAATCCGCGGCCCTTGCTATTTGCTCCCGGCGATGCGCTTTAATTCGCTCTCACAGAAATCACACAGCTCGCGGGCGTATTCCTCGCTGGCGGCTTCGGCGACGATCTGAAACGCGGCGCGGCGCTCGTCGGGGCAAATCCATGCCCAGCCGTTTTCTCGGCGGAAGCGCAGACCGCCGCCCAGTTCCACATCCTTCTCCCGCTGGGCCATGGCGCGAAGCACTCGCCCAGTCTGGGATAGGGGAACGGATACGCTGCGGCTGCGGCGGGAGATGGGGGGCATACTCCGACGCCAGGCATCGAGGCTCAGATTGGCCGCTGTCAGCGCGCCGAGAGTGGCGAGCGCGCTGGCGATACCGTCAAAGTGCAGGGCAAACTGTAGGGGAAAGCGCTCCGCCAACGCATTTTGCCACAGCGCCTGTTCGCCGGTCACATATTCCAGACGCGCACCGTATTGGTCCGCCAGCGCCCGCGCGGCCCGCGTGGCATGAACCGGCAGCAGCAGGGCGCGTTCACCGAGCTCCAAAGCCGTCCAGGCGGTCAGCAGCTGGCGCTCACCCTCGGAGAGCATGCCGCTCGCGTCCGCGAAGGCGCAGCTCTCGCCGTCTGACTCCAGACAGACGCCGAGCTCCTCGGGGGCCAAGACCATGTCGGCGGGGTCGGAGGCGGCGCGGACGTAGAGGCCGGCACGCTGAAAGGCGCGCTGGGCAAGAGCGCGCAGCCGAGCGTCCTCGGCGTATAGCGCCACCGGCGGCGCACTGGCCGGATCGGCGCTAAAGCGCGCCGCGGCGTCTGCGATATAGACGGCGTCAGTGGGGCAGGCGCACAGAATGGGCGGCGTCGCGCCGGAGAATGGGGCGGCGAAATCCTGCCGGGCGTGGTGGGCGACAATGGCGCGCGGCTGGCGGCTCAACAGTCGCGCGCCGCATGAATCCAGCGGCAGGAGGGCCTCCGCCGTTATCAGCGCCGCGCTTTGGCAGCGCAGGATGGTCTGGGCGTGGCGAAGCTGGGGCAGCGTGCACGGGCCGGCGTCCAG
>JAFVBK010000300.1 GCA_017480045.1 Clostridia bacterium
CCACCATGCCGTTGCCGTCCACGGTGGCGACGCCGGTGTTGTCGCTGCTCCAGGTGATCGTGGACACACTGTTCTTCGTCAGCGTCGCGATCAGCTGATAGCCGTCGTTGATGTGCATCGTCAGCTTCTTCGTATTCAGCGTGATCTTCTTCGGCTGTATGTACACCTGCACCGCGCAGGCGGCCGTCAGGCCGTTGTGGGTCGTCACCGTGATCGTCGCCTGCCCCGCCTTCTTGGCCGTGATCAGGCCGTTGGCGTTCACTGTCGCGATCTTCTTGTTGGAGGTGCTGTAGGTCAACAGCGCGTCGCGTCCCTCGTCGAAGCTGGCCGTCAGCTGCGCCGTGCCCTTCACCGGCAGCGATACCGCGCTCTGGTTCAGCTTCACCCAGGTCGGCGCGGGGCCGCCCAGCACACGCACCGCGCACGTCGCCTTGCGCCCGTTGTAGGCCGTCGCCGTCACCGTCGCCGAGCCGCCCGCCACGCCTCGCAGGTTGCCGGCAGCATCCACCGTCAGCACGGCCGTGTTGTCGCTGCTGTAGCTGACCGCGCCCGCGCACCCCTTCGGCAGGCTCGCCGGAAACGCCCGCGTCTGATCCTTGCTCATCACGATGCTCTTCTCCGGAAAGACCACCTTCTTCGGCGCCTTCAATACCGTGACGCTGCATGCGCCGAGGGCCGTCTCGCCCTGATAGACCGTGATCTCCGCCTTGCCCTTTTTCCGCGCCAGCACGAGGCCGTTCCCGTCCACGCTGACGATCTTGGGCTTTGAGGAGACGTAGGTCACCGCCTGCCCGCCGGACAGCGCCATGCCGTTCAGAGCCGTCTGCTCCTTGACGCCCAGCGTCAGGCTCGGCTGAAAGGCCGCGGGCGCGGCAACGGCATAGTTGTCGGGGGCTTCCACGGCGGCCGGTTCTTCAATGGGCGGCGCCTCCGCGGGCGCTTCCGCCATCATCGGCTCCGCCTCAGCGGCCGCAGTGGGTTCCAATACTTCCGGCGCTACTGCCTCAACGCCTTCAGATTCGGATTCATTGGCCGGAACTTCCTCTATGGCCGCGTCGCCGTATATCTCCGGCGCGTATAAATCCATCTCTTCAATTTCTACCACCTCCGCCGTATAGCCGTGTTGCTATCGACCATTTCCTCCGAAATACCCGCTGTCAACAGCGACAGTAGCAATATCAATAGAATGAATAAAAAACGTCTCAATGATCCAGTCATATTACCGTCCTCTCATATAAACTCAATATTTGAGTGCACATAGGAATAATACTCAATATTTGAGTTTTTGTCAATACTCAAATATTGAGCTTTTGAGCATACTCAATTTTTGAATATTCTAGAATACTCCAAGGTGAATAAAATGTACAAAGTAAACTATAGAGAACGAATACGCGGTTTGCGCGAAGATAGAGATCTTACGCAAAAGAAAATAGGTCAATTGCTCAACAAGTCGCAGCAGGGCTATAATCACATCGAGGATGGCCGCGCGGAGCTGAAAATAGACGACCTCAAACTCCTGTGCGAATTCTACGACGTCTCCGCCGACTACATCATCGGCCTGATCAACGAGCCGCGCTCCTATAAATCCCCCAGCGCCCCGAAAAAGCATATATAATGAAAGAATCCACAACCTGCCGTTGCGGATTCTCTTTTTCATGCTTGCGTCTGTTAAATCTTCCAAATCGGTAGACAAACCTCCCCGTCGTCGATATAATGTTATATATTTCGAAAATGCTACGATTTCTTTATGTACAGTTCATAATTTATATCTATACTCTAAGCTGCTATCCATATGTAAAGAATGTATTCTTCGGCATCGTCCGCAATATTCGGGAGGCGCGCCATGCTTTCAAAATATAGCGTTAAAAAGCCCTATACGGTCATCGTGGGCATCATACTGGTCATCGTGCTGGGCGTCATATCCTTCCAGCACATGACCACCGACCTGCTGCCCAGCATGAACCTGCCCTACGTGGTGGTGTACACCACCTATGTGGGCGCCACGCCAGAGCAGGTGGAAGCGGACGTCACCCGGCCCATGGAGGCTTCCTTCGCCACGCTGACGGACGTCAAGAAGATCACCTCCTCCTCCCGCGACAACGTCTCCGTGGTCATCATGCAGTTCAACGACGGCGCGAACATGGACACCGCGCTGATCGAGCTCTCCTCCCGGATGGACCAGCTGCGCGGCGGCTGGGACGACGCTATCGGCGCGCCGGTGGCCATGAAGCTGAACCCGGATATGCTGCCCGTGGCCATCCTCTCGGTCACCCGCGACGACATGGACATCCTCGCCCTTTCCGATTATGTCGAGGATGAACTGGTGCCCGCCTTCGAGTCCCTCAACGGCGTGGCCTCCGCCAGCGCCTCCGGCGTGATCGAACAGCGCGTGGACGTCACCATCGAGCAGCGCCGCATCGACGTGCTCAACAGCGCCATCCTGCGGGATGTGGACGCGGAGCTGGCCGACGTGGAGCAGCAGCTGAACGACGCCCAGGCCCAGCTCTCCGACGGCAAGCGCCAGCTGGCCCGCGCCCGCCGGCAGGCCTATCAGCAGATCGACGACGCCCTCGCCGCCATCGATGCCGGCGCCGGACAGATCGATCCCGCCATTCAGCAGCTCACCCAGCAGCGCGCCGAGCTGGCCGCCCAGCGCGATCAGCTGGCCCAGTCCATCAGCGCCATGGAGCAGCTGGTCAATCTGGACGACACTCAGCGCGCCGCGCTCCGGCAGGCTCAGCGGCAGCTGGCGCTGCTCAAGCAGCAGTTGGCCGCGCTCGAGCAGCAGCTGGCCGCCGCGGAGGCCGCGGGCGTCACCTCAGAGGCGGTCGGCGCCTCCCGCGACGACCTGCAACAGCAAATCGACGCGCTCACCGCCCAGCGCGCCGCCCAGCAGCAGTATCTGGACGACCTGACGCTGCTGGACGCCGATGCCCTCAAAGCCGACATCGCCGCCCTGGAGCGCGCCGTTTCCGACGACGAAAGCGCCCTGAGCGACGCCCAAGCCCGGCTTTCCGATTTGGAGAATCAACGCGCGTCGCTGCAGCGGGAAATCGACAGCCTCTCCGCCCGCGTCGCGGAAGCGGAAAGCGCCGCCACCGACGCGCCACTAGCCACCGACGCGCCTACTGAGGTTCCCGCCGAGACGCCCGCCCCCACGCCCACCGAAGCTGCCGGCGACGACCAGACTGTGAGCCCGCCCGATCCCGTGGAGGAGACGGCCGCTCCGCAGGCCGAGGCGACGGCGGAGGCCACCGGCGCGCCCTCTGAGAGTGCCTCCGACAACAGCATCGTCAACGCGGCGCTCTCCATCGCCATGCCCGATCCGATCGACATCTCTTCCATTGATATTGCCGAGGCCACGGAAACCGCCGAGGGCCCCGACGCCACCTCCACCCCGGAAGCGACCGTTGAACCCGACGCCGCCGAGGCCCTCGCCGAGGACAATTCCGCCTTCCGCCCCGGCACGGCCCATGCCGAGGAGAGCGACGTGAGCGCGCTGCGCAGCCAGCTTGCCGCCGCGCAGGCGAGCCTCAGCCAGCTCAACTCGGAAATCGACGCGCAAAGCAATACGGTCGCCTCCCTCAACAGCGCGCTGAGCGCGGACCGCGAAAGCCTTGAGGCCAAGCGCAACGCCCTGGCCGCGCTGGAGGACGACAACGAGAATATCGAATCCCGCCGGGCCGAGGCCCAGCGGCAGATCGACGCGCTGGATCTGCGCATCGCGGCTCTGAACGCGGAACTGAATGGTCTGGATCGGCTCGCCGCCAGCGGCAACGCCGACCCCGCCGTCCTGCGCCAGCAAATTTCCGAGCTCCAGGGCCAGATCGAAGCCGTGGAGAACTCCGACGCCTACAAGGCGCTCGCCCTGGCGGAGGACCCCGACGCCCTGAACGCCCAGTACGCCCAGGCTCAGGCGGGCCTGGCGCAGCTGGACGCGGGCATCGCGCAGATCGACGCCACGCTGGATAAGCTCAAGCAGGGCATCATCCCCGGCGGCTATATCGACGGCATCGACGAGGACACCAAGCTCTCCGACGCCAAGAGCCAGCTGGAGTCCGCCCGCAAGCAGGCGGACAGCGCCTTTGCCCAGGCTGCCGCCATGCTGAAAGACGGCGAGGCGGAGCTGAACCAGGCCCGCAAGGAATTCAACGAAAAGCGGGATGAGGCCCTGGAAAACGCCGGTCTCGACGGCGTCGTCACCATGCAGATGGTTTCCGGCCTGATCGGCGCGCAGAACTTCTCCATGCCCGCGGGCTACGTCTACGACGCGGAAAACGAGCAGGTACTGGTGCGCGTGGGCGACAAGTTTGACACGCTGGACGCGCTGCGGCGCATGAAGCTGTTCGACCTGGGACTGGATTCCATCGACGAGGTGCGCCTGCTGGATGTCGCCAGCGTGGAGCTGACCGACAACCGGGACGAGGTATTCACCAAGCTGAACGGCGCCGACGGCATATTGATGTCCTTCGACAAGCAGTCCACCTATTCCACCGCCGATGTGGCCGACACCATCCTCGCCCGCGCGGACGAGCTGATGGCGGCGGATCCGAACCTGCATATCGTCGACCTGATGAACCAGGGCGAATACATCAACATCATCGTGGATTCGGTGCTGAACAACCTGCTCTCCGGCGGCGGTCTGGCGATCCTGATCCTGCTGCTGTTCCTGATGGATTTCCGGCCCACCATCACCGTGGCCTTCTCCATCCCCATCAGCGTCGTGATCGCCTTCGTGTGCATGTATTTCAGCGGCATCACGCTGAACGTGCTTTCGCTGTCGGGCCTGAGCCTGGGCATCGGCATGCTGGTGGACAACTCCATCGTCGCCATCGAGAACATCTACCGCCTGCACGACGAGGAGGGCGTGCCCCTGCTGCGCGCCTGCGTGGAGGGCGTGAAATCCGTCTCCGGCGCGCTGTTCTCCTCCACGCTGACCACCATCTGCGTGTTCCTGCCCATCGTGTTCGTGCAGGGCATGGCCCGCGATCTTTTCGCCGACATGGGCCTCACCATCGCGTACTCGCTGCTGGCCTCGCTGTTCGTGGCCATGACGGTGGTTCCCGCCATGTGCTCGTTCCTGATGCGCAAGTCGAAGCCCCACAAGCACCGCGTATTCGGCGCGATTCAGCGGGGCTACACCACCCTGCTCGGCGGCGCGCTGCGCGCGAAGCCGCTGGTGCTGCTGGCGGCGCTGGCACTGCTGGTCTTTTCAGCCATGCAGGTGCCGAAAATGGGCATCTCCTTCATGCCCCAGGTGAACTCCCGCCAGATGAGCGCCGACCTCGCCTTTAATTCCGAGATGAGCGACGCCGACCAGAAGGCGCAGGCCGTGGCCATCATGAACGACATGCTGGCGGTCGAGGGCGTGGACTCCGTAGGCCTGATGGGCGGCAGCGGCGGCATGCTGTCCGGGCTGTCCGGCGGGGGCGGCATGTCCTACTACATCATGATCGACGAGGCCCTGGGCCGCAAAAACGCCGACATCGCCGCCGACATCAGCGCCATCGGCGAAAAATACGCGGCCGATCTCTCCGTTCAGGCCAGCACCATGGATATCTCCATGCTCACCGGCAGCGGCATCTCCGCGGAAATCACCGGCGACGACATCGAAACCCTGCAAGCCATCGCCCAGGATGTGGCCGAACTGGCCCGCCAGACCGAGGGCGTCGCCGACGTGGACGACGGCACGGAGGACGCCGTGCCAGAGCTGCGCATCCAGGTGGACAAGGAGAAGGCCATCAACGAGGGGCTGACCACCGCCCAGGTGTTCCAGTTCGTCGCCCAGAAGGTGGCTGGACGCACCGAGATCACCCAGGTGACCTTCGACGGCAAGGAATATGGCGTCTACGTCGCCGACGCCGCCAACAGCGCGCTGCGGCCGGAGGACATCGAAGATCTGGAGATCGAGGTGGACGGCGAGGAGGAGAACAAGCTGGTGCGCGTGGGCGACGTGGCCGAGGTACGCCAAACCAACAGTCTCTCCACCATCAATCGCTCCAGCCAGCGCCGCATGGTCACGGTATCCTTCGCCGTCGCCGACGGCTACAGCGCCAATCTGGTCAGCGACGCGTTTGAGGCGAAGCTGGCCGACTACGACGTGCCCGCGGGCTACAGCGTCGATCTGGCCGGCGAGAACGAGACCGTCATGGGCATCATGGAGGATCTGGTCTGGATGGTGCTGGTCGCCATACTGCTGATCTTCCTGATCATGGTGGCCCAGTTCCAGAGCTTCAAATCCCCCATCATCGTCATGTTCACCATTCCGCTGGCCTTCACCGGCGGCCTGCTCGCCCTGCTGCTCACCGGTATGGATCTGTCCATCGTCAGCATGCTGGGCTTCCTGGTGCTTTCCGGCGTGGTGGTAAACAACGGCATCGTGTTCATCGACTGCGTGAACCAGCTGCGCATCGGCGACATTGCCAGCGTGCGCGAGACCAGCAGTCTGTCCACCATCAACCGCGCCAGCCAGCGCAGGCTGGTAACCGTATCCTTCGCCATCGCGGACGGCTATAGCGCCAACCTGGTCAGCGACGCCTTTGAGGCGAAGCTGGACGGCTACGCTGTCCCAGCGGGCTACAGCGTGGCTCTCGCCGGTGAAAACGAAACCGTCATGGGCATCATGGAGGATCTGGTGTGGATGGTGCTGATCGCCGTGCTGCTGATCTTCCTGATCATGGTGGCCCAGTTCCAGAGCTTCAAATCCCCCATCATCGTCATGTTCACGATTCCTCTGGCCTTCACCGGCGGCCTGCTGGCGCTGCTGCTCAGCGGCATGGACCTGTCCATCGTCAGCATGCTGGGCTTCCTGGTGCTCTCCGGCGTGGTGGTGAACAACGGCATCGTGTTCATCGATTGCGTCAACCAGCTGCTCATCGGCGGCATTGAAAAGCGGGAAGCGCTGCTGGAGACCGGCCGCATCCGCCTGCGCCCGATATTGATGACGGCGCTGACCACCATACTGGGCATGTCCACCATGGCGCTGGGCCACGGCACCGGCGCGGAGATGATGCAGCCCATGGCGGTGGTATCCATCGGCGGTCTGACCTACGCCACGCTGATGACGCTGTTCGTGGTGCCCGTGCTCTACGATCTCTTCAACGGCAAGACCATGCGCGCCCGCGAGATTCAGATGATCAAGGAGGCCGCCGGCATGACCGACGATTCCGTGCTGGACGGCGACGATCGCGTCGAGGCCGAGGCGAAGGCCGAAGCGCCCGCCGCAATTCCAGAGGCTGCCGAAGCGCCCGCCCCACCCGCCAAAGCATCCGACGCGCCCGAATCGCCCGCGGAGGCCACCGCCCCGGCGGCGGAGGCCATGACCGTGGATATCGCCATAGCGCCCGCGGAAGCCGTCAGCGCACCCGCTGGAGCCGATGATAAACCCGCGGCGGCTCCCGCCGTGATCACCCCCGATTTCAGCTACACGCCCCCGGCCAAGCCCGTGCGCGTCAGGCTGAACCCCAGAAGGAAGTAATATTCCTTGTTCCCGGAGAGGCAATCGGCTTCGTCTGTCCGCTGATTGTGCCCAATTCCAATGATTGTCGACGCCATCCTTCGGATGTCGCCGACCCGGAAAACGTTCCGTTTTCCTAATCGTGCCAACATCCAAACAAATTGCCACGTCGTTCTCCTCCTCGCAATGACATGCGCTATAAATCAACGTTCTGCGTCATTGCGAAGAGGCGGGCGGTCAAAAAGCCAAAAGGCTTTGGCCGCCCGCCGGCGTGGCAATTCGTTTCCCGAATAGCTTTGAATCCATCAAATAACTGCTTTCATCGCGCAGTCCCGCACCCGCCGCAATCCTGCGCGCCTCGCGCCTATGCGTACGCCTTCATGGCGTCCAGCGTATCCTGAAGCAGCCTGTCCAGCTCCCAGCCCAGCATGTCCGCGCCCCGCGCGATCACGTCCCGGCTGCATCCGGCGGCGAACTTCTTGTCCTTGTATTTCTTCTTCAGGCTCTTCAGCTCCATGTCCGCGCAGCTCTTCGAGGGCCGCATCAGCGCCGCCGCGCCGATGATGCCCGTCAGCTCGTCCGCCGCGAACAACACCTTTTCCATCTCATGCTCCGGCTTCGGCAGGTCGTCCGAGCTCACGCCCCAGCCGTGGCTGGCCGTCGCGCGAATCAGCCGGGGATCCAGCCCACGCTCGGCCATCAGCGCCTGCTCCTTCAGACAGTGCTGCTCCGGCCACTGTTCAAAGTCCAGATCGTGCAGGATGCCCACCGTCTCCCAGAAGTCCGCCTCGTCGCCGTAGCCCAGCTTCTCGGCATACCAGCGCATCACATTGCCCACCGTGACGCCGTGCTCGATGTGAAACGGTTCCTTGTTGTATTCCTTTAAAAGCGCCAATGCCTCTTCGCGATTCATGTGTCCTTCTCCCTTCGTATCGTGCTGTCTGCGTATATTCCACATTCGCCCGGCAAATCCTGCCCCGGACGCATATTCTTTTTCTATGGCGAGCCATCAGAGCGTTCGGGCAAACACCGTCTCGTCGTCTCCCTCCGGCCATACCTGCACGGTTTGAACGTACTGCCCATCCGCGCCCGCCAGATTCAAATACCACATCACGCGCCGGGCGACATATACATACAGCTCGTTCAGCGTCACCGCGCCGTCGTAATCCAGGTCGGCGCGCATGGCGCTTCTGGCGGAGCGCTCCATGCTCCAGCCGCCCGCCTCGCACAGCGCGCGGGCAAACACCGTCGCCATGCCGGATTCACTGGCGGCATCGCCGAAGCTGATCCGGTGGCTGTCCTGCTCCAGGGCCGCGCTGGCCAGCACCTTGAACCGGCTGCCGCCCATCGTCGCGGGGCCGACGCTGCCGCCAAATACGGCGTCCACGCCCTTCAATATATCCCCGGCATCGCTGGCGCGCCCGATCGTGCCGCCGCTGCCGCAGCAGTCGATTACCGCGAATATCTCCCCCGGCACCTTTTTCAGCGCCTGGCCGAGCTCCGCCGCCGTCAGCACCGAGCCGTCGTACAGACGAAAGCAGGTCATCCCGTCTGAATAGTAGCCGTGGCAGGTGATGTAAAACAGCGAGACATCCCCATCCGCCGCGCCCGCGAAGGCCGCATCGATGCCCGCCAGAATTCCATCGCGGGAGACATCCAGCAGCGTGCTTACCCTGAATTTCGCGCCGTTGAAGCTCAAGCCCTCCAGCATGCTGCGCAGCCCGGACACCGAATTGATGGAGCCGGTGCGCGCCGCCGCCACGGTGGAGGCATAGTTCTGCTCGCCCACCAGCAGCGCCCGCCAGCGCTTGGGCGCGGGGCCGACCTCCACAGTCAGCGCGTCGGCCATGCCGCCGTCCAGCGCCCGCACCTTCACCGTACAGGTCCCCTCGCTCAGGCCTCGCAGCACGCCCCGCCGGTCGATCTCCACGACGCCCTCCGGCTCCGCCGTGTAGCTCAGGCGCGGATTAGAGGCGTTGCCGGGCAGCACGTCGCACTCGATGGCGGCGTCGTCTCCCACGCTCAGCGCCATGTGTCGCGACAGCAGGCTCACCGAGTCCACCGGCACGTAGCGCACCGACACCCGGCAGCTGTCCCGCGCGCCGCCCGCGGCATAGGCTGTGATCACAGCCTCGCCCGCGCCGCGCCCGGTCACCCGCCCGTCGGCATCCACAACCGCCACCGCCGGATCGGAGCTCTCCCAGTACAATAGATCCGCCGCTTCCGCCGGGCCGAACGCCGCGCTCAGCTGGCAGACGTCGCGTCCCTCCAACAGCACCTCCGTCTCAGAGAGCGTCAGCCCCGTCGATAGCGCGCCGTCGATCCTCTCCAGCCGCAGCCTATAAAGCCCCGTCGCGCCGTCCTGCGCGGTCACGCGGACGGCATAGCGCCGCCCGGATCGCGGCGCGAAGCACAGCAGGCACGCGCCGCCCGCCGTGCTCTCCGATACCTCCAGCAGCCTGCCCTCGTCGTCAAACAGCTGCGCCAGCAGCCGAATATCCGCCCCATCGGGAATGCCCGCCAGCGCCACCGGACGCGCATCGCCGGCCTCCACGGCGTACCAGTGGGCGTCGCCCTGCCGCGCGAAGGCCTTGGTGTAGACGTCGCCATCCCCATCCAACGGCATGGGCATTTCAAAGCAGCGGCTGAGGGCGTGGCGGGCGATCTCCAGCCGCACCCGCCCCGCGCCGGTGAGCCGCAGCGTGTACGCCGTGCCCGAGATCAGGCGCAGGCTCAGCGCGGGCATCGTTCCGTCGCCCACCCCAACCAGCGCGTCTCCCTGCCACAGCTCGGCGCGCACCCACTGCGGCGCGTCGTCCACGGGGAACAGCCACACATCGTACACGCTGCCGGTGGGCGCCACAAAGGTGTAGGCCGCCGGCGCGTCGTCCAGCGCCGCTTCCACCAGCGCACCCGCTTCCAGGGCCGCCG
>JAFVBK010000028.1 GCA_017480045.1 Clostridia bacterium
GACCCTGCCGGTGCGCGACGGCTATTTGTGGGGTGTCGCGTTGGCGGCGGGGCTCGCGTGCCTTGCGAATTTGGGCGGACAGCGGGCGCTGCCATGGCTGGGCTTGCTGCTGCTGGCGGTGGGCTTCGCATTCTATGGTGGGCTCGCCCTCGATCCCAGGCCGCCGCGGATATATCTGCGGGGAGAGGTTGAGCTGCGGCTGGCGGGCAATTTCCCCGCGGCGGCGCTGCTTTCGCTGTGCTATGCCGCGCTGAACGCCTGCGTGGCGGGCGACGTGATCGCGCGATTTTCCGGTGGGTGCACCCATGCCGCGCGGCTGGGCGCGCTCTGCGGGGGGCTGCTGGGAATCGTGCTGCTCTGCGGCAATGCCGCGCTTGAGCGGGGTGGTGAAATGCTGCTGGCGCAGGCGCTGCCGATGGTGCTGCTGGCGGCGCGATGGGGGCTTGCGGGCTTCTGGCTGTGCGCGGGTTTTGGGTTTCTGTGCTCGGTGGGAACGCTTGCCGCTGCGCTTGGCGGCCTGCGCGGTTGGATGTGGGTGCGAAAACGATGTTAAATGTTGAAAATACGCCGCAAAAACCGTTGACGCGCAGGAGAAATTTGGGTATAATACATCTTGTGTCAATACGCTCACTAGCCCCGGGCAATGGCATGGTTGCGAAGGTACTGACCACACCTGGCGCAAAGCATTGATCTTTCAGATTGGCGAATCGCTCCGCGGTTCGCGGCCGGATGCGCTCCGGCGATCGAAATTGGAGGGAAAATACACGTGAGTACTTATATGGCGAATCCCCAGAACGTCGAACGTAAGTGGTACGTCATCGACGCGGAGGGCATGGTTTTCGGCCGCCTGGCTTCTCAGGTTGCTTCCATGCTGCGCGGCAAGCATAAGCCCACCTTCACGCCCCACTGTGATTGTGGCGACTATATCATCGTTGTGAACACCGATAAGCTGGTGCTGACCGGCAAGAAGCTGGACAACAAGGTTTATCGCTATCATACCGGCTATCCGGGCGGCCTGAAAGAGATTTCCTACCGCAAGCTGATGGCCAACAAGAGCGAGTTTGCGTTCCGCGAGGCGGTGCGCCGCATGCTGCCCAAGGGCCCGCTGGGTTACGCGATGGCCAAGAAGCTGTTCGTGTATGGTGGTCCGGAGCACAATCAGCAGGCTCAGAAGCCCGAAGCGCTGAAGCTGTAATAGGGAGGAGGACGAAATCATGAGTAATGTTTGTTTCCATGCTGTCGGCAGAAGGAAAAAGGCGATCGCCCGCGTTCGTCTGATCCCCGGTGAGGGCAACATCACCATCAACAAGCGCAATTTGGAAGAGTACTTTGGCTATGAGACCCTGAAGACTGTGGTCCGTCAGCCGCTGGTGCTCACCGAGACCCTCGGCAAGTGGGACGTCGTCGTCAACTGCAAGGGCGGCGGCTTCACCGGTCAGGCCGGCGCGATCCGTCACGGCATCGCCCGCGCGCTGGTGAAGGCGGACGCCGATCTGAAGCCCGCCATCAAGAAGGCCGGCTATCTGACCCGCGACCCGCGCATGAAGGAGCGCAAGAAGTACGGCCTGAAGGCCGCCCGTCGCGCGCCCCAGTTCTCCAAGAGATAAAAGCGCCATATACCCCGATGCCGCAGGGCATTGGGGTTTTTATGTTTTGGAATGGGGGGAAAGGCAGCGGTATGGAAAAGCTGATGATTGCGGAAAAGCCGGTAGCGTTGTTTTCCGCGACGGCGCCCGGCGCGCCGCTGGTGGTGCTGAACGGCGAGGATGATGAGGGCGAGGCGATCTGGGCGGCGGTGAAGGCGATTACTGACGCGGACTTCAGCCTTGCGGCCATCGGCGGGCTGGACTGGGACGACGAGCTGACGCCGTGGCCCGCGCCGGGCATCGCGCGAGGCAGGGCGTTTGGCGGTGGTGCGGACGACTGGCTCGCGACGCTGACGGAGGCAGTCGTTCCCCAAATCATTGCGAAACTGCCGCGGCCGTCCCGCTGGGTGGGCCTTGCGGGGTATTCTCTGGCGGGGCTGTTCGCGGTATACGCGCTGTACAGGACGAACGCCTTTGCCCGCATCGCCAGCGCTTCTGGCTCGCTGTGGTATCCGGGCTTTGCGGCGTATGCCGATGAAAACGACCTCCGGCGAGCGCCTGAGCGGGCCTATCTCTCGGTGGGGGAAAGGGAAGCCCTGACGAAAAACCCGGCGCTGCGTGCCGTGGAGGAGGTCACGCGGCGGATGGCGGCGAGGCTTGAGGCCGCGGGCGCGCTGACCCGCTTCGAGCTGAACCCCGGTGGGCACTTCAACGACCCGGTGGGTCGAATGGCGAAGGGGATCGCTGGGCTGCTCGAAGCATGAGCGCGGATCGGAATAATAAAAACAGGCGGGCGCCGTAACGGCGCCCCTACATAATCGTCCTGCTTCTATCGCTGCTCCCCATTGGAAAAGGCGGCATGGTTCTCACGAACTTTTGAACGAGCGAGGCGCACGCAGCGTGTGCTCCCGTGAAGTTCACTTGTTCTGAAACCATGCCGCCAAAAAAGTCGATCCCTATTTCACGATGTCTCCGTAAATCTCCCGGAAGCGCGAGGGGGTGCAGTTTTTGGCGTCGCGGAATACTCGATTGAAGGTGGCGACGCTGCCGAACCCGGCGCTCATGGCAATTTCTTGAATCGGCTGGCGGGAGTGTATGAGCAGCTCCTCGGCCATGGCGATGCGCTTGCCGCGCAGGTATTCGGAGAAGGAGAGCCCCAGCTGTTGCTTGAATACGCGGGAGAAGTAGCATTTGGAGAAGCCCGTGAAGTTGCTGACATCGGTCAGGGTGATGTCCCGCATATAATTCTGGTCGATGTACAGCCGGGCGCTGTCTACAATTTCCGGATCGATCCGCTGGCCCTTGTCGTCGTAGCGGTTCATCTCCAGCGTCATGTTGTTGAACTGACCCAGCCGGGCGTACATCTGCAGCAGATAGGCGTAGCACAGCGAGTTC
Organism: Clostridia bacterium; assembly: GCA_017480045.1. GTDB lineage: Bacteria > Bacillota > Clostridia > Christensenellales > Aristaeellaceae > UBA2862. The sequence goes on from JAFVBK010000028.1 coordinate 2,982, forward strand.
CACAGAAACTCGCGGCGCTCGTAGCAGTTCACCACCTGCATCAGCAGCGAGCGGATGGAATCCTGGGATTCAGACTGCCCCGTCAGATAGATGGGCGTCTTGAGCAATCCCTCGATCAGCTGCATGTCGCGCATGCCGAAGATATGGTCCGGTTCGAACAACAGCAGATAGCGGGAGCTTCCCTCGTGCATAATCAGGCTGTGGACGCAGTTTTGAGGTATGATCAGCACCTCGTTGGACTGCACGCGATATGTGCTGTCATCAACGGTGTAGATCACTTCGCCCTTGACGGGCAGGATGATTTCCACCGCCGAATGGAAGTGGCTCTCGTAGTGGTAGGGGGTTTCGGAGTACCACACGCGAAGGGAGGAATGCTCAATGTAAGTCACGTATTCCTGGCTGCCCTTGAGTATCCTGAAACCGTCTGGAAAGCGGCTTCGCGACATGGCCTCGGCAGGCGCTCTTTTTTCCATATTCGCACCTCCGGGATTTGGTATGATATAACAGGGAAAGGGCGGGAAAAGGCGTTTCCCACCCATTGTGCTTTTATCCCTTCACGCTGCCCAGCACCATGCCGGTGACGAAGTAGCGCTGCAGGAACGGATAGACCACCAGGATCGGCACCGTGGAGATCACGGTGATGGCGCAACGGATGGTCACGGGCGTGGTCTGCGTGGTGCTCTTCAGCGCGTCGGCGGAGGTCTTGGCGGCGTTGGCGCTGGCCTGGGTGGTGGCCAGCTTCATCTTCAGCAGGTATTGCAGGCTGTGCAGGTTCTTCTGGCCACCCAGGTACAGGTGGGTGTCAAACCAGCTGTTCCAGCTGCCCACGGCCACGAACAGGGCCACCGTCGCCAGAACCGGCTTGCACAGCGGGAAGATGATCTGCCAGAAGATGCGGATATCGCCGGCGCCGTCGATGCGTGCGGATTCCACCAGCGCCTCCGGGAGGCTTGAGATGTAGGTGCGCAGCACGATCATGTTGAAGCAGCTGAACATCGTGGGCACGATGTACACCCAGTAGGTCTTGGACAGGCGCAGCGTCTTGGAGATCAGCAGGTAGTTGGGAATCAGGCCGGCGTTCACGTACATGGTCAGCACCATCACGGTGGTGATGAACCTGCGCAGCACATATTCCTTGCGGGAGAGCGTGAAGGCCAGCATGCTGGTCCAGAACAGATTCAGCACGGTGATGATGACCGTCTTGCTGGCGGAAATCCACGCCGCCTGATACACGGCCTTGTCCTGTAGGATGGAGGTATAGCTCTTGAGGCTCCACACGCGGGGCCACAGGCCGATGCCGCCGCGCAGGGCGTCGGTGCCGTCGTTGAAGGAGTAGGCGACGGTGTTGAGCACAGGATAGAGGGTGACGAACATCAGCAGGATCAGGATGATCGTGTTGACGATGGGGAACACCACATCGTTGCGCTTTTTCTTGGGAACGTAATTCATGCTTGTCATCGCTTACACCTCCTTAAAGCAGCGTGCTCTCATCCAGCTTGTTGGCGACGAAGTTGGCGACGACCAGCAGGATGATGGCGACGACGCTCTTGAACATGCCGGCAGCGGTGGCGACGCCGTACTGCTGCTTGGAAATGCCGTATTTCAGCACGAAGATGTCGATGGTCTGCGACCACTTCATCACCACGTCCGCGCCCAGCAGATACTGAATCTCAAAGCCGGCCTCCATCAGGTGGCCGATGTTCATGATCAGAAGGATCACGAAGGTGCTCTTGATGCCCGGCAGCGTGACATGCAGAATCTTCTGGAAGCGGCCCGCGCCGTCGATGGCGGCGGCCTCGTAGAGGGCCGGGTCGATGGCGGTCATGGCGGAGATGTAAATGATGGTGTTCCAGCCGACCTCCTTCCACACGTTGATCACGCCGACGAGCCACCAGAAGTACTTGCCCTCGCCCAGGAAGAAGATCGGCTCCTTGGCGATGCCCAGGCCCATCTGCAGCTGGTTGA
>JAFVBK010000301.1 GCA_017480045.1 Clostridia bacterium
ATTGGAGACAGCTCCAATCTTTTAATCGTAAATCTTCCTTCCCTTCTCATCCCCGACTCCGCTGAGCCGGTGGAAGAAGGTATTGATCACATCCCGCCACTCCCGCGCATTCGCGAGCTGCAGCTCCATGCGCCGGAATGCCTCGGACCTCTCGGGCTCGGGCAGGTCCAGCGTCCGCAGTGTCTCCGCCATGCGTTCAGCCTCGGCGCAGCCCTCGAAGTGATCGTCGTAGATGCGCTGGATCAGCGTGCGTCCGTCAGACATCCGATAGTCGTAGGGCAGGCGGTGAAAGAACAGCTTCAGCCGGTCGGGGCAGGTCTCCAGCGCCTCGTAGCGTTCGCGCTCGCGGGGCGGATATTGGGCCGCGTAGCCGGTGCCTTCGGATGTGCGGTCGATGCCCACGCCATTTCGATCCGCCCGGTGGTAGGTGCCCCAGGCGTCATACTCGTATCCGCTCGGATTGGGACCGTAATGCAGTCCAGGGCGTACCATCCAGCAGAGTCCCAGCGGCGCGGTATACTTTTCATAGATCTCCCGGCTGGACAGCAGCAGATGAACCAGCGCGTCCTCCTGGGTATCGGGCAGCCTATAGGTCAGCCTGGCCCAACGGCGAATCACGTTCTCCGGCTCCACGAAAGGGTTCCAGGCATAGCGTCCAAAGCCGTAAAGATTCACAGCGGCAAACGGATGGCCGGTATAGTTGTCGTCCCTTCCCAGATTCCCCACGGCGGCCACCGCCGCCACTCCCCCGGGAGGCAGCTCGTCCGCCAGCTCCCGCCACAGGGGATTCATGGCGTACAGGTCAATCTGATGGCCGGTATACTCCTGCGCCAGCTGCACCTCCATCGCCAGACGCGTGTTGGGCATAGCGTACAGCGTGGGCGACACGGGCTCGCGCACCTGAAAGTCAAAGGGGCCGTGCTTGACCTGAAGAATTACATTGTCGTCGAACTGACCGTCCAGCGGCGCGTAGGTTTCGTAGGCCGCCATGGGGCGATCGGTCTTTTGATCTCGCCAATCCTGCTGGCAATTGTACACGAAGGCGCGCCACACCAATATCCCGCCGTGGGGCGCGATAGCCCGCGCCAGCATATTTGCGCCGTCGGCGTGGCTGCGCCCATAAGTGAACGGCCCCGGACGGTGCTCGCTGTCCGCCTTGACCAGGAAACCCGCCAGATCGGGGATCGCCCGCCAAACCGCCTCCGCGCGCTCCTGCCACCAGCGCCGTACCCCCTCGTCCAGCGGGTCTGCGGTGCCGACGCCGTGGACAAGCGGGCGTGAAAAGTCGATGGACACCATGAGCCTGACGCCAAAGGGCCTGAATACCGCGGCCAGCCGCGCCAATTCCGGAAGTTCATCCTCAATCAGCTGCGCCGCTTCTCCCTTGACATTCACATTGTTGACGCACAGCACGTTCAGCCCCACGGAAGCCAGCATGCGCGCCAGCTGGCGAAGACGCGCCCCATCCCAGGACAGCCTGCCGCCCTCAAACCATAGAGAGCGGCCCGAATAGCCCCGCTCAATGGTGCCGTCAGCGTTGTCCCAGGCGTTCAGCATCCGCAGACCATAGAAGGGATTCTGCTCGCCTTCCGGCGCGGCTTCCCCGACCGCCATGGCCATGAGCCAGGCATAGGCCCCGTAGAGCGCGCCCGCGTCGCCGCCGGTAATGACGGTTTTCCCGTCTTCGACGGCGACCGCGTAGCCATCCCCCATCGCATGATCAAGGCGCAGCTCAGGCGCAGAAACGCCCAGCGCAGCGCAGCCGGTCTTCAACTCAAATTCCGCCACTTTGACGGGCGCGTCGCATTGAGGCGGCACATCCTCCGCCAGGAAGGGCAGCCATGCGCGGCACGGTTGTTTGTTCATGTCAATCGTCCTTTCGGAAAGTATATCCCGTATCCTGTGCAATGGAGCTTCAGGGCATTTCCCGCGTCGCTTTCTCCACATCAAATGCCGGCGGCTCACGATCCGCAAAGCCCTTATCTCCCGTCCACCTTGTCCGCTTACTCGGTCTCTCCCCCGAAGCCGTTGAACCAGGCGCGCTTCTCCAGCGGACGCTTGCGCACGCGGCGAACCTCCTCCGCCGCCACGCCCACGGGCAGCAGGCCGACCACATGATAGTCCTCCGGCACGCCCAGGCGCCTGGCGAGCTGACCGCCGATATCGTCCGCATCGGTGATGTGTCCCTCGTACCAACAGCTGTCATAGCCCAGCGCCTTGATGGCCAGCAGCATGTTTTCGATGGCCGCGCTGTAGTCCTGCACGTTGAACACGCGGTCCCGATAGGCCACGATCTCCCGCGTCAATACCAGTATCCACGCGGGCGCGGTCGCTCCGATGGGCGGATCGGGAATGGTCTTCAGCTCGTTCAGCAGCGCCGGATCGTCAATGGCGATGAAGGAGGTCGTCTGCTTGTTGCAGCCGGAGGGCGCGGCGCAGCCCGCCTCCAGTATAGCTGTCAGGTGCTCCCTCGGCACCGGCGTGTCCCTGTATGGCCCGCGATAGCTGGCACGGTCTTTGATGATCTGAAATATATCCATATACAGGCCTCCTTGACCTTAAATTACGCGTCATGGGGCGGGCGGCGCGACGCCGCTCCCCCATATTGCGCCAACTTTCATTGCATGGCGCGCCCATACCCCCGGATGCCGGTTTAAAGGCGCGGCCTAAAACGTCTCAAAGCGGAAGCTCTCGAAGTCAAAACGGCAGCCCGGCAGAAACACGAAGGTCACCGTGCAAACGCCTGTAGGCACGGCCAATTCGAATTGCTGCTCCCCGGGCGCGCCGCCGCGGAACAGGCATTCCTGCACCGCGATCTCGCCCCGGGCATCCACAATCCGCACCTGTATGGGGTTTGCCGCCAGCGGCGTGTGCCCCGAGATATTCAGACGCGCCCGCCCGCCGCTTTCAAAGTCCATGCCGCCAAATACCAGAGAGACGTTGTTGCCGATATCCCGCACCGCGCCGTCGTCCCGGACAAAGCTGTCGCCGTAGACCGCGTCGGCCTCCCCAGCACGCAGAGCAAGCCACGCGCGGCTTAACCGGGCGAAGGAAAAGCCCTTCAGGTGGATCTTCCGGTCCATGACGAAGCACAGGGTCTGAACTCCGGTCAGGCGCGCCGGCAGCTTCCAGGTGTCCGGCTGATAGGTGTTCCAGATACAGGGCTTTTGATAAGGCAGCTTCGCCAGCAGTTCACCGCCCTTCCGGGGATCGCCCCGATAAAGGGCGATCTCATAGGCGCTGCCGTCCAGCGCGAACACGGGAATCGTGATCTCATCCGAGCCCACCGGACCGAAATCCACGTTGGAAAAGCCGGCCATGCTGCGGCCGTCCCTGGCAAAGGCGATGCCCTTGTCGTTGCCGGGGGTAATCTCCCCTTCGCTGAAACCGTACAGCCCGCCAGCTATGAACCCATAGGGATCCAGAAACGCGCTTCCAAAGCCTCGAGCCTCCAGCTCCAGCTGAGAGATGACGCGGGCGTGGGCCGCGCCGTTGTTGCAGACGGCGCGCAGGTAAAACCGGCCGTCGCCTCTGCCGGTCACGCGCACGCCGCCCTCCATGGCCTCCGCCACCGCGCAGGGGTTCTCGATACCCGCCGCGTTGACAATGCG
>JAFVBK010000029.1 GCA_017480045.1 Clostridia bacterium
ACGGGACGCGAGGCGGGCGCACAGCCCCGTCAGCAGCCCAAACGCCGCCGCGGCCAGCGCAATGGCAGCCCACGACGCGCGACCCAATTGTGCAAAAAACACGGCCAATTCCCGCCCCGAAGCATAGCCCGTGCCCGCGACGGACGCCATCACCGCCAGCGCCGCACGCGCTTCCCCGCCCTTTTGCATAGCAAAACCCCCGTTTCACATGGATAGTATGCGAAACGGGGGCCAAAGATTATTTATGGCGCTTCCGCAGCGGCCTCGCGGGACAGCTCCTCGGCGGTCTTGTCCACGGGCGTCTCCGCTTCGTAGACCCAGCTGGCGGAGGGATCGTCGTCCAGCGCAACCGGCTCGCCGTTTCCGTCCAGCTCCGGAGGACGGGTAACCGTCTCCGCCGGTTCCGCAAACTGCGGGTCTCGCGCTGTCGCGCCGCCGTCGCGCAGCAGACGCAGCGTGCCGCCAATCATTTGCGCGGCCAGCGATACCGCCAGCACCGCCGCGATGACGGCCACGGCTGCTACCGCCCAGCGCATCCAGCCGAGCGCGCGCCTTCGCCTGTTCAAGCCGTATACTTCCGGATGAACTCCGGCACCTCTTCCTCTGGCGCGCTGATGGAGAGCACAAAGCTGCAATTGTGCGCATCGGAGAGCTTCTCCAGCTTTTCGAAGAACTTTTCCATCTCGATATCCTGCAAAGAGGTCTTGACCAGCTTCTTGAAGGCGTCCACCGCGATCAGGGAGAGGTCAAAATCGGCGGACAGCATGCCGCTGACAAAGGCCAGGAACTCGTGGGCCGTGCACTTGTAGGCCGCCGGATACTCGCTGGCATCCACAAAGCGGATCTCGTGGCGCAGATCATACATATAGCGCTTGTCGTCGTCGATAAAAATGATATTGCCGTGCTCGCTCTTGAGGGCATCGTTGGTCAGGTCGATCAGCCGCTTGGTCTTGCCGCTGCCCTTGTCGCCCAAAATCACTCGAATCATGGTTATCCACTCCTTTTCATTTCAGGTGGTAATTTAATTATACTATAGAACGCCGGAAAAAACAAGCCGTCATATTCAAATTCTGGTTTGTCGCTTGCTCGGCAAACCAGAATTTCCCGCTCCGGCAGGATTTTCACGTTCTCCGTCGAATATTCATCTTATTTGTAAGATGGAGGCCGTTTGCCATGACGCGGGAAAACAACATCAACATCATCGAGACCACCGTCGACTCCAAGCGCGTATTCGACGGGCTGATACTACACATCGATCATATCACCAATCGCCTGCCCAATGGCAAGCTGGCGGCGCGGGAGATCGCGCGCCACGTGGGGGCCTCCGCCGTGGTGCCCGTGGACGCGGAAGGCAACGTCTGGCTGGTGAAGCAGTTCCGCGCGCCCATCGACCAGGTTCTGCTGGAGATTCCCGCCGGCAAGCTGGACTACAAGGGCGAGGACCGGCTTAAGGCCGCCAAGCGGGAGCTTCAGGAGGAGACCGGCCTGACCGCCGCGAGCTGGACGCACCTTTCCGACATCGTCACCACGCCGGGCTTCAGCGATGAGAAGATCTCGCTGTACCTGGCTCGCGACCTCTCCGCCGGGCAGAGCCACCCCGACGAGGACGAATTCCTGAACGTCGTGCGCGTGCCGCTGGCGGAGCTGGTGGCGATGATCATGCGCGGCGAGGTGACCGACAGCAAGACCATCTGCGCCGTGTTGCTGGCGGAAAAGGCCATCAACGGCTAGCGCCGGGAGCATGCCATGATCTATACCGACAACTACGCCTACATGCCAGATCTGGAAACCCCACGGCTGCGCCTTCGCAAGCTGCAAATGCGCGATGCCGCCGACATCTACCGCTACAGCCGGGATGTACAGGTGGCGCGGCACGTGCTGTGGGAGGCTCATCGCTCCATTGGCGACAGCCGGGCCTACCTTCGCTACATGCTACGACGCTATCGCAACCACGAGCCCGCCAGCTGGGGCATCGAGTGGCGCGATACCGGCGAAATCATCGGCACCATCGGCTTCATGTGGATTCAGTCCGACAACGCCGCCGCCGAGGTAGGCTATTCCCTGTCCCGCGACTTCTGGAACAAGGGCATCATGACCGAGGCGCTGCGAGCCGTGATCGCCCACGGCTTCGGCAGCATGAACCTGAACCGCATCGAGGCCCAGCACGAGACTACCAACCCAGCCTCCGGCGCGGTGATGCGCAAGTGCGGCATGATCCATGAGGGCACCCTGCGCCAGCGGCTGTACAACAAGGGGCGCTACGTGGACGTGGAGCTGTACGCAATCCTGAGAAAGGATTACAGCGACAAAAGGCGATGATACAGACAGGCCGCTGAAAAGCCTGCAAGGCAAGGAAAGAAGTCCTGCAAATGAGGGCGCTTACTCAACCGTAAGTAACCGAATTTGCAGGACTTTCTTGACGCCGCAAGCGGAAATTACCACCTTACGAAAGTTCTTTTCAGCAATTTCCGCGTGTGCGGGCTGTGTCAGCGGTCTGAAAGACAGGGACGGCGCATGCCGTCCCTGTCTGTATGTGCCGGGTTTTGCTCATTCTACCGCTTTGCCCTCGCCCAGCGCCATGATCATGTCCACGCGCCGCTGGTGGCGTCCGCCCTCAAATTCGGTGGTCAGAAACGCATCCACGATGGCTTCGGCCATCACGTTCCCGATGATCCGCGCGCCCAGGGCCACGATGTTGGCGTCGTTGTGCTGGCGGGCGAGCCGGGTGCTCACCGGTTCGGTACAGACCGCGCAGCGCACGCCCTTGATCTTGTTGGCGGCCATGGAGATACCCAAGCCCGTGCCGCAGATCAGCACGCCCTTGTCGCAATCACCGGAGACCACCGCCTTGGCGACGCGGGCCGCGTAGATCGGATAATCGGTGCTGTCGGTGGTATCGGTTCCGAAGTTCACCACCTCGCAGCCCCTGCCCTCCAGGTATTTTACCAGGTGCTGTTTCAACTCGACCGCCCCGTGGTCGTTGCCGATCGCAATTTTCATCAACATACATTCCCTTCCATCTATATTGGAAACAGTCTATTTGAACCAGACAAAATCGCAGAAGGCGATGAACAGCCCGAATACCGCGGCGAATATCAGCGCCACCGCCAGGCCCGCCTTCACCGCCGCCCACTTGTAGGCGCGCAGCTCCTGGGGGCTCAGCTTGTCCCGGCCTTCGACGTCCGTGGACGGGTTCCGCCGCCGCAGATACCAGGGCATGCCCTCGACATCCATGTTCACGATGGTCTTGCCGTCGTCGCCCTCCGGCAGCCGGGCTTTCTCTCGCCTCGCCATAATCAGCCCGCCTTCGCGGCGCTCTTCGCCCGGCGCATGGCCTCCTCGGCGCGGGCCTTGGCGTCGGCGTCGTCATACAGGTGGCAGGCGCAGAAGTGGCCCTCCTCCACCTCCAGCCATTCGGGCGTGGCGTACTTGCACACCTCCTGGCAGTGGGCGCAGCGGGTGTGGAACTTGCAGCCGCTGGGCGGATTGGCCGGGCTGGGGATGCTGCCCTGCAGGATGATCCGGTTGATGTGAGCATCCGGGTCCGGAATCGGAATGGCGGAGAACAGCGCCTTGGTATAGGGGTTCAGCGGATTGGCGAATATCTTCTCCGTCTCCGCGTACTCCACCATGTTGCCCAGGTACATGACGCCCACCGTGTCGGAGATGTGCTCCACCACGGAGAGGTCGTGGGAGATGAACAGATAGGTCAGGCCGAAATCCCCCTGTAGCTTCTTGAGCAGGTTGATGATCTGGGCCTGGATGGACACGTCCAGCGCGGAAACCGGCTCGTCGCACACGATCAGCTCCGGCTCGCTCAGCAGCGCCCGGGCAATGCCCACCCGCTGGCGCTGGCCGCCGGAGAGCTCATGGGG
>JAFVBK010000302.1 GCA_017480045.1 Clostridia bacterium
CCGGGCGTGCTTCACGCCCTCCGGCACCTGGCCCTCCATGTCGTCCGCCCCGGTGCCCTTGCGCCGGGAAGATGGAAACACGTGGATGCGGGCCAGTTTGGCGCGCTCCACGAATTCCAGGGTCTCCCGGAATTCCGCCTCGGTCTCGCCGGGAAAGCCCACGATCACGTCGGTGGTCACGGCGCAATCCGGCATGTGTTTGCGCAGCGTCTCCACTGCCCGCAAATACTCCTGCGGCGTGTAGCGGCGGCGCATCCGCTTCAATACCGCCGCGCTCCCCGATTGCAGGGAGAGGTGAAACTGGCGCATCAGCCCCGGCAGCCCGGAGACCGCGCGGGCAAAGTCCTCCGTCACGGTCATCGGCTCCAGCGAGCCCAGGCGCACCCGCCGCACCCCCGGCGCGTCGTGCACGGCGCGGACGGCATCCAGCAGCGTGTGATCCGTGCCCCTGCCGTAGCTGGCCAGGTGGATGCCGGTTACCACGATCTCCAGGTAGCCCGCCGCCGCCAGCCGCGCGGCCTCGGCCGCCACTTCGTCCAGCGGCATCGAGCGCACCGGCCCGCGCACACTGGGGATGATGCAGTAGCTGCAATACCGGTCGCAGCCCTCCTGGATCTTCATGGTGGCGCGGGTCTTGCCCTCGTGGCGCGAGACCGACAGCCGCTCGAAGCCAGCGCCCTTCAGCGGCGCCACGGCGTTGATCGTCTCGCCCGAAGCCAGCGCCGATTCCAGCAGCTCCACCACCTCGCCGCGGCGCTGCACGCCCACCACCAGCTTCACATTGTCCATCCCGGCCAGCCTTTCGGCCTCCCGCTGGGCCAGGCAGCCGCACACCACCACGGCGCATTCCGGGTGCTCCCGCGCCACGCGGCGGATGGTCTTGAGGGATTTTTGATCCCCGGTGCCGGTCACGGTACAGGTGTTGATGAGATACACGTCCGCCGCGTCGTGAAAGGGCACGGCATGGTAACCCGCCCGCTCGAAGGACTCCAGCATAGCCTCGGTATCGTACTGGTTCACCTTGCAGCCCAGCGTATAGGTGGCAATCGTCCTCATGCTTCCTCCGACCAACCTATGGATTTTCCGGCGCTGAACCCCTCCGGATAGCGCCGCGCCAGCTTTTCGATGTTGCGTCGCAGCACCGTCTCCAGGTCCACGTCCAGTGCATGGGCGGTCTCCGCCAGGTACCAGGCCACGTCGCCCAGCTCCTTGATCAGCGCCTCCCGATCCAGCGCGTGGCCCTGCGCCAGGTGCTTCTTGACGATGTCGATGGCCTCGCCCGACTCGCCGCACAGGCCCATCACGCCGTTGATCAGCACGTCCTTATGGCTCAGCGCTGGATTCAGCGTCCGAAGCGCCAATTGCTGGTATTCATTGATGGTCATATAAGCCCCTTTTCCAGCGTAGTGTTTGGAGCGCCGCGGTTTAAGACGTCGACGGCTCTCTCACTCATTTTCAACTCCACACGCCACACTCAAATATCGCCCCACAGCTGCATCGCCAGCGCCGCGGACACCACCGCGGCGGTCTCCGTGCGCAATATGCGCGGCCCCAGCGTGACCGTCCGCCCGCCGACGGCGCGCATCGCCGCCACCTCCTGGGGCGACATGCCGCCCTCCGGGCCGATCACAATGCCGATGTCGCGCGCTTCAGGCAGCGCCGCGCACACGTCCTTCACGCGCGTTCCCCGCGCGTCCTCCCAGGGAATCAGCAGCGCGTCGTGACTTTGCATCTGAGAAAGCGCGGCGCTCCAGTCCAGCGGGGCGGATATTTCCAGCGGCAGGCCCCGGCCGCACTGCTTGGTGGCCTCGCGAGCGATCTTCTCCAGCCGCTCCCGGCGCTTCGCGCCGTCCTTCGCGTCCAGCTTCACCACGCAGCGCGCCATCCGCACCGGCACGAGCCGCGCCGCGCCCAGCTCCGTCAGCTTCTGGGCGATGAAATCCAGCTTATCCGCCTTGGGAAGTCCCTCGTATACCGTCACGCGCGCCTGCGCCTCGTTGGAGGGCAATTCCTCCAGCAGCCGCGCGGTGACGCCGCCGCCGTCGGTCGCGGCAATTTCGCCCCGCCAGCGCCGCCCCGCGCCATCCATGGCGCAGATCTCGTCTCCCGGTCGCAGCCTCAGCACCTTTGAAGCGTGCTTCGCCTCCTCGGCCGGCAAGGCCGCGAAGCCGTCCACCGGCGGTTCGATGTAAAAGCTGTGCATAGAGTCCTCGCTCATAATCTGTTGATTTGGCCAATGCGGGCATTTCCTTGATCCAATGGAAAATGCTCCCGCTATTCAGCGCGACAGCAATGATCCGCGGCTATTATCCGCGTTTCCTCGCCGCGACGGCGCACCACTCGCCTTGGGTCAGCGCATCGAGCACCTCGTAATTCGCATCGGCCAGCGCCTGGAGCACATCTTCACGGCGCTCCACGGAGATGCCGGAACAGATAAACAGGCCACCGTCGGCAATGCGCTGGCGCACGGGCTTTGCCAGCATGATGATCACGTCGGCGATGATGTTGGCGATCACCACGTCGCCCGATTCCTCCACCACGTCCAGCAAATCGCCGCAGCGCACGTCGATCACGCCCTCGTAGCCGTTGATCTTCACGTTCTCCGCCGCCACGCGCACGGCCACGGCGTCCAAGTCAGTGGCCAGCACCGGCTTTGCGCCCATGTGGGCCGCGGCAATGGCGAGGATGCCCGTGCCGGTGCCGATGTCGATCACCCGATCGCCCGGCTTCACATACTTCTCCACCAGCCGCACGCACATGCCGGTGGTCTCGTGGGTGCCGGTTCCAAAGGCCATGCCGGGGTCGATCTCGATGACGTGGTCGCCAGGCCGAATCTCCACATCCTCCCAGCTGGGCTTCACGATCATGTGCTCACCCAGGCGGAAGGGCCTGAACGCCGCCTTCCAGCTCTCGGTCCAATCCTGCTCGGCCACGTCATGGCGCAGCGTCTCAAGCTTCCCCAGGTCCATACCCAAGTCCATATCGCGCACGCGCCGCAGCTCGCCCTCGATGAACGCCACCCTGTCGGCCAGCTTGCCGTCCACCTCAAAATAACCCGTCACCTTCACATCGTCGCCGATGCGCTGAGCGATGGCCTCGTCGATGATATCCCACTGCCCCTCAGGGCGCTGGTTGGCGGCCACGTCGTTCTTGTCCTCGATCATGGTTCCCGTGCTGCCCGCGTCCATCAGAATCTGGGAAATCAGGTCGCTGCCCTCAGTGGTGGTCAGTATCGTATATTCCATCCAGTCCATGTGCAAATTATCCCTCTCATCAGTATACTTTGCCGTACCATAGGCCGATAACCGTCATATATGCCAGCAGCGCGCACTCCCCCGCCAGCAGCGCCGCAAAGCCCCTCTTGCCCTTGGGAATCCGCGCCAGCAGCGGATAAACGGCGTAGGCCGCGGAGAGATAGCGCGGGCCGCTCAGCAGCCAGGTGGGGGCGAAGCTGACGTAGTGAAATACCAGCAGGTAGGCTATATCCGGCGCGGGCTCTCGCCTGCGCCGCCAGACCAGGGCCAGCGGCACGGCAATCAGCAGCAGCGCCTGGGGCGCCCATACGCCCAGCTGATACAGGGGGTCGTCATAGCTCACGGCGTTGCACAGGCTGTAGCGGAAGGTATTCGCCATGCTGCCAAAGCTCTGGGACCAGTGTTCCCGCTGGAAGATCAGAAATTGGGTCGGATTGCCGTACAGGCGATAATTGCCGCACATATACAGCAGCAGCCCCGCGCTCACCGGCAGAACCCGCAGCGCGCACAGCGCCAAGCGACGCGCAACGGTCCGCGGACTGTCCGCAAGCCCTCTCGCCTGCGCGGCTTCTCTGTCGGCGCGCAGCATCTCCCAGAATATGGGAATCGCCACGGCCATGCCCACAATGCGGGTGTTGGCGGCCATCGCGCCGAAGAGCACCGACAGCGCCCAGCGCCGCCCGCGGGCGCACAGCACCGCCAGCAGCGTCACCAGCAGAAACACGGATTCCGTGTAGGGTATCGAATAGAAATAGGTCATCGGGCTGAAGAGCGTCAGCAGCATCGCCCTTCGGGCAATGGCTGCGTCGCCGTCCGCCTCAACCAGCCTGTACATCGCCATACCGCAGCCGATCAGCGCCGCGTTGGACACCACCTCCGCCGCCGCGAAGGCGGACATGCCCGTCGCCCATCTCAACGCCCGGCACAACGCCGGATAGAAGGGCAAAAACACGATATGCAGCCGGGGGTCGCCCTCTGTGACGTACCAGTTTTCAATAATGCCCAAGTAATGATCGGCATCCCAGGGCCGCAGCTTATCCGCGAAGGCCGAAAAAAAGCCCTCCAACGTTTGATTCTGTACGGCATAGCTGGCGCCACAGGCCAGCGCGACCAAAAAACGCGAAGCGGCATAGGCAATCAAAACCTCACCCAACAGCCGCTTCCAGGGCAGCCGCTCTCTTTCCGCATCCCGGCGCTCGATAGGTTCCGCCAGCGCCGTTTTAAAATAGCGCGGCAGCTCAAGGAGCACCAGCGCCGCGAAGCCCGCCATCAACAGCCTCCCCAGCCAGAGCGCCACCGCCTCCAGGTTCATTTAAAGCCCATCCTTTGATCGCAATTTACCTCGTCTCGCTGATTATAGCACAATCGGCGGAGCTCGACAAGCGATGTATGTTAACTGCTGGAAGGACTTTTTCCCCATGCAAAACCGACGGCTTCCATGAAGCCGTCGGAGCCCTGTTTATCTCAGCGTGCGCGTATGCTAGCTGAACGCGTCCTTCACCCTGTCAAAAAACGACTTTTTCTTTTCATACTGATTGTTGGTGGCGGTGCCGTCAAACTGCCTGAGCAGCTCCTTCTGCTGATTGGTCAGCTTCTTCGGGATCTCCACCACGGCGGTCACGTACAGATCGCCCTTGCCGCCGCCCCGCAGGTGCTGGATGCCCTGATCGCGCAGGCGGAACACCTGGCCGGGCTGGGTGCCCTCCGGGAACTTGTGCTTCACAGGCTTTGTCAGCGTGGGCACATCCAGCTCCGCGCCCAGCGCCGCCTGAGTGAAGGTCAGGGGCATTTCGATGTAGAGATCGTCGTCGCGCCGCTTGAACAGCTTGTGGGGCTTCACCGTGATCACGATCAGCAGATCGCCCGGCTGACCGCCGCGCTCGCCCAGACCGCCCTGACCGCGGATGGTCAGCACCTGGCCGTTGTCGATGCCCGCGGGCACCTTCACCGTGCGGCGCTTGCTGACCCGCACCTTGCCGCGCCCATGGCACTTCTGGCAGGGCTCGGTGATGATCTTGCCCGCGCCGTGGCAGCGGGAGCAGGTGCGCACATTCTGAATGCGACCGAAGGGCGTATTGGTCACCACGCGCTCCTGGCCCGTGCCGCCGCAGGTGGGGCAGGTGTCCACCTTGCTGCCCGGCTTCGCGCCGGAGCCGTTGCAGGTGGGGCACTCCTCGTCCCGCACCAGATTGATCTCCTTCTCGCAGCCCATCGCGGCCTCCTCGAAGGAAATCGTCAGGTCATAGCGCAGGTCGTCGCCGGGCACCGGGCCGTTCTGCCGCGCGCCGCCGCCAAAGCCTCCGCCGAACACCGAGGAAAAGATATCCTCGAAGCCGCCGAACCCACCGCCGCCAAAGCCGCTGAAATCGCCAAACCCGCCGCCGCCAAAGCCGCCGGCCTGGGGGCCGTCGTGGCCGAACTGGTCGTACTGGGCGCGCTTCTGGGGATTGGAGAGCACCTGATAGGCCTCGTTGACCTCCTTGAACTTCTCTTCCGCGGTCTTGTCGCCCGGATTCACGTCCGGATGATATTTCTTCGCCAGCTGGCGATAGGCCTTCTTGATCGCGGCGTCGTCGGCGCCCTTTTCAATGCCCAGAACCTCGTAATAGTCTCGTTTGTTTGCCATATCGCATCATCCTCTCGGGATGGGTTTGTTTTTTAAGCGTGGAGTGTGGAGAGTGGAGTTCAGGTACTCACGAAATCCAGTCAGTCAAACAAATCCCGGAGGGATTTGCACCGCAACTCCACACTCCTCACTCCACGCTTTTAAAGAGAGGGCAAGGATAAGCCCTTACCCTCTCCGATTCTAGCTCAACGATCAGTTCCCATCCGTGAACTCGCTGTCCACAGTGCCGTCGTCGTTCACGTTCGCGCCGCCGTTGCCGGGGTTAAAGCCGGCGTCGCCGGGGTTACCCTGGGCGGCCTGCTGCTGGTAGACCTTGCCGAACACGTCGTAGGTCGCCTTGCTGAAGCTCTCCATGGCGCTCTTGATCTGCTCCACGTCGTTGCCCGCGCGAGTTTGCTTGAAGCTCTCCAGCTCGCTCTCCAGCTTTGCCTTGTCGGCGGGATCCAGCTTGTCGCCCAGATCCTTGATGGTCTTCTCGGTCTGGTAGATCAGGCTGTCGGCCTGGTTATAGGTCTCGGCCTGCTCCTTGTTCTTCTTGTCCTCGGCGGCGAACTGCGCGGCCTCGTCCACGGCCTTCTTGATCTCCTCCTCGCTCATGTTGCTGGAGGCAGTGATGGCGATGGACTGCTCCTTGCCGGTGCCCAGGTCCTTGGCGGACCCGTGCACGATGCCGTTGGCGTCGATGTCGAAGCTGACCTCGATCTGGGGAATGCCGCGGGGGGCGGGAGCAATGCCGCTGAGCTGGAAGCGGCCGAGGGTCTTGTTGTAGGCGGCCATCTCGCGCTCGCCCTGCAGCACGTGCACGTCCACGCTGGTCTGGCCGTCGGCGGCGGTGGAGAACACCTGGGTCTGCTTGACGGGGATGGTGGTGTTGCGCTCGATCAGGCGGGTGAACACGCCGCCCAGAGTCTCAATGCCCAGGGACAGCGGGGTGACGTCCAGCAGCACGATGTCCTTGACATCGCCGCCCAGCACGCCGCCCTGAATCGCGGCGCCCACGGCCACGCACTCATCGGGGTTGATGCCCTTGAAGGGCTCCTTGCCGGTGATGCGCTGCACGGCCTCCTGGACCGCCGGAATGCGGGTGGAGCCGCCCACCAGGATCACCTTGTCGATGTCCTTGCTGGTGACGCCCGCGTCGCGCATGGCCTGGGTCATCGGGCCCACGGTCTTTTCCACCAGGTCGGCGGTCAGCTCGTTGAACTTGGCGCGGCTGATGGTCACGTCCAGGTGCTTCGGGCCGGTGGCGTCGGCAGTGATGAAGGGCAGGTTCACGTTGGTGCTCATCAGGCCGGACAGGTCGATCTTGGCCTTCTCAGCGGCCTCCTTCAGGCGCTGCAGGGCCATGCGATCCTGGCGCAGATCGATGTTGTTCTCCTTCTTGAACTCCTCGGCGATGTAGTCGATCAGCCGCTGGTCGAAGTCGTCGCCGCCCAGGCGGTTGTTGCCCGCGGTGGCCAGCACCTCGAATATGCCGTCGCCAACCTCCATCAGGCTCACGTCGAAGGTGCCGCCGCCCAGATCATACACCAGGATATTGTGGGCGTCGCCCTTGTCCAGGCCGTAGGCCAGCGCCGCGGC
>JAFVBK010000030.1 GCA_017480045.1 Clostridia bacterium
AGGCCTTCTGGCGCACCTCGTTGAGCAGCACCGCCAGCACGATGGCCGACACCGTGCCGAACACCAGGTTGATCACGCTCATGGCCAGCGTGTTGCGGATGCTCTCGATGAAGTCCTGGCGGCCGAACAGCCACTTAAAGTTGTCAAAGCCAACCCACTTGCTGCCCGTGATGCCCAGCTTGGGCTTGTAATCCTGGAAGGCGGTGATCCAGCCCCACATGGGCGCGTAGTTGAACAGCAGCACGTACAGCAGAATGGGCACGGACATCAGCATCAGCTGCCACTGGCCCGCGAGCTTGGAGAAGAAGCCCTTCTTCTTGGGGCTTTGATATCGCATGCTGCCCCTTGTCATATCCGTCATAGCTAATCCCCCTGGTTGTAATTTGATGGTCGGTTTTTCAAATTCTGATTTGTCGTCAACTCGACAAATCACAATTTGAAAAACCGCGGGGGAGAGAAGCCGTTCTCTCCCCCGGCAATGGCGTCAAGACTTATTCGTTGTCGAGAACCTTGTGAGCCTCGGCCACGACGGCTTCCTGCATATAGTCGCCGAAAGCGGTGGCGGAGGGGGTGATCTCCTCGACGAAGGCGTCCCACTTGGCGTCGAACTCGGCGGGATCGCTCATGATGATGTCGGGCAGGCAGCGATCCTGGATGTCCAGGAAGTCCTGATGCTCGATATCCACGGGGGTGTAGTCGATCTGCCAGGCTTCGCCGTAGGGCGCCAGCTCGATCGGCGGGTTCACGAAGTCGGCGAACTTGCTGTAGCCGTAGTGGCTCAGGAAGTCCTTGTCGTAGTCGTTCATCAGGCCCAGAACGATTTCGGGCTGCTGCGCGGGATCCCAGGTATTGCCGGCGTAATCGCCCTCCAGGATCCAGCCCTGCTTCTTCGGGCTGCTCTCGAAGAAGGCCAGCGCGCGGTTCTGCAGCTTCCAGGTGTTGTCGTTGCGCTGCTCATACTGCTCCTGAGTCATCAGCAGGCGGCCGTCCTCAACGTAGTAGTCCTCGCCCTCGATGCCCCAGTTCAGGATCAGCTGCCAGCGCTCAGACAGCATCTCTTCCCACATGTTGATGATGCGCTCCGGATACTGGCAGTTCACGGAGATGCCGAAGCCGCGGCGCACGTTCGGCAGGGTGCCGTTCACGTAGTGCTCCTCGATCTCCTGGCCGTCCACGTACTCAGGATCGTACACCAGGCCCAGGGCCACGTAGGTGTTCTCATCCATACCGGCGGTCTTCAGCGCGGCGGTGGCGTTGCCGAAGTCCCAGGTCTGGTCGAACATGCCCAGAACGATGCCGCTGGAGAGCTGCGCGATGTACTGGTCATAGTTCATGACGAAGGTGTCCTTGCTGATGAGGCCCTTCTGATATTCCTCGTTCAGCTTCTGATAGTAGGCCTTGGCGTAGGGCTTGTCGATGAAGGTCTCGGTGTGGAAGTCGTCGGTGGAGACGTCGATCAGAACCTCGCCGTCGTTCGGGCGGCCCATCAGGTGCTGTACGGGGTTGATCAGGCAGAAGTGACGCCAATCCTCGCACAGGATGTCGAAGCCGATGTAGGGGGTGCCGTCGGCGTTGGTGGGATTCTCGGCCAGGAAGCCCTCGATCAGGTCAAAGTACTCATTCAGGGTGTGAATCTGGGGATAGCCGGCCCAGGCCAGAACCTGCTTCTGAATGAAGAAGGCGGGGCCGTTGACCTCGTTGACGATCTGGTCGCCGTCGGTCAGGCCGTAGTTGGGGATGATGTACAGCACGTCGTTGCCATCCTCATCGTGCTCGATCAGGCGGGCCTTCTGGGGCTCGATGTGGGCCCAGAGGCGCGGGGTGTCTTCGGGGTTGATGTAGTCCAGCAGATTGATCAGCGCGCCGTTCTGGATGATCAGGTCCGCGCTGTTGCCGCCGTCGAACAGATCCGGATAGTCCTCGCCGGCGATCTTCACGCCCAGCGTCTCATCCAGGTCGCCCGCCAGGAATTCGAACTCGAAGGTGACACCGAATTCCTCTTCGATCATCTTGTAGATCTTGTTGTCGTCCGAGGGCTGATCGCCGGGATCACCGCGGAAGACAGTCAGGGTGATGGGCTCCAGCGCTTCCTCCGCGACGGCGAAGGGAACCAGCAGAGTACCCAGCAGTGCCAGCATGAGCAGTACAGACAGCAGTTTCCTCATTGGTTTTTCCTCCCTTAGAGAAATTTTGAGCATGTGTGCTCTACGTGTTTTATTATAACAGGCGTATAACGCCAAATCAACAATTGTCGAGTGGCTTTCTGCTCAATAATTGTTGATTTGGTGCGCGTTATTTGCTTTCTCTTCAAAAATAAATTGCTGGAATAGTTACATAAGCAGGCGATTTAACAGATAATAGTTGCCATTCTTAACCATTATAGCCAAATTCAAGCCGCTTTCAGGTGTCAATTCGTGCGCTGGACCCGTTTGTGCCTCTCATTTTTTGCAGATAGGCGGTGGGCAGCATGCCTGTCTCGCGCACAAAGGCGCGCCGGAAGGTGCGCAGGTTCTCATAGCCGCAGCTGTAGCAGATGGCGGTCAGCGTCATGCTTGGGTCGCGCATCAGCGCCTCCGCCTTGTCGATGCGAATGGCGTTTACAAAGCGGCGAAAGTTGATACGGAGCTGCTGGGAGAACAGGTGGGAAAGGTGGCTTTCGCTGATGCCCAGCCCGTGGGCGGTGCTGGCGAGGGTGATGTTCTCGCAGGCGTGATCAAATATGTACTTGACCACGCGGTCGGCCAACCCCTTTTCGTTGAGGGTTTCGGCGGGACGGAAGTCCAGCGCGCTCAGCACATGGGCCAGCAGGACGTGCAGGTAGGCCAGTCGGATGGGGTGATAATCGTATCCGGGATGCTCCATCAGGCGACGGATGGCGAACCGGGCGTCTTCCGGAACCGCCCCCGCGCGCAGCACCGGCTTTACCGGCAGCATCGTGTGAAAGGTGTTGGAGAATTCCGTGATGCCGTCCGCCTGGAAGATGGCCGCGAAGCCCCGACAATCCGTGCTGAGCCGCTCAAAGCTGTGGGGCACCAGAGGAAAGGCGATGGCGATATCGCCTGGATATAATAGGTAGGTTTCGCCGTCGACGCGCATGGTGCATTCCCCTTGAAGGGGCGAGGCAAGCTCCAGCATCTCGTGCACGTGCAGCGGAAAGGGATAGGAGGTCATATCGCCCACAAACAGGCTTTCGTTGCGCGTTTCGTAGAACGCCTTCATGGGAATCACCTCCATGAATGCAAAAATTGTCCTTCTATATTATAGCTTATGTCCCGTAATTTGCAATGCCAATGGAATAAAAAAGCCAAAAATGTCCTCAGGTTAACCGCTAAACGGGCGCGAAACGGGGCGGGGCGGCGGCCTTCCGCGGCGTTAATTTTGAAAATATGGGGGTGAAATATGCCCGGATAGCTTGATTGATGGGCTGTGATGCGATAAAATAAATCGAAGGAAATCGCAGGGAGCGCCGGCGTCCCCGATGAATCGACGGGATGTGCAGCGCCGCGCGGATACGGCGGTTATATTGACACATTGAAAGGAAGTTGCGCATGGCACAGCTGGTTGCGGAGGTTCGCCGAGAGCTGGTGGACCACATCATTCCCTTCTGGAAGGGGCTGCGGGACGATTTGGGCGGCGGCTATATCGGCCTGGTCGATTTCGATCTTGCCCGACACCCGGAGGCCGACAAGGGCTGCATACTGAACAGCCGCATCCTCTGGTTCTTTTCCGAGGCCTACAGAACGCTGGGAAACGCTTCGCTTTTGGACGAGGCGCGCCACGCCTACGAGATGCTGAAGCGCATGACCGACGCGACCCACGGCGGCGTCTTCTGGGCGCTGCGCGCCGACGGTGCCGTGGCCGACGCCACCAAACATACCTACAACCAGGGCTTTGCCATCTATGCCCTCGCCGCCTATTACCGCGCCTCCGGCGATGCGGAGGCGCTGGCGCGGGCAAAGGCGCTCTTTGACGTGGTGGAGACCCATTGCCGGGACGCGAACGGCTATTTGGAGGCGTTTACCGCCGATTGGCAGCCGGAGAGCAACGAGAAGCTGAGCGAGAACGGCGTGATGGCCTCCCGCACGATGAACACGCTGCTGCACGTGATGGAGGGCTATACCGGGCTTTACGAGGCGGATCGGGATCCTGTGGTGCGCGAAAAGCTGTACGAGATACTGGGCATCCTGGAAGCGCATATCTGGAACCCGGTCAAGCGCCGCCAGGAGGTGTTTTTTGACCTGGACTACAACACCCTGATCGACCTGTACAGCTACGGCCACGATATCGAGACGTCCTGGCTGGCGGACCACACGCTGGACGCGCTGGGTGACGAGGCTTTGACGGCCCGCATTCGCCCGATGCTGCTGGCGATGGCGGATCAGACCTATGCCGACGCGCTCACCGACCACGGCTTCGCCAATGAGTGCGAGCGGGGCGTGGTGGACGCCAAGCGCACCTGGTGGGTGCAGGCCGAGGCGCTGCTGGGCTTTTTGAACGCCTGGGAGCGCACCGGCGAGGCGCGCTATCGCGACGCGGCGCGCAGCCAATGGCGCTACATCAAGGGCGCGATGATCGACCCCAGGGAGGGCTCCGAATGGTACGCCTACCTGACCGAGGCCGGAGAGCCGCTCAGGCTGCCCGTCGTCGATCCGTGGAAATGCCCCTATCACAATGGCAGAATGGCGCTGGAGGTCATACGGCGCGCACCTGAAATAGAAGTATAACGGAGGATAACGTCATGGCGGAGATTCTGCGCGAGGGGAACATCTGGCATCTGAGAAACAAATGGATCAGCTATGTGCTCTGCGAGCTGCCCGGCGGGGTGGTGGCGCATCTG
>JAFVBK010000031.1 GCA_017480045.1 Clostridia bacterium
AAAGACCCCTAACGGGGTCTTTTTTGCACACATTTTCACTTCTTACTGATCTCATTGAAATCCGAAAGGGAAACACCACTACCATTGTTCATTGAATTGACTCTTACATACGTGCGCAACTCGTTCTGTAAGTAGGGCGACAAGCTATTGAAGTATTCATCCTCTTCACCCAGCAGCCGCGCCCGCGTATACTCCGACCACAACATACCACCTTGCGCCGACTCACTGTAATCTCTGTCGCCGACTCCAGAAAAGATCACTGCAACACAGCAAACGCCAGCGATCGTCAGTGCCAGCGGCACAAATAATGAAATTGGGACAAACAAAAAGCGCACCAGCATGTATGCAAAGAACATATATGCCACAAAGGTCGCAACAGTAAAGCCAATCCTGTTTCCGCCCGTATACGTCCGCGCCATTACATTCCACTCGAACAGGGCATAAGCAAGAGCGAAGTAAGTCAAAACGCGTATAGACAGGGCTTGAAAGTATCTGTAGTCCGCAGATGTTACACTCAAAACAAAACCCTTTGACTGGATATAATCGCTCGCGTTCGGCATACCAGTGATATGCGCTATAACCACGTCCGCCAAGAACGTGACGATCAACGCCGGCACAACAACACTTACCACTCCGACGAAAGTGCTGGAAGCCGACACGGCTTTGGCGGTTAGCCGGCATTTTATGTAATATCGTTCCAATGCCCAGGTCACCACCAGTAGCCCTGCCCCGTAGCCAATCAACTGCACCGCATAGGACGCAGCCAAATTGCCCAGCGTCGGGATAGTATTTGAAGACAGGACTTGCCTGCTTCCATGAATAATGACATGCGCTTGGCTAACGGTGATTTTCGTATATCCATCAATCCTGATGGCAATACCGACCAGTCCCAGAAGAACCGACAATGCTCCCGCTATCTTCAGGAACAGAAACCTCGGCTTCCTCTGAATCCTGCGCACAGCTTGTGATTCACAGTATTTATCGCCCGCTGTCAGCAGGAGAACAGAGCACAGCAGAATAAGTATCAATCGCCATCCTGTCAGGCAGCCAAGCCTCCAGTCCAGGAGAAACATCAATCCCTTCATTATTCACACCTCACATTTCGTCCACTCCTGTCTATATCTCCTCGTACACCACATTCTCCGCCAGCGCCCGGTTCTTGTAGGCGGGATCATCGCTGACATCGCGGATGATGTGCACATAGTCCGGAATCGCCGCGCCCTCGTCCTCGCGCTCCAGCTCGATCTCCATGATCGCGCGATCCTTCCAGAAGGGATAGATGTCGAACTCCAGCACGTGGCCCTGATACGGAATGCGATAGCGGGTCTTGCCCAGGGGCTTGCAGGAGGGCTCCTGTTCCTTGCAGAGCCGAATGTACTCCAATTGATCGATCTCGCCCTCGTCCTCCTCGTTCTTCACGCTGGACAGATGGCGCTTGAAGGTCTTGTAATACTTGATCTCGCCGCCAGACACGATCTGGCGAATGCGGCGCGTCTCACCGGGACCAGATACCGTCAGGTAGATCTGCGTGATTTCCCACTGCTCCACGCCCTTCTGCGCCAGCAGCGTGTTTATATTCGGATAGCGAATCAGATACTTTCGCTCGATTTCATAGTGCTTTCCCTCGGCCAAGAAAATGCCTCCCTTCACCCTGTTTCATATCGCTGTCAGCGTCATCTCACAGTTCGATTCCGTTCAGTTCGCTGTCGTCGGCGTTCAATCTCATATCCCAGGTCAATTTGGTCAGCGTGCAATAGCCCTGGCCCACCTTCACCAGATCGTAGTCCTCGCTGTCAAAGTCGCGCGGCACTCCGCGGTATCGCCAGCCGCCGTCCTCAGACCGCGCGTAGTCCGGCGCGTCCAGGAACACCGGGGCCAGCGTCGCCGGCACGATGCCGCGCAATTCGCCATAGGGCTTCGCGGGCACGTTCAGGTTGTACATCGCGCCCAGCGGCAGCGGGTGCGCGGGCATCCACTCCGCCACGCGCAGCGCCACACGAGCCGCGGGGCCATAATCCTCGTCCTCCGGCTTGCGCGGGTCGATGAACAGCGACACCGCCAGCGCCTGCGTGCCGCTCATGGAGGCCTCCAGCGCGGCGGCCACCGTGCCGGAATACACGCAGGCGCCGCCCATGTTCATGCCTCGATTGATGCCGGAGATTGCCATATCCACTCCCTCGTCACGGGCCAGAAACAGCCCCAGCGAGGCACAGTCGGAAGGCGTGCCGTCCGCGGCCCAGGCCGCATCGGCCCAATCCAGCGCCATCGGCTTCGCGTGCAGCGGCCTGCCGAAGGTGGCGCTGTGGCTGGCGGCGGAGCGCTCCTGATCCGGCGCGCAGACGAACACCCGGTGTCCTGCCGCGCGGAGCGTCTCGCCCAGCGCGCGGATGCCCGGCGCAAAGATGCCGTCGTCATTGGTCAAAAGTATGTTCATAGATTCTCCCATTCGTTTGTGAAATTGAGCGTGCAAGCAGCGCCGCCCACAGGACAGCGAGCCGACCGCTGCTTTCAATCCCTGATCCCTAATTATTATTCTTATAAAACCTCACCGAATCGTTGTAAATCTTCACAATGTCCTGCAAGATATCCGCGTGGCGGAAGCTCTTGTGATAGAGTATGTTCATCTCGCGGATCATGCTGAGGTTTTCGATGGGCAGCACGGTCATCTTGCCCTTCTTCAGCTCGTCCATGCAGGCGCTGCGGGGCAGGATCGACACGCCGTAGTTGCGGCGGATCAGGTCCTTGATGGTGGCGATATTATCCACCTCCAAGGTAACGTTGAATTCCTCGATAGAGATATTGCGGCTCTCCAGATGGGCTGCGAACAGGTTTCGGGTGCCAGAGCTGGGCAGGCGCAGGATCAGGCGCTCCCGCTTCAGCTCCTCCAGCGTCACGATGCTCTTCTTCGAAAGCGCGCTCTCATTGGAGACCGCGCAGACCAGAAAATCGGTATCCAGCATGATGGAATTGATGCTCTCGTCCTGAACGCCGCCCTCCACGATGGCGATATCAATCTTATAGTTCTTCAGCATGGCATAAAGATTATTAATTGTATCGGTCTGAATCGTGATGCTCACGTTCTCGTTCTGCTCGGCATACTTCGCCAGCACCTCCGTGACCACGTTGCTCTCGGAGGTGTGGGTAATGCCCACGCGCAGGCGGTCGATGGAGCGCTGCTGGTCCCGCAGGGCCTGCTGCAAATGCTCGTACAGCGAAACCACCCGCTCAGCGTATTCGATCACCAGCTTGCCGTCCGCCGTGGGGCGAATCTTGCCGCCGCTGCGCACGAACAGGTTGATGCCCATCTCCTTCTCGATCTGCTTGATGTGCTGGCTGACGGCGGGCTGCGTCAGGGAGAGCTGCTCTGCCGCCCGCGTGTAGTTGCCGGTTTCATTCACCTTCAAAAGGGTCAACAGCTTCACGTCTATCATTGCAGTCCCTCCATAACTCAATTTTATTCAACGTAGTTACACAATAATATTCGCTTATCCAACTACATATTAACATATTTAACAATAAAGCGCAATAGCCGGGAGCCAATTCCTATATTAATATTTTGCTTCGCGTGGAAGCAGCGATTTTCGCCGAAGTCCTGTGGCCTCCGGTGCGATGGCATGATAAAATCTCCGATTTTACCATGCCAGCCTGCAAAGCGGACCCATCAAAAAAAGAAGCGCGTCCTTTCGGACGCGCCCCCGATGAAAACGAATTGTAAGATTATGCCTTGCCGTCGCAGCCCAGCACGTCGACCAGCTTGTGCTCCACCATGTTCTTGATGGCGACACGGGCGGGCTTCAGATACTGGCGGGGATCGAAATGATCCGGATGCTCCGCGAAGTACTGGCGGATGCTGGCGGTCATGGCCAGGCGCAGGTCGGAGTCGATGTTGATCTTGCACACAGCCATGGTCGCGGCCTTGCGCAGCTGCTCCTCGGGGATACCCACGGCATCAGGCATTTTGCCGCCGAAGGCGTTGATCTTGTCCAAAAATTCCTGGGGCACGGAG
>JAFVBK010000032.1 GCA_017480045.1 Clostridia bacterium
TAAAAATGTGCGGCGCATCCATGACCAGCGCCTTCTGGTCGTCCTCGACGAAATGCGCGGCGGTGACCTCGTCAAATATCTGAAAATCGGTCAGCCCCACGACGTCTTCAGGACTTGCCCTGTGCGCGTACTCGGCAAAGGATTGATTGCATGAAAGATACACTCCCGTCTCCGCGTCCTTCGAGAAAACCATCGCGGGCATGAATGTCAGCAGCGATTTCATCAACGCGTTCTGCTCAGTCAGCTTCACCAATGCCTCATTTGCGTCCATATGTAATACCTCGCTTCCTAAAGCGCGTCCTTCTGTCGAAGCCGTGTCAAGCTCCAGAATCGATTGCCTGACTTGCCAGCAATCCGGCTCATTCGGCGCGCGGTCCGTCATTCGTCCATCGCCTCGCCGCCAATGCAGATGCGGCTGGCGATCAGCTTTGCCAGGAAATACATGATGGCGCACTCGTCCTCCTGCCAT
Organism: Clostridia bacterium; assembly: GCA_017480045.1. Classification (GTDB taxonomy): domain Bacteria; phylum Bacillota; class Clostridia; order Christensenellales; family Aristaeellaceae; genus UBA2862. Next base: position 470 of record JAFVBK010000032.1, read on the forward strand.
ATGCGGCGGCTGCGAGGCTCGGCGCAGATGAGATAGCCTTCGGCGTCCTCGTCGTCCATGCTGACGCGCACAACCATCAGCGCCTCCACCTCCATCGATTGCAGCGCGGCGTTAAACACGGGGCTCTTCTCCGCAACCTCCTTCAGCGTGTTGCTGGAATAGAGGTCGTCGGTCATCAGATTATCGATGTCGCTCGCATCCTTCGCCAGCGCATTGTTGCGGACCGACCGCATGATTCCACGCTTGCCCACGTAGTACAGGTCTGAAATTTGCAGCTCCTCCATCAGGAGCGGCGTGACGGAATGCAGCTTGTTCTTCAAGCCCGGAACCATTTCAAAATGGCGCACCAGGCTGTGCAGCGAGGTATAGACGCCGTGGCGGGTTATCTGGCGGATCTGGATATCCCTGTGCTTTTCTTCGACATAAATGATATAGCAGTTGCGCCCCTTGACCTTTCCGCGGTAAAGCGTCTTGTCTATGGTTGAAAACAGCGCGTCGTAGTCCTGCGCGTCGTCCGGGAAGGTAGCGCAGCCTACGGTGCCGGTAATGAAGGGGGCGCAGTCCTTCAGCCTTACGTTCTTGCGCACGACCATGGGGCTCAAATATAGATCGTTCAAGAAGGCCTTCTTGTCGTCGTAAGCCAGATCGCGAAGGTTGATAAACAGCAGTTCGTCGCCCCCAAAGCGACCCGCGACGCCATAGCCATTCAGATATTCGGATAGATCCTTCGCCACATCCATCAGCACGGCGTCGCCCACGTGATGGCCATAGGTATCGTTGATAAACTTGAAGTTATCCAAATCCAGCATGCCGAAGGTAAAGGGCGTTCCCGCCTCGATCAGCGCGCGGGCAAAGTTGAGGATATAGGCGCGGGAAACAAGCCCGGTCAACGGGTCCAGCATGGCTTCCAGGCTTCGCTGCTGCAATTCTCTTTCGAAATATGCGTAGCGCGACAGCTGTTCCTTGGTATACATATGCGGCAGCACTCCTACAAAGCATCGGAAATTGTCGGTAACAGTATAGCACAAAAGCGGCCTTTTGAAAAGGAGCCCCGGCCATTTTCGCGGGGCTCGTTTTCAAAACGCTGCGCGTTGAATCTGGAAACACACTCCAGAGTGTGTTTCTAAAGTCGAGGATGTGCAAGTTCGAGCGGATTTTCTGTCAGAATAAGGCGGAAAACCGCAGGCTTGCTGGCGGCAAGTCAAGGTTTGACAACGCAATTCTGGCTAAGAAGACACCGAAATTGCATGTTCGGGATTTTAGAAACACACTCTAATCCTTTAGCGATTTCAAGTATGGCACGGCCCGCTCGCCGTCCAGCACGAGCTCGCCGTAGCAGCCGTCCATCAGCGCGCCAGGATTCATCAGCAATATCCCGCCCACATAGTCCGCGAAGGGCACGTGGGTATGCCCAAAGAGGGCGATGCCAGCGCCCTGCTCCTCGGCGTAATACGACAGTTTTTCGAGGCTGTACTTCACGTCCTGCAGGTGGCCGTGCACCGCCAAAACGCGGTGCGGCCCGTAGGCCGCACGCGCCATGCGCGGCTGCTTGGAGAACATATCGCAGTTGCCCGCCACGGAAATCAGCGGCGTCTCCAGCCGCCGGGACAGCCAGCGGGCGTCCGAATCGTAATCCCCCAAATGGAACACGGCGTCGTATCGCTCCCGCCGCGCCAGCGCCAGCCAGCGCTCCAGCCACAATTCCCTGTCGTGGCTGTCGGAAATGACGCCCAGGCGCGTCACGCTTCCGCCTCCAGCGCCTCGATGAGCTTCTCGATCGCCCTGGCGCGGTGGGAGACGCCGTTCTTCGCCGCCGGTTCGGCCTCGGCAAAGGTCACGCCCAGATCGTCGGACAGGAACAGCGGGTCGTAGCCGAAGCCGCCCTCCCCGCGATATTCGGCGATGATCTCCCCGTCGCAGCGGCCATAGGTGACGACCGGCTCCCTGCCCGGACGGCACAGCGCCACCGCCGCGCCGTAGTGGGCCTTGTGAGGCGCGGGCTTGTCCGCCAGCTCCTTCAGCAGCAGCTGGTTGTTGGCCTCGTCGTCGCCGTGCACGCCGCAGTAGCGCGCCGAACGCACGCCGGGGCGCCCCCCCAACTGGTCCACGCACAGGCCGGAATCGTCCGCAAGCGTGGCGCAGCGGCAGACGTCCATCAGCGCCTGCGCCTTGATGAGCGCATTGGCCTCAAAGGTCTCGCCGCTTTCCTCCACGTCCATCTCGACGCCCATCTCTCGCATGGAGCGCACGTCGAAGCGGTCGCCCAGCAGCTGCTTGAGCTCCTTGAGCTTGCCGAAATTGTTGCTGGCCAGCGCCAGCACGGGCTTCTTGCAGATGACCGACGCACGGTTGCCGAGGGCGTCCAGCTGGGCCCGCATCAGCTCCAGACAGCCCTTTTCGCCCAGAGCGAGCAGCTGATCAAGCTCATCGCGGGTATAGCAGCGGCCCTCGCCGGTGCCCTGCACCTCCACGAAGCCCAGACGCCCCTGCACGTCGCGGGTCATCACGATGTTCATGTCCACCTGCGCGCGACTGTCCTGGGCATACTCCAAATCCAGCGTGCACACGTCGTCGATCACGCCCACGGATACCGCCGCCACCTGGCGGATGATTGGCGAATCCACCAGCGCGCCCTCGGCCATCAGCTTGTCGATGGCGATGCACAGCGCCGCGAACGCCCCTGTGATGGAGGCGGTGCGGGTGCCGCCGTCGGCCTGGATCACGTCGCAGTCGATGTAGATCGTGCGCTCGCCCAGGCTGGTCAGATCGCAGGCCGCGCGCAGCGAGCGCCCGATCAGCCGCTGGATCTCCACGCACCTGCCGTCCTTCTTCACGCCGTCGCGGCTCTTGCGCTGAGGCGTGGAGCCGGGCAGCATGGCGTATTCCGCCGTCAGCCAGCCCCTGCCCTTGCCCCGCAAAAAACCGGGCACGCCCTCCTGAACGGAGGCCGTGCAGATGACCTTGGTCCTGCCGCAGCAAATCAACACCGAGCCCGCGGCCATCTCCGTGTAATCCGGCAATATGCGCACGATGCGCAGCTCGTCTGGGGCGCGATTGATGTTCTCCATTGGTTTATCCTCCTTATGGCTTTGGTAATTCGCTCATATCATGCATTCAGGCGCTTTTCCCGCGCCCGAATCCCTGGCGCGGGAAAAGCGGCAAGCGCTCGGCGGCGACTGACGGCGGGTTCCGCCCGTTACTCGAAATCGAATATCATCGCCGATTGGGTCTGGATGTAGTCGTATACGATGGAGTCCGCCACGTTCATGAAGCTCGGCACGCCCAGTTCGCCCTGGCCCGCGTCGTACTTTTTGCCGTCCACGTAGATTTCCACGGAATCGATGCCTTCGAACTGGGTGCAGGTGAGCACCAGCGCCTTCAGGGCCATGCGCCCGCCGTCGGAGTTCTGCACCAGGTTCACAAACTCACCGGTGAAATTCAGTCTGGCGACGCCGCCTTCCACCTCCACCCCGATGAGGCCGCAGCCAGCGGGCACCACGCTCTCCAGCATCTCCTCGTTGGAGGGCCCCTTCGCCAGCTCCAGCACCGCGGTATTGATGTCCGCGCCGGCATGCACCATCCGCGTCACCGGAACGATCACCGCGCCGGAATCCGCCGGGAAGTAGAGCGTCACCGGCTCGGCGGAGACCAGGCTGATGGTCGGCTCAGCGGTCTCCAGGTTGATGTCTCCGCGAGTGAATTCCCCGGCCACGCTGGTGCCGTGGGTCAGCGTCTCCCGCTTCTGGCCGTCGATCATAAACTCGACCCGGTCCACGCTGTCAAACTCCGTCAGCGTCTGCACGATGGCGCTGATCATGTTGCTCTCAGCCGCCGCGTCCGCCATGTTCAGCACTTCCCCGCTCAAATCAATGCGAGCAAGGCCATTGGAGATATCCAGGTCGATCTTCGTGTTCTCCGGCAGCACCGTGCGAAGGCCCAGCCGAGCCGCCTGCATGTCGTTGCCCACGCTCTGCACCATCAGGTTGAGGGTAGCCTTGGCGATGCCGTCCTCCATGGGCACGGAGCACATCACCGGCACCAGATAGCCGTAGTTATCCTGATAATA
>JAFVBK010000033.1 GCA_017480045.1 Clostridia bacterium
CACGCTCCATTATAATATTGACGGGGTAATGACATGAACGAACGGCTATGGGGCATATTGGTGGATTCCTTTCCGAAACTGCTGAGCTACGGCGTGCGGGTGACGATCCCGCTGACGGTGTTTTCCTTCGCGCTGGCGCTGGTCATCGCGGTGATTGTGGCGCTGATACAATATGCCGACGTGAAGGTGTTGCGGCAGATCTGTCGATTCTACATTTGGATCATCCGCGGCACGCCGCTGCTGGTGCAGCTCTATCTGGTGTTCTACGGTCTGCCCAGCGTGGGCGTCACGCTGGATGCCTTTCCCACGGCGATATTGGTGTTCGGCTTCAACGAGGGCGCCTATATGGCTGAGAGCGTGCGCGGCGCGCTGGAGAGCGTCTCGCGGGGGCAGATGGAGGCGGGCTACTGCGTGGGCCTGAGCTATATGCAGATCATGCTGCATGTGGTGCTGCCCCAGGCGTTCCGCACGGCCTTCCCGGCGCTGTCCAACTCTCTGATCTCCATGCTCAAGGGCACCTCCATGGCGGCGACCATCACCGTGATGGACATGTTCCGACAAGCGCAGGTCATCAACGGTCGCGTCTATGAGTCGCTGGGCCTGTACAGCGAAGTGGCGCTGATCTACCTGGCCTTCTGTACGATACTCACTTGGCTGCAGCGCTTGGGTGAGAAGAAGCTGGCGAGCTACGGAGGTGATCGGGCATGATGCTGGAAGCAAAGAACGTGCGCAAGCAATTCGGCGGACGCGAGGTGCTGAAGGGCATTGATTTGCAGGTTGACAAGGGCGATGTGATCGCCATACTGGGGCCCAGCGGCTCCGGCAAGACCACCTTGCTGCGCTGCCTGAACTTTCTGGAGCGGGCGGATGGCGGCGAGCTGATTTTCGATGGCGAGCGTTTCGATCTGCAAAGGGCTACGCGGGGCGAAATTGCCCGCCTGCGCAAGAAGACGGCGTTCGTGTTTCAGAATTACAATCTGTTCCTGAACAAGACCGTGCTGCAAAATGTGACCCTGGGTCTGACCGTTGGCGCGAAGATGAACAAGGCGAAGGCGCGGGAGATCGCCGTAAACGCGCTGGAGCGCGTGGGCATGGCGGATCGGCTGGAAAGCTATCCCAGCCAGCTCTCCGGCGGGCAGCAGCAGCGCGTGGCCATTGCCCGCGGTCTGGCCTCGAACCCGGAGATCATCTACTTCGACGAGCCCACCAGCGCCCTCGATCCGGAGCTGATCGGCGAGGTGCTGGCGGTCATGCGCCAGCTGGCCGACGAGGGCATGACCATGCTGGTGGTCACTCACGAGATGGACTTTGCCCGCAATGTGTCCAGCAAGGTGCTGTTCATGGAGGGCGGCAGCGTGATCGAATCGAGCCCATCGAAGGCGTTCTTCGAGCAGCCCAAGGAGCCTCGCTCGCGGGAGTTTATACGAAATATTCTGGAGGCGAGGAGGTAGGCGCGAGGTGCCCGGCAAATCGGTGTTTCTCCCGTTTATCCTCGCTTTATATTCATCGCTATAATGGACAATATCATCGATCGGGAGGTGTCAGCATGGAAAAGAATCAGGCCCCAAACGTCGAAAGCTCGCTGCGCCACGGCATACTGCGGGTGCCGCCGGAGGCCTACTCGGCCAGCGGCATCATCGTCAATGGCCGGCGCATCAAGACCTTCGTGTTCACCACGGATCTGGCGATCATCCGCAACTGCGACGCGGACGCCGTGTTCGCGGTCTATCCCTTCACGCCGCAGCAGGCCATCAGCGACGCTATCATCAAGGCCTCCTATATTCCAGTGTTCTGCGGCGTAGGCGGCGGCACGACCAGGGGCGTGCGCACCATCGGCTTGGCCAAGGACGTGGAGAGCCAGGGTGCGATGGGCGTCATACTGAACGCGCCGATTAGCAACCTGAACCTGGTGGCGGTGGCCGCCGCGGTGGACATCCCCGTGATCATCACCGTCACTCGCGAGGATACGGATATCGGCGAGCGTTTGCGCGCCGGGGCCAGCATCATCAACGTGGCCTGCGCCGCCCAAACGCCGGAAATCGTGGCGCATATACGTCAGGAATGGCCGGATATTCCCATCATCGCCAGCGGCGGGCCCACCGGCGCGTCGATTCAGGCCACCATCGACGCCGGCGCGAACGCCGTCACCTACACGCCGCCTTCCACGGCGGAGCTCTTCAAGAGCATGATGGCGAGCTATAGGGAGTAGGAAAGCGCCAAAAAGACGGAACAGGCAATGGAAAGCGCCAAAAAGACGGAACAGGCAATGGAAAGCGCAGGGGCTCCCCTGCGCATGTCAGCGATAATAATACAAGCGTGTGTTTCTGAAATGCGCTTCGGGCATTTCAGAAACACACGCTTGTATAGGATTCAGCGATTGCCTATTTGATTCATTGATGGTACAATATAGCAATGTAGGGGAGGGATGGAAGCATGTATCGCATATTCATCGTGGAGGACGACGCGGCAATCGCCGGGCCGTGGCGGCGCACCTGCGCGGCTGGGGCTGCGAGGTTCAGTGCGCGGAAGACTTTCAAAATGTGCTGTCGGACTGCCTGGCCTTTCAGCCGCAGCTCGTGCTGATGGATATCGGCCTGCCGTTCTTCGACGGCTACCACTGGTGCGAGGCGCTGCGTCGGCACAGCAAGGTGCCGGTGATCTTCCTCTCCTCGGCCTCGGATCGGATGGACATCGTCATGGCGCTGAGTCTGGGTGCGGACGACTTCATCGTCAAGCCCTTCGATCTGCGGGTGCTGACGGCGAAGGTGCGGGCGCTGTTGCGTCGAACCTATGATTTTGCCGCCCATGTGGATATCATCGAGCATCGGGGCGTGGCGCTGAACCGGGCGGACGCCACCGCCAGCGCGAATGGCGAGAAGCTGGAGCTGACGAAGAACGAATATCGCATTTTGCAGGTGCTGTTTGAGAACCGGGGCAGGGTGGTGCGCCGGGAGACGCTGATGGAGCGCCTCTGGGAGACGGACAGCTTCGTGGACGAGAACACGCTGAGCGTGAACGTGGCGCGGCTGCGCCGCAAGCTGGAGGGCGCGGGCGTCGAGGCGCTGATCCAGACGAAAAAGGGCATGGGGTATATCGTGGAATGATGCTGGTGGATTATGCGAAGGCGCGGTGGAGAATCGCCGCGCTGATTGTGTTGTGGGGGTTGACCGGCGGCGCGGTGTTCTGGCTCTACGACCTGCCGGGGGAGCCGATTTTGTACGCGATCGGGCTGTGGGCGCTTTCCGCGCTGGCGCTCGGCGCGGCGGACTTCTTGCGCTGGCGCGGGCGGCGTCGGGCGTTGACGGCGCAGCTGAAGGCGATCGACGTGTCGCTGGATGGTCTGCCCGCGCCGGATAACGGCATCGAGGCGGACTATCAAACGCTGCTGCGGGCCGCGTTCGCGCGCAACGCGGCCCTCGACGAGGCGAACGACCGGGCGCGGGCCGAGCTGGAGGAATACTATACGCTGTGGACGCACCAGATCAAGACGCCCATCGCGGCCATGCGGCTGATGCTGCAATCGGACGACGGCGCGCTGGCCCGTTCGCTGGAGCCGGAGCTCTTCCGGGTTGAGCGCTATGTGGACATGGCGCTCAACTACGCGCGCCTGGGCGGCGACGCCAGCGATCTGGCGGTGCGCCGCTGCGGCCTGGACGCCGTCGTCCGGCAGGCCGTGCGCAAGTTCGCCCCGCTGTTCATCCGAAAGAAGCTGACGCTGAATCTGGAGCCGCTGGATCTTCAGGTGTTGACGGACGAAAAGTGGCTGGGATTCGCCGTGGAGCAGGTGTTGAGCAACGCCGTGAAGTATACGCCCGCCGGCGCGGTGACGATTCGCGCCGAGGCCGGGCCGGTGCTGGTGATCGAGGACACGGGCATCGGCATCGCGCCGCAGGACCTGCCCCGCGTGTTCGAGCGCAGCTTCACGGGGCTGAACGGCCGCGCCGACCGCCAGGCCACCGGCATCGGCCTGTATCTGGCGAAGCGGGCGCTGGAGCGGCTTGGCCACGGCATCCGCGCTGAATCCGAGGTGGGGGCGGGTACGCGGGTCTACATCGACCTGCGGGAAGCGGCGGTGGATGTGAGAGAGTAGGGCGCGTATCTTACAAAACTGTAAGCTGCCGCGCAGAATTGTAAGCCAAAGCGATGGCGGCGGCCCACCATAAATTGTTAGAATATCCGTGCATTCCACTGAAAGGACGGTTATTCCACAATGGCAATACTGGAAGTTTCCAACCTGAAAAAGATCTACACCTCCCGCTTCGGCGGCAGCCGCGTGCAGGCGCTGTCCAGCGTCAGCTTCGCCGTGGAGGCGGGGGAGTACGTGGCCATCATGGGCGAATCCGGCAGCGGCAAGACCACGCTTTTGAACATCCTCGCCACGCTGGACAGGCCCACCGGCGGCGAGGTGCGGCTGAACGGGCGGCGCACGGCCGAGATCCCGGAGCGGGAGCTGGCGGCGTTTCGACGGGACAACCTGGGCTTTGTGTTTCAGGACTTCAATCTGCTGGACACCTTCAACCTCTACGACAACATCGCACTGCCGCTGGTGCTGGCGGGCAGGGGCTACGGCGAGATCGACGCGCTGATGAGGCCGCTGGCCGCGTCGCTGGGCCTATCGGAGCTGCTGAAAAAGTATCCCTACGAGGTGTCCGGCGGGCAGAAGCAGCGAACCGCCGTGGCCCGGGCGCTGATCACGGCGCCGAAGCTGGTGCTGGCCGACGAGCCCACCGGCGCGCTGGATTCCAAGGCGTCGGACGGCCTGCTGAACGTGTTTGACCGGGTGAACCGGCAGGGCCAGACCATCTTGATGGTCACCCATTCCACCAAGGCCGCCAGCCACGCCCGCCGGGTGCTGTTCATCAAGGATGGCGAGGTGTATCACCAGCTGTATCGCGGCGATTCCACCGCCGAGCAGTTCTACCAGCGCATCTCCGACACGCTGACGCTGCTGGCCACCGGGGGTGAGCCCCGTGAATAACCGGCTGAAGACCTTCGCGAAATTGGCCGCCCAGGGCATGCGGCGCAACGCCCGGCTGTTTTTGCCCTTCCTGCTGGCCATCGTTGGCACGGCGGCGGGCCTCTACATCGTCGCGGCGCTGGCCCTGGAGCCGGGCCTGGAGGGCACGCGGCTGGCCCTGCAGCGGCTGCAGGAGATGATGATCCTCGGCCTGGTCGTGATCGGCTTCTTCGTGCTCGTCTTTCTGTTCTACGCCAACAGCTTTCTGTTCAAGCGCCGCAAGAAGGAGCTGGCGCTGTATCAAATCCTGGGCATGCGGCGGCGGGACATCGCGGGCATACTGGCCTTCGAAGCGCTGTACACGGCGCTCGCGGGCGTGGGCGCGGGGCTGCTGGCGGGCATCGCGCTGTTCAAGCTGGCCCAGCTGGCGATGTGTCGTCTGACGCGGTTCGACGTGGTGTTCGGGCTCGGACTGAGCGTGCCCGCGCTGCTGTTCACGGCGGCGTTCTTCGGCGGCGCGATGCTGCTGATGCTGGCGCTGAATCTTTTGCACATCCGCCGGGTGAAGCCGGTGGAGCTCCTGCAGGGGGCGCAGGCGGGGGAGCGAGAGCCAAAGACCCGCTGGCTGCTGACGCTGCTGGGCGTCGGCACGCTGGGCGCGGGCTACTATCTGGCGCTGCGCTCCAGAGACGCTATGCAGGCGCTGGGCCAGTACTTCCCGGCGGTCATCCTGGTGATCGTGGGCACCTACTGCCTGTTCACCTCCGTGAGCATCGCGGCGCTGAAGCTGCTGCGCCGTCGAAAGGGCTTTTACTATCGCCCGAACCACTTCATCAGCGTCTCCGGCATGCTCTACCGCATGAAGCAGAACGCCGTGGGCATGGCGAACATCTGCATCCTCTCCACGATGGTGATGGTCATGGTCTCCGGCACGGTGTCGCTCTACGCGGGCACGGAGGAGATGCTTGATTTGCACGATCCGGCGGACTATATGGTGACGGTGACGCTGGCCGACGACGCGGAGAAGATTCCCGATTTCAGCGCCTTGCGCGCCGCGCTGGCGGACAAGCTGGCGGAGGGCGGCATCGGTGTCACCCGCATGGGCGGCGGCGTGGGCGTGTCCTTCTCCGCGGGCGTCGCCGGGGACGGCTACACGCTGGTCTTCGACGCCGCCCACCGGGTGGCGAACCTGCACGTGCTGACCGCCGCGGCCTACGGCGACCTGCTGGGCGTCGACCCGCCGGCGGTGTCGAGGCAGGACGTGCTGCTCTACGGCGGCGATCCATCCGCGGAGAATCTCACGCTGTTCGTGCCCATCGGCAGCGAGCTGACCACGGTCAGGCTCAATGTGGCGGGGCGCGTGGACGAATTCCCGAAGCTGTCCACCATGTTCATGCTGGATGCGGAAGATGTGGGCGTCGTGGTGGCGGACGACGCGGCGCTCTGGCGGCTCTACGCCCTCCAGCGGGCGGGCTACGGCGGCAACGCCAGCCACTTGCGTTGGGAGGGGCTCATCGACGTGGACGCCGACGCCCAGACGCAGATCAAGCAGGAGTACGACCTCTATGAGATCGGCCTTGAAAGCCTGCTGGATGTGAGCTATCACAGCCTGCGGGTGCGCAGCCGGGCCGAGGAGCGGGCGGACGCCTATAGCATGAACGGAAGCTTCCTGTTCCTGGGGCTGTTCCTGGGGCTGGTGCTGCTGATCGCCACGGTGCTGATCATCTACTACAAGCAGGTCTCCGAGGGCTACGACGACAAGGCCCGATTCGAGATCCTGGGCAAGGTGGGCCTGAACCGGCGCGAGGCGCGGCGCACCATCAACCACCAGATATTGATGGTGTTCTTCCTGCCGCTGCTGGTCGCCGAGCTGCATATCCTGCTGGATTTCAGGATGCTGAGCCAGCTGCTCGGCCTGTTCAGCGTCACCAACACGCGCCTGGCAGCCCTATGCAGCCTCATCACCTTCGCCGCCTTTTCGCTGGTCTACGGCGCGGTGTACGCCTTGACGGCGCGGGTGTATTATCGGATCGTGGAGGGGTAGGCTCAAACCTGCCGCAGCGTGGCAAATTATAAGGTGTCGAATAACAGGGGCCGTATCAAAACGCTGCGAGCGACGTGTAAATGAATAGTAGGGGCGGCGTTGCGCCGCCCGCCCATAACGAATGTACCGTTTTAGGGCGGGCGACGAAACGTCGCCCCTACAATTTGGGTTGCTTTCTCTCGTTGGACTTCTATTCTGAGAAGGCCCTGCGCTTATGGGTTCAATTCAATTATGCGGCGGGTTCCTCCTCGGCCTCCTCCTCGGCCTCCTCGGCCAGGATCTGGGTCACGGAGCCGCGGGGCTCGCCGTACATTTCGGCGGTGATGACGCCCTCAAGCTCGGTGGTGATGTAGTCCACCACGGCCGCGTCCAGCGGGATGCCGGTGTCGAAGGTCGAACCGGCGAGATAGGCGCGACGGAACGCGCCGTAGGTATCGCCGCCCACCGCGCAGAAGTTGTTGGTCACAACCGCGTAGGTGGCCTCCGGGTCGAAGGCCTCGCCGTTGACGGCGGTGATGGTCACGCGGCCGATGGAGGCGGGGGCGAAGTAGCTGGTCTCCTTGCCGTTGTCCAGCAGATACACGTCGCCCTGATCGTATTCCACGGTGGTGTCCAGGGTCCACTCGATGCCGCTGGTCTGCGGATAGCCGCCGATGGCCTCAGGGGTGGAGAAGGTGGAAGCCTCCAGCGCCTCCAGCAGCTCCTCACCGGTGACGTAGACCACGGCCACGGTGTTGCCGAAGGGCAGCACGGTGTTGATGTCCTTCATGCTGACCTCGCCAACCTCGATGGGCCAGCGGATGCCGCCGCCGTTGGTGATGCCCACCACCTGGCTGGGCTCAACCTGCTCGATGCCGCCTTCCTTCACCACGCTCCAGACCATCGCGTCGGTGATCAGATCGCAGATGTTGGTCTCTTCGGTGCGGTTGCAGGGGTCCTTTTCGCCTTTCAGCAGCACTTCGCTGGTGGCGAAGGTGGTGCTATA
>JAFVBK010000034.1 GCA_017480045.1 Clostridia bacterium
AAGAGCCGGGGAGCAATAGGCAAGCAAATAGGCAAAGCATTTACCACACCCCAAGATAGGGGGGTGTGTATAACAATGCTGATTCCCTCTTAGTTTGCCCATTTTTATGCTCCCAAAATAGGCAATTGCCGTTTCTTTCTTCTTCATTGCCTATTGCCTATTTGTAACCAACATCGCCGCCGATGATGGGCAGCGCCGCCTGGATCGCCCGGCGCACGGCGCGGGCTGACAGCGCGTCCTGTCCGCTCACCAGCAGCCCCTCGACCGCCATGACCCCCACAAAGCCTGCCATCAGCAGGCTTATTCCCCATGTCACGCTTCGGCGCAGCAGCTCGAACAGGCGGTTGAGCTGAAACCGGTCCGATAGGCTGGAAGCGGCGGCGATCACCGCGGCGACGCCGCACAGCGGCAGACCCACGTTCTGGAAAGCGGCCTCTATCAGGCTGGCGCAGAGCGCCGTAGTGGGCGTCAATATCGTCGCCCTTTGCGCGGAGCCTGTCAGCGTCAGCGCGGCGATAAGCACGGGTGAAGCGGCGCCGACCATTCTCACCAGCGCCGCCAGGGCCGCCTCGGCGATGTGCCGCGCCTGGAGAAAACGCTCTGTCAGGAGAGCCGCGCAGCTCGCCCGGCACAGCAGAGCGATGACGCCGCCGGAGCTGTCGCCCATGAGCGCCCTGAGGGCGAGGCTTGCCAGCACCGGCGCCGCCAATGCCGCAAGCGCGTCGGTGAGCCCCTCGCGGAGCGAAGCGGCGAATCGTTCCAGCAGGCGCTGGATTTCTATTTGATCAACGCGAAGCTCGCCGCTCATCAGACGCGAGACGGCACGATCGACGTCGAGGCCGCCCAGCTCCTTCGACAACGCCGCGAGCGACTCGACGCCCGATTTTTCCAAGAGCCACGACTGCGCGCTTACCGCGCGGGCGCTGGCGCCGGTGAGCAGAAGCGCCGCCGCCAGCGCCAAAATCGTTACGGCAGCGCGGCGCACAGACGCTCCGCCAGCTCCGCGAGCATGGGCGCGCACAGCCCCAGCATCGCCACGCGCGATGCCAGCGCCACCCGTCCTGCCAGAGCGTTTTCTCCCGCGTCCGCGCAGAGCTGCCCGCCCAATTCCGCGACGATGGCGATGCCGGCTCCCTTTACGATCGAGGTGGCGAGGTCGCCGTCCGAGCGCATCAGTCCCTTGAACGCCTCCAGCCATTGCGGCGCCTGGCTGAGCTCGCTGTAGAGGAGCGTCAGCACCATGAGCCCCGCCGCCAACGAAATGGCCGTTGCCATCTCCGGGCGCTGAACCCGAATTGCGGAGCAGATCATCGCCACCGCCACGCACAGCGCCGTCACTCTCAGAATCATGGCACGCCCTCCGAATCACAGCGAAAAGAGGCTTCGGATGCTGGTGAAAAAATCCGATATCATGTTTACGACCATCAGGAGAACGACCACCAGGCCGGAGAGCGTGGCAAGCATGGCGATGTCGTCTCGCCCCGCGCGCGTCAGCAGCTGGGCAATGACCGTCACAATGACGCCGATCCCGGCAATGCGAAAAATGAAATCCACGTCCATGAAAGCACCTCATATCACAATCAGCGCGAGCATAAGACCGATGAGCAGTCCCAGGGTGGCGTACAGACGGTCGGCCTCGCCCACCTTTTCCTGCGCGCCCTCGCGCAGACTCTCAATGGCTTGCAGCGCGCTGCCAAGCAGCAGGTCCTGCTCCTCGCGGCCGCTCTGGCCAAGCCCCGCGAACAGCCTCGCCAGCACCTTCCGGTCGGCTTCGGTCAGGCTATCGATGGGGCCGCCTCGCCTGGCGGCCTTCTTTTCTATTTCTTCCCAAGCGGCTTTCGCGCTCAGACCGCCGCGCATGCCCTCCGCGACCATCGCCATGAGCGGGCAATCCGCGTGATCCAAGGCGTTTTGCACGGGTTCGAACATGCTGGTCATGTGGATGCGCAGCCGCCGCAGTCCCTCTGCGAGTGCCCGCAGGGAATTGGCTCGGCGTCGAACGCCGTCCGCGAGTGATTTTCCGCAGAGCGCGCTGAACAGAACGACGCACAGCGCGAGCGCTACGCGGATCTCCATGCGGCATCGCCTCCCGTATCCAGACTGCGAATTTCCCGAATACCGCCGGGCTGGCTGCCCAACAGGACCGCCAGACGCAACGCCCCGCACTCGACAACGCCGCGAAGCCAGGGGCGCGCCAGCGCCGCTTCGATGCTTTCGGCATGGGCGGAGGCGACGATGGCGACGCCACAGCGCGCCGCGTCCGCCAGAGCCTCGGCGTCTCCCTCGCCGCCAATTTCATCCGCGATGATTACCGAAGGGGCCATGGACCGGATCAGATGCCGGATGGCTTGAGGCCGCGGACAGCCGTCCAGCACGTCCGTGCGCGGCCCCACGTCCAGCGTCGGCACGCCCATCCTGCAGGCGGCAAGCTCGTGGCGCTCGTCGGCCAGTCCCACACAGCGCCCCGCCTCAGAGAGCTGCCGCGCGATATCCCTTAGCAGCGTGGTCTTGCCCATTCCCGGCGGCGACAGGAGCAGCGCCGAGCGCAGGGACACCTGCGCGTCGATCATCTCGACCAGGGCATCGGCGCAGCCCGGCATCGCGCGCGCGACGCGCACACAGGCCGAGCTGATATCTGTGAGGCGTTCGCCATCCGTCCGCGCAAAGCGCCCGCATACGCCCACGCGGCTGCCGTCGTCCATGGTAAAGTAGCCCTGGGCCAGCTCCGCTTCGTGGGCGTAAAGGCTGTAGTCCATCAGCGCGGACAGGATTTCGCGAAGCTGGAGCGCGTCGATGGGCGGCCCGACCAGCGCGCCTCCTTCCGGCCATGCGAGCTGCGCGGGCCGGTTTGCGCGCAGTCGGACTTCTGTCGCGACGCTTCTATGCGCTTCAAGCGCGCGAGCGGCGGCGTCAGGCAGGAGCTTCATAAGCCTGTCCATCGTCTCCATGCCCTCGCCTCCTCTCGCCAGTTAATCCTATGAGCGAGCGCCGCGGCGCATGCGCCTCCGTTTAAATTTCGATTCGCGCCGTGGATCGCCCCCTTTTCAATTGACATTTCTACTGAAATATGTCAAAATAACGATGTATGTGTTTCGCCGTCCGAAGCGCCAATGCGCGCGAACAGGCGGCGAGGCGGCAGAAGGCAGTTTTTTCCATCCAAATTCAGGAACCTGCCGAGACAAATACGCGTCTAATCGGATAACCAAGGATTAGGAGGGTAAAGTTATGAAGAGAACCGGTGCGCTTCTCCTGCTGCTCGTTCTTTGTCTGCTGGCCGCGAGCTTCGCTTCGGCGGAGACGGGCCCAGTCGGACGAAACGGCGTCATCGCCGCCTACGTGGATGGCGACGGACATATCTACCTGACCGGACGCCCGGACGCCATCAACGTGGCGCCTGCGGACAGCATCGTGTCGGTGGACGCCTACCGCGTGCTGTTCCTCAGCCCGGACGCGGCTGGGGATGCCAGCGACCTTTACATGATTAACCTGGAGAGCTTTCAGGAAGCTCTGCTGGCAAAGGGCGTGCATGCCGCATGCCTCGCCGACGCCGATACGGCCTACTACGTGACCAACGCCGATCGCGCGCAGCTGACGCGCGTCGACTTGAACACCCAGGCCGCTTCGACCGCGTATACCGCCGTCGAACCCATCGACCGGCTGTTCGTCTCCGCGGAGGGCCTGGTGATCCAGCTGGTGGATCAGGCCGGCACGCTGCTCTACGTCAAAGAGACCGGCAGCTTTGAGGCCTACGACGCTGAGCTGCCCCGCAGCAATCTGCTGGCGGACGGCTATGAGGTGTATCTCACCGACGCGGGCGATCTGTACCTGAAAAATGGTTTTAACTTCGGCTCGGAATTCCTGGACGGCGACGTGCTGGCCTATACCTGCCTGAACAACAATATTTACTACTTATCCCACGCCGGCAGCGCCGTGCGCCTGATGGAATATGATACCGCCGCTCAGGTCGCGGACGTGGTGTTGACGCCTGACGCCAATGTCGATAGCCAGCTGACTGCCAGCGCGAAAACCCTGTTCATGCTGGGCGCGGACGACAGCGTCTATACCGTGGACATCGCAAAGGGCGCCTTGTCGCTCTTCAAACGCTACGATGACTTTGCCGCCTATAACCTGCCGGCCGGTTACGATGTCGCCGGTCTGCGCATCGAGGCGATGAGCGGCCAGCTGAACGTCTACGCCAAGCTGGAGGAAAAGGCCGCCAAGCCGGATTTCTCGTTTATCGAGTTTGGCACCGAGACGGAGGTCGCGGAGCCAGTTCTCCGACTGATCGAGAGCTTCCCTCTCTCCGGCGAGGCCACCGCCTGGGACGAGCTGAAGCCCGTGGCGCCTGTGCAGCAGTATACGACCCTCGCCCGCGGCGCCCGCGGCGACGCGGTGCGCGCCATTCAGCAGCCGCTCTACGACCTGGGCTATTATGATTACTATGTCGACGGCATCTTCGGCCCCCGCACCCAGTACGCGATCCAGCTGCTACAGGACGATTTGGGCCTGACTGTCAACGGCGTTGCCGACGCGGATCTGCAGCGCACCATCCTCTCCGGCTCGCTGAGCCCCTATGATCCCTACAAGGAGCTGG
>JAFVBK010000035.1 GCA_017480045.1 Clostridia bacterium
CTCGCCCTCGGACAGGTACATCGACGTGCCCGTGACCCCGGCGGCGTTCTTCCCGGCGGTCACCGGCTCGTCCAGCGCCGCGTGCTCCAGCGCCAGCAGCGTGGTCATCACCTTGGTGGTGGAGGCCATCGGATACTGTGTATTCTCATTCTGCCCGAACAGCACGCGGCCGGAGGCGCCGTCGATCAGCACCGCGCCCTTCGCCGCGACGGTGAACGGCTCTGAGGCGCGAGCGGGCGGGGCGAGCAGAAGCAGGGCCGTCAAAAGAAACAGAATTCTCCTCATATTTGTCCTCCGAAAGATAAGATGCCGGTCTTGATCACGGCGCGCTGTGTCCATTTCAGTTCACGGCTTTCGCAAAAAAATGCCCGGCCGCTTCCAGCTTTCGTAGTGGAAACGCCCGGACATTCATCTGTTCAGAGGATATGCGGCTGACCTGAATTATTGAACCTCCCGTGCTTCGCCTTTCAGCGCGGCGGCGCAGCCCGCGGAGTAGCCGCAGGCGAGTATGGCGAAATCCAGCGCGGTCTGAGGCGCGGCGATGCCGCCCTGAGACGCGGCAATGCCGCCGCACATGGATTGGATCACGTCGCTGAACCGCTGGCTGAACGCGCCGTACAGCGCCTCCACCGTTTCGCCCTCCCTCAGCGCCAGCATCCGCCGGATGTCCTCCATGCTGCTGGTTTGCTTCAGGGCGACGATCATCGTCAGCAGCGCGATCTGCTCCCGGCTGTACTTCTTGCCCGTGGGACGGGGAATCAGCTTGCTCTTCACATAGTTGTTGATCATGGAGGGCGACAGATAGCCGTGGATGTCCTCGCCGTAGAGCGGCTCGTACATCCGGGTAATGAAGGTGATGACCTGATCCATGTAAAGGCCCAGGTCGGGTATCTGCTCCCACTGCACGGGGCGATAGCGCCGGATGACGGCGAGGGCGCTCTGGATTTCACTGCTCATGAATGCTTGCCTCCTGTGCTTCCTGCGCGGGCTGAACGTACAGCGTGCGCTGGTTGGTGTAGATCACAAAGCCGGGCTTCGCGCCGCCGGGCTTCTTCACGTAGCGGCGCAGCGTGTAGTCCACCGGCACGCGGGAGCCGTTCTTTCCCTTGGAATACAGCGCTGCTAGCCGCGCGGCAAAGAGGATGGTCTCCTCGTCCGGCGCCTCGCCCACGATGATCACGTGGGAGCCGGGCATGTCCTTGGCGTGCAGCCAGACCTCGTTGGGCTGGGCGGTGCCGGTCAGCTTGTCGTTTTGCAGGTTGTTTTTGCCCACCAGTATCGTCCGGCCGGAGGGCGCGGTGAATTTCATGGGCTTCGAGGGCGGCAGCTGCTTCATCTGGCGGCGGCTGCGGTTGGCGCGGACGTAGCCGAACTTCTCCAGCTCCTCCCGAAGCTCAAATAGCTCCTATTCCTCCTGTCACTTTTCCAGATTGTCCATCTGTCCCTCCAGGTAGTTCAGCTCGGCGCTGGTCTTTTCGATCTGCTCGGCGGCCAGCGTCTGGGCGTTGCGGGCCTTCTGATAGAGCTTGAAATACTTCTGGGCATTCTGGCCGGGAGACAGCCGCTCGTCCAGCGCCACGCTCAGCAGCGGCATGCCCTCCTCGTAGTAGTTTGGCACCTCCACAGATTTCGCGCCCTTGCGCGCCAGATGCAGATTTGCCGTCAGCAGCTCGCCCTTCAGGCGGAATTCCTCCATCCGCTGGCTGCCCAGCAGCGCCTCCCGCTGCAGGGCCAGCTTGCGCTCGCAGCGCTCGATGTTCTTCTTCAGCGTGCGGTGCAGCGCGGCGCTCTTCTGCTTGATGCGCTCGGCCATGTCCCGCGAGCGATAGAAGGCGTCCAGCGCCTCGGAGATGGAGGGGAAGGGCTCCGCTCGCAGGTGGGCGCGGCTCAGGTAGGGGAAGGCCACGGCGTCCACCGGCGCGCCGTCCTCATTGTAGAGGATGGCGGGGGCGACGGTTTCCGGGATGCGCCTCAGGCTGTCGGCGATGCTCTCGCAGGCGGCGCGCAGGTCGATCTCGTCGCTGTGCGCCTCCTCGCTGCCGGCGGCCCTAAAGGCCAGTTCCCGCGCCGTCTGGCTGGACATGCCGCTGATTGCCCCCGCGATCAGCTTGTGCAGCGGCCCGCCCTTGCCGGACAGCGCCTCGAACAGCGCTTCGGCCGTCACCTGATCGTAGGGGATCTTGCCATGGGCGGGCGGCAGCTCGTAGCGCAGGCCCGGCAGCACCTCCCGCACGGAGGAGATCGTCTCGTTCACCCGGCGGGCGCTGTCGATGATCCGCCCGTCGCCGCCCACGAATATCAGGTTCGAGTGCTTGCCCATGAATTCGCAGATGATGCGCTTTCGGGACCGGTCGCCCAGCTCGTCGAAGTGCTCGATCTCGATTTCCAGGATGCGGTCGCTCTCAAGGGTCCGAATGCCGCAGACGCGGCCCCCGGTGATGTGCTTGCGCATCAGCATGCACAGCGCGGGCGGCTCCAGCGGGTTGTTCTTGTGGGTGGTGGTCAGGTGGGCGCGGGCGCAGTTGGCCGTGGCCGACAGCAGCAGCTGCCGGTTCGCGCCGCCGTTGCGAACGGTGAGTATGACCTCGTCGCGCTCCGGCTGTATGATCTTGTTCACGCGCCCGCCCGCAAGCGCCTCGTTCAGCTCGCGGGCCACCAGTCCCAGCGTCAGTCCGTCCAGGGGCATATGTAATCCTCCAAATGGCGTCATCTCATTTTCATTACCAATTATAAACCATGCAGGCCGATTGCGCAACCTCAATATTTGTGATAGAATGATCGAAACGGGATTATCCTGCGGCATACCTCCCGTCGTCCGGGAATACATTGAAACCGAAACGGATGACGCAAGGAGGGTTCCACATGAATTTTTCTGGAAATCAGCGCAGGGTTTACCTGCTGGCGCTGGCGCTGCTGGTACTGGCGATCGCGCTGGTGTGCGCGTGGTCGCTGTGGCTGAGGCCCGCCGATACGGCGGCGTCGCCGGCCGCGCCTCAAACGCGGGACGCGGAGCCTTCCGCGCAGTCGGAGGCCACGCCCGCGCCCCTGGACGCGCAGACCAGCGCGGACGCCGCCGGTGAAGCGGACGGCGGCGCGGCGAAGGTATCCACC
>JAFVBK010000036.1 GCA_017480045.1 Clostridia bacterium
CGAGCAGGGCGGCGTGGACACCAGCCTGATCTACTGGAAGAAGACCGACGGCATCGGCCGCGTCTGCCGCAACGGCCTGAACTTCACCGAGCGCGGCTTTGGCATCCGCGGCGCCGTGGGCTGCTCCGACCGCGCCAACACCGCCATTTCCCAGGCGACCCCCGCCGACTTTGACTTTGAGCATGTCTTTGGCGAGCTGGGCGTGCGCTGGCTGCACACCGGCGGCATCTACGCCGCGCTGTCCGAGCAGAGCTGCGAAACCGTCATCGCGGCCTGCAAGACCGCCAAGAAGTACGGCACCATCATCTCCTACGACCTGAACTATCGCCCCTCCATGTGGTCGGCCATCGGCGGCCTGGAAAAGGCCCGCGAGGTAAACCGCGAGGTCGCCAAGTACGTCGACGTGATGATCGGCAACGAGGAGGATTTCACCGCCTGCCTGGGCCTGGAGGTCGAGGGCAACGACGCGAATTTGAAGGCGCTGAACCTGGACGGCTACTACAAGATGATCGAGAAGGCCGCGAAGGAATACCCGAACTTCAAGGCCATCGCCACCACGCTGCGCACCGTCAAGACCGCCACGGTCAATGACTGGAAGGCCATCTGCTGGGCGGACGGTCAGGTGCACATGTCCAAGGCCTACGACGGCCTGGAGATTCTGGATCGCGTGGGCGGCGGCGATTCCTTCGCCTCCGGCCTGATCTACGGCCTGATGACCACCGGCGACGCGGAGAAGGCCGTCAACTACGGCGCGGCCCACGGCGCATTGGCGATGACCACTCCCGGCGACACCAGCATGGCCAGCCTGAGCGAAGTGGAAGCCATCATGGGCGGCGCGGGCGCGCGCGTCAAGCGCTGAGCGCCAGCGCGCTTTGAGGGTGAAGTGTGAAGTGTGGCGTTTAAGAATGCCTGTTTAACATGGGAACGACGACGATGCGCCGCCCCTACTATCCGAGCATACCGGCCATTCACGCCACACTCCGCCCTCTCGCCACAGCAACCCTACCGCAATTCTATTGACGACATACATATGGAGGCAATAAGATGTTTCTGGACAAGGATTTTCTGCTGAATACCGAAGCGGCGAAGCGGCTGTACCACGAGGCTGCGGAGAGCTGCCCCATCATCGACTACCACTGCCATATCAACCCCCAGGAGATCTGGGAGGACCGGCGCTACGACAACATCACCCAGGTATGGCTGGGCGGCGACCATTACAAGTGGCGCCTGATGCGCTCGGCGGGCGTGCCGGAGAAGTACATCACCGGCAACGAGACCAGCGACCACGACAAGTTCATCAAGTGGGCCGAGGTGCTGGGCAAGGGCATCGGCAACCCCCTCTATCACTGGAGCCACCTGGAGCTTCGCCGCTTCTTCGGCTACGAGGGGATTCTGAACAAGAACACCGCCGAGGAGGTCTGGAACCTGGCCAACGCAAAGCTGCGGAGCGAGGGTTACAGCGTGCGCGGACTGATCGCCATGTCCAACGTGGAGACCATCTGCACCACTGACGATCCCATCGACAACCTCCAGTGGCACGAGAAGCTGGCCGCGGATCCCACCTTCAAGACCGCCGTGCTGCCCGCCTGGCGTCCGGACAAGGCCATGAACCTGGAAAAGCCCACCTGGCTGGACTACATTCGCCAGCTGGAAGCCGTCTCCGGGGTGAAGATCGACAGCTTCGCCGCGCTGAAGGAGGCGCTCAGGGCGCGCATGGCCTTCTTCCATGATCACAACTGCCGCCTGAGCGATCACGGCCTGAACTACGTGATGTACGCCCCCGCCTCCGAGGCGGAGGTCGAGCGCATCTTCGCCGACCGCGTAGCGGGCAAGCTGCCCACGCTGCATGAGGAGGATCAGTTCAAGCACGCCTTCATGCTGTTCCTGGCGGGCGAATACAAGCGCCTGGGCTGGGTCATGCAGCTGCACTACGGCTGCCGCCGCGACAACAACGGCCCCATGTTCCGCAAAATGGGCCCCGACACCGGCTTTGACTGCGTAGACAACGGCGCCTCCTCCACCGACACCGCCGCCTTCCTGGGCGCGCTGGCCGAGGCGGACATCCTGCCCAAGACCATCCTCTACAGCCTGAACACCAACGACAACGCCGCCATCGACACCATCCTCGGCTGCTTCCAGCGGGATGAGGCCGTGGGCTACATCCAGCACGGCTCCGCCTGGTGGTTCAACGACCACTTCGACGGCATGACCGAGCAGATCAAGTCACTGGCGTCTCTGGGCTATCTGGCGGGCTTCGTGGGCATGCTCACCGACAGCCGCAGCTTCCTGAGCTATCCCCGTCACGAGTACTTCCGCCGCATCCTCTGCCGCGTGATCGGCGAATGGGTGGAGGAAGGCATGTATCCCGACGATATGGATACCCTCTCCGAGATCGTGCGCGCCATCAGCCATGACAACGCCAAGGCGTATTTTGGGTTTGCGGAGAAGTGATACATTTCAAAGAGGGATTAGGGACCAGGGATTGGAGAATAGAAAAGCCGCTGCCGCCAGTCCTGATATACCCCTTTTATCAAAGACGCGGCAGCCACTATTCCTAATTCCTAATCCCTGAACTCTCAAAAGATCAATCATTAGGAGGAAAATAATATGCTATCAATCGACCAAGTATCCGCCTGCGGCGTGGTGCCGGTGGTGGTTCTGGAGGATGCGGCCCAGGCCGTGCCCACCGCGAAAGCCCTCCTGAAGGGCGGTATCAACGCCATGGAAATCACCTTCCGCACCGCCGCGGCCAAGGAATCCATCGCCAGGGTCGCCGCCGAGGTGCCGGAGATGATCGTCGGCGCAGGCACCGTCGTCAATGTACAGCAGGTGCACGACGCCGTGGACGCCGGCGCGAAGTTCATCGTATCCCCCGGCTCCGCGGAGGACGTCATCGCCGAGGCCATGAAGCTGAACGTGCCCATCACCCCCGGCGTGGTCACCCCCAGTGAGATCATGCTGGGCCTGAAACTGGGCGTGAAGGTATTCAAGTTCTTCCCGGCGGAAAGCTTCGGCGGCCTCAAGACCATCAAGGCTCTCAGCGGCCCCTTCCCGCAGATCAAGTTCATCCCCACCGGCGGCATCAACCAGGCCAACGCGGCGGAATACTTCAAGAATCCGAAGATTCAGGCCGTGGGCGGCAGCTGGATGGTGACCAAGGACATGGTGAACGCCGGCGATTTCGACGGCATCGCCGAGAAGTCCGCCGCGGCCACCGCGCTGTTCAAGGAAATCCGGGGATAGCTCCGCAACGATTTTCGCCGAAGTCCTGCGGCCTCCGGCGAACCGCGCGACCCCGCTTCGCGGCGGTCCGCTAATCATGCTAATCCCAAAAAGATCCCGACCCGGTGTCGGGTCGGGATCTTTCAATCCGCCTCACGGCTGCTTGCCGATATAGGCCAGTATGCCGCCGTCCACGTAGAGCACGTGGCCGTTGACAAAGTTCGAGGCATCGGAGGCCAGGAACACCGCCGGGCCCATCAGGTCCTCGGTGGTGCCCCACCGGGCCGCGGGCGTCTTGGCCACGATGAACTGGTCGAAGGGATGGCGGCTGCCGTCCGGCTGGCGCTCGCGAAGCGGCGCGGTCTGGGGCGTGGCGATGTAGCCGGGCCCGATGCCGTTGCACTGGATGTTGTGCTCGCCGTACTCCGAGCAGATGTTTCGGGTCAGCATCTTCAAGCCGCCCTTGGCCGCCGCGTAGGCGGAAACGGTCTCCCGGCCCAGCTCGCTCATCATCGAGCAGATGTTGATGATCTTGCCGTGGCCCTTCTCAATCATCGACGGGATTACTGCCTTGGCCACGATGAACGGCGCAACCAAATCCACGTTGATGACCTTGGCGAACTCCTCAGCCGGCATTTCCGTCATGGGAATGCGGCGAATGATGCCCGCGTTGTTGACCAGAATGTCCACCACGCCGACCTCCGCCTCAATGCGCTTCACCAGCGCCTGCACGGCTTCCTCGTTGGTCACGTCGCAGACATAGCCTGCGGCGTCAATGCCGGCCTCCTTGTAGGCGGCGATGCCCTTGTCCACCAACTCCTGGTTGATGTCGTTAAACACGATCTTCGCGCCAGAACGCGCGTAAGCGGTGGCGATGGCAAAGCCGATGCCGTAGCTCGCGCCGGTAATCCAGGCGATCTTGCCTTCGAGGCTGAAGTTTTTCAGAAAATCATTCATTGGGGCTTCCTCCTTTGAGTGTCTTTGGGGATATTATCGCAGCTCGGTGGTCGGAATGTTGTCCATGTCGTCGAAGGCCTGGTTTTCACCGCCCATCGCCCAGATAAAGGTATAGTTGCTGGTGCCCGCGCCGGCGTGGATGCTCCAGGAGGGCGAAATCACCGCCTGCTCGTTCTGCATGACGATGTGGCGCGTCTCCTGGCCCTGGCCCATGAAGTGGAATACCACCTCGTTTTCCGGCACCTCGAAGTAGAAGTACACCTCCATGCGGCGCTCATGGGTGTGCGCGGGCATGGTGTTCCACACGCTGCCCGGCTCCAGAACGGTCATGCCCATGGAGAGCTGGCAGGTCTTGAGCACATCCGGGTGAATGAACTGGTTGATCACCCGCTTGTTGCTGGTTTCCGCCGCGCCGCAGGGCTTCTTGGCCGCGTCCGCAATGCGGATCAGCCGGGTCTCATAGCTGGTGTGGGCGGGGGCGGACACGATGTAAAACTTCGCCGGCTGCGCGGGATGGTCGCTGGCAAAGGTCACTTCCCGCGCGCCCCTGGTGATGTAGAGGCAGTCCTTGTAGCCCAGCTCGTAGGTCTCGCCGTCCACCGTAACGCTGCCGGAGCCGCCCACGTTGAACAGGCCGGCCTCGCGGCGCTCCAGGAAGTACTGCGTGCCGAAGTTCTTCCACACGTCGATGCCCTGATCGATGGGCAGGGGTTCGCTCACGGGCATGATGCCCAGCGTCACCATGCGGTCCACATGGCTGTACACGGCATTCACTTCGCCGGGGGTAAACAGGGTTTCGATCAGAAACTCCCCGCGGGTTTCCTCGGTGGTGTAGCGCTTGAAATCGCGCGGGCTGCAGGAATAGCGGATGTCCAACTTGATTACCTCGCTTTGCTGGTTTTTTAGACTTGCACTGCGCGCTCATCTACTGAAATTATACTGTCATAAGCGGCGGTTTGTCAACGCCGCGGCGACGGGAAAAGCACATTTTTAAACCGCGGCACGCCGCAATAAATGAAATGGAGGAGATTTACCATGGCACAGCTGAATTACGAGGTATTGAAACAGTCCGGCTATGCGGGCTACGCGCTGGAGAGCGCGCCTGAAAAGGTGATGCAGTTCGGCGAGGGCAACTTCCTGCGGGCCTTCGTGGACTATTTCTTCGACATCGCCAACGAGAAGGCCGACTGGAACGGCAAGGTGGTGCTGGTGCAGCCCATCGCCCAGGGCCTGACGGAGCTCATCAATAAGCAGCAGGGCCTCTACACCCTCTATCTGCGGGGCAGTCAGAACGGCCAGAAAGTGGACGACAAGCGCGTCATCTCCTCCGTCAGCCGCTGCCTGAACCCCTACGGCGAGTGGGACAAGGTGCTGGAATTCGCCAAGAGCGACGATCTTGAGATCATCGTCTCCAATACCACGGAAGCCGGCATCGTCCACGACAATGAGAGCGCCTTCGACCAGGTGCCGCCCATCAGCTTCCCCGCAAAGCTCACCCGCGTGCTCCACGAGCGCTTCACCGCCGGGAAGCCCGGCATCGTGATGCTCAGCTGCGAGCTGATCGACAACAACGGCAAGGAGCTCCTCAAGTGCGTCAACCAGTACATCGACGATTGGAAGCTCTCCGACGACTTCCGCAAGTGGGTCAACGAGGAGAATATCTTCTGCTCCACGCTGGTGGATCGCATCGTGCCCGGCCGCATCCGCGACCCGCAGGAGGTAGCGCGCCTCGACGCCGAGAACGGCTACGAGGACCCGCTGACCGACGTGGGCGAGGTGTTCGGCGTTTGGGTCATCGAAGGCCCTGACGGTCTGGAGGATCGGCTGCCCTTCAAGAAGGCCGGCGTCAACGTGATGGTGGTGCCGGACGTCACCCCCTACAAGAAGCGCAAGGTGCGCATCCTCAACGGCGCGCACACCGGCTTCGTGCTGGGCGCCTACCTGGCGGGCTACGACATCGTGCGCGACTGCATGCACGACGACGTGATCCTGGGCTACATGAACAAGATGCTCTACGAGGAGGTCATCCCCACGTTGCCGCTGGATAAGGAGGACTGCAAGCAGTTCGCCGCGGCGGTGCAGGACCGCTTCAACAACCCCTTCGTGAACCACGAGCTGATGAGCATCTCGCTGAACAGCACCAGCAAGTGGCGCGCCCGCAATATGCCCACCTTCCTGGACTATGTGGAGCAGTTCGGCAAGCTGCCCGCCTGCCTGACCACGAGCTTCGCGGCCTACATCGCCTTCTACTCCAACGACATCCAGGGCTTGACGGACAAGGGCCTGGTGTGCAAGCGCGGCGCGGGCAACGAGTACACCGTATCCGACGACCGCTGGGTGCTGGAGTTCTACAACGCCCACAAGGACGACGCGGAAGAGGGCCTCGTCCACGCCGTGATGACCAACCTTGATATGTGGGGCCAGGACCTGACCCAGGTCCCCGGCTTCGAGGCCGAGGTCGCGCGGATTTTGAAGGTCATCCGCGAGAAGGGCGCGAAGGAAGCCTATCAGGAAGCGCTGTGATGGCAGAGCACATATTTATGCGCGCTAATTGAGAGGTACAGATCCTTTGACTCCGCTACCGCTCCGCTCAGGATGACAACGAAGCGCTACGCTGTCATTCTGAGCGGAGGCGAAGCTGCAGTCGAAGAATCTGTACATTGTGTTTTCGGGCAACGGAGCGCATGGAATACTGACCATGCAGCGGCCCTCAACCCCTTTTAGGAGGAATCGAAATGAACAAGCTAGTCCAAATCACACCGAAGGACATGGTCGCCGTGGCGCTCTGTCCCCTCAAAGCGGGCGAAGCCGTCAGCTACGGCGCGGGCGAGGTGATGCCCCTTTCCGACATCCCCATGGGCCACAAGGTGGCGCTGCGGGCCATCGCGAAGGGCGAACCCGTCGTCAAGTACGGCTTCCCCATCGGCGAGGCGACGGAGGATATCCCCTTGGGCGGCCACGTGCACACCCACAACATCCACACGCTGCTCTCCGGCGCGCTGGAATACGAGTATCACCCCACCCAGCCGGCGCTGGAGGCCCGCGAGCCCGCCGCCTTCATGGGCTATCCCCGCAAAATCGGCCGCCCCGGCATCCGCAACGAGCTGTGGATCATCCCCACCGTGGGCTGCGTCAACGACAACGCCAAGGCGCTGGCCCAGCTGGCCCAGAAGTTCGTGGGCGGCAGCGTTGAGGGCGTGTACGCCTTCCCCCACCCCTACGGCTGCTCCCAGATGGGCGGCGATCAGGACAACACCCGCCAGGCGCTGGCAAATCTGGCCACCCACCCAAATGCCGGCGGCGTGCTGCTGCTGGGGCTGGGCTGTGAAAACAGCGGCATCGCCACCATCCTGCCCCGCATGGGCGAATACGACCCGGAGCGGGTGCGCACGCTGATCTGTCAGGACGTGGAGGATGAATTCGAGGCCGGACTCGCGCTGATCGAGGAATTGGCAGAGCGCATGCAAAAGGATGTCCGCGTGCCCTGTCCCGCCAGCGAGCTGGTGGTGGGCCTCAAGTGCGGCGGCTCCGACGGTCTGTCCGGCATCACGGCGAATCCCACCATCGGCGTGTTCTCCGACATGCTGGGCGCCATGGGCGGCAGCACCATCCTCACCGAGGTTCCGGAGATGTTCGGCGCGGAGACCATCCTGATGGACCGCTGCGCGTACGCGGCGCTGTTTGACAAGACCGTGCATCTGATCAACGACTTCAAGGCCTACTTTGAATCCTACCACATGCCGGTGTACGAGAACCCTTCCCCCGGCAACAAGGCGGGCGGCATCACCACGCTGGAGGACAAGGCGCTGGGCTGCACCCAGAAGAGCGGCTCCGGCCCGGTGAAGGGCGTGTTGAAATATGCCGAAAAGGTGGAAAATCCCGGTCTGAACCTGCTGAGCGCCCCCGGCAACGATCTGGTGGCCTCCACGGCGCTGGCCCTCTCCGGGGCGCAGCTGGTGCTGTTCTCCACGGGGCGGGGCACGCCCTTCGGCTGCCCGGTGCCCACGGTGAAGATCGCCAGCAACAGCCCATTGGCGGAGAAGAAGCGCAACTGGATCGACTTCGACGCGGGCAGGCTGCTCTCCGGCCGCTCCCTGGACGCGCTGGGCGAGGAGCTGCTGCAGCTGGTGCTGGCCATCGCTGGCGGCGCGCAGACCCGCAACGAAATCAACGGCTTCCACGACCTCGCCATCTTCAAGCAGGGCGTGACGCTGTAGAGGCCGGCAGTAAAGCAGCGTGTGTTTTCAAAATGCCGGAAGCGCTTTTCAGCGCCTTTGTCCGCGTTTGGAAACATCCTCCAACACAGGCTCCTTCACTGCGCTCAGGACGACGCGCGGCGCTATGCCGCCATCCTGAGCGCGGTGAGGGAGCTTTTGTTTTGTCAATTTCGCGGACGGCATGCTTTCATTTATCCGTATCTTTACATTCCATACCATTTTTATGTGCTATACTAATACGACACAGAACCAAAGTCCGAAATGAGGGAAATACCATGGCCGATGCAAGCAAAAAATTCAAGCTGTTGATCATCAATCCCGGCTCCACCTCCACAAAAGTGAGCCTGTTTGAAAATGAAACGGTCCTCTTTGAGCACAGTCTGTTTCACGACGCGCCGGTGCTGCTGCAATATCCCCACGTGAACGACCAGATGCCCTTCCGCTACCAGGTGATCATGGATATGCTGAAGGCGGAGGGCGTCGATCCCGCTGAAATCGATGTGTTCGTCGGACGCGGCGGCAGCGCCTGCACCCAGCCGGGCGGCGTGACCGCCATCGATCAGAAGCTGTATGACGACACCGAAGCCGCTGTGGGCGGCAGCGAGCATCCGGCAAAGCTCGGCGTGATGCTGGCATGGAAATTCGCCCAGACCTTTGGCCGCGCGGCCTATACGCTCAATCCCACCAACGTGGACGAGTACGGCGACTGCGCCCGTCTGACCGGCATCAAGGGCGTTTACCGCGTCTCCCATTCCCACGTGCTGAATCAGAAGGCCGTGGCGGAGGCCCACGCGGCGTCTCTGGGCAGGCGCTATGAGGACTGCAACTTCATCGTGGCCCACATCGACGGCGGCATCACCGTCTCCGCCCACGACCACGGGCGCATGGTGGACGGCAACATGGGCGCGGACGGCGAGGGCGCCTTCACGCCCACCCGCATCGGCAGCGTGCCGGTAATGGCGATGCTGGACTGGGTGGAGGCCCACTCCATCGCGGAGGCGCGGCTGCTGTGCGCCCGCTCCGGCGGCTTCGTCAGCCTGTTTGGCACTTCCGATTCCGACGCCATCCACGCCCTGGTGGATCAGGGCGACCGCAAGGCCACGCTGGTGTGGAACACGATGATCTATCAGGTCTCCAAGATGATCGGCGAGATGAGCGCCGTGCTGAAGGGCAGGGTGGACGCCATACTGCTCACCGGCGGTCTCATGCGCTTCGACGACATATTCGAGGGCATCCGGGAGCGCTGCGGCTGGATCGCCCCGATCCACAGCTATCCCGGCGAGCTGGAGCAGGAGGCGCTGGCGCTCTCGGCGCTGAAGGTGCTGCGCGGCGAGGCCACTGCGCTGACCTATTCCGGCAAGAACGTCTGGCAGGGCTTCGGCGACATAGATCTTTAATACACGGAGGGCAAACCGCATGAACATGATTGAAAAGGTGTGGCGCAAAGCCCGCGCGGACGTAAAGCGCATCGCGTTGCCGGAGGGCGACGAGCCGCGCACCGTTCAGGCCGCCGCAAAGGTTCGGGCCGAGGGACTGGCAAGGCCCATTCTGCTGGGCGATCCGGCGAAGATCAAGGCCGTGGCCAGCGAGGTCGGCGCGGATCTCGCTGGCATCGAGATCGTCGATCCCGAAAACAGCCCCAGGGTGGAAGCCTACGCCGCGGCGCTCTATGAGATGCGCAAGGCCAAGGGCCTCAGCCGCGAGGAGGCCGCAAAACTGGCGGCGGACCCCATGTACCACGGCATGCTGATGGTCAAGCTGGACGACGCGGACGGCCTGGTCTCCGGCGCGGTGCACACCACCGGCGACATGCTGCGCCCCGCGCTGCAAATCATCAAGACCCGCCCCGGCATCAAGGTGGTCTCCTCCAGCTTTTTGATGAGCTGCCCCAACCGGAGCCTGGGTGAGGATGGCCTGCTGGTCTACGCCGACTGCGTGGTCATTCCCTGCCCCACGGCCGAGGAGCTGGCCCACATCGCCATTTCCGCCGCCGACACGGCGAAGACGCTCTGCGGCATCGAGGAGCCGCGGGTCGCCCTGCTGAGCTTCTCCACCAAGGGCAGCGCGAAGCACGAGCTGGTAACGAAGGTACAGCAGGCGGTCGAAATCGCCCACGCGCTCGCGCCGGAGCTGCTGCTGGACGGCGAGCTGCAAATGGATGCCGCGCTGGTCAAGGAGGTGGGCGCGTCGAAGGCGCCGGGCAGCCCGGTGGCGGGCCGCGCCAACGTGCTGATCTTCCCCGACCTGCAGGCCGGCAACATCGGCTACAAGATCACCCAGCGCATCGCCGGCGCGGAATGCTTCGCGGTGCTGCAGGGGCTGGCGAAGCCCTGCAACGACCTCTCCCGCGGCTGCTCGGTGGAGGACATCGTAAACACCGTCGCCTTCACCGCCGTGCAGGCGCAGGCGTAATCGCGGCGGCGCGGATCGCCCCTTCGCCGCAATCTTAATGCTCTTTTTACGCTTTAACAAGGTAGTGCGCTATTGACAAATTTCGATACAGTGATATAATTTTTATAACATACGGGAAAGGTGGAGATTGTCATGACGCTCTGTAACCGGCGCAATCATTCGATCTCCAATCATGATACCGCTTGTAGTACCATGTCTGTTTGCCTTGCCGGCGCAGCGCGATTTATCTACGCGCTGCGCTTTAGCTTTTTTGGCTTCCGATTTACGACGACGCCCATCTGCCAGAACCGCGCAAGGTGAATTTCAAGCATTCATCAAGGCGGCTCTTCCAGATGGAGAGGCCGCCTTTTTGATACACAACGAATTTAGGAGGAACTCATCATGAAGAAAGTGCTTGCTATCCTGATCGCCGCGATGCTCTGCCTGGGCATCAGCGCCGTTGCCGAAGAGACCTACAAGGTCGGCGTCTGCCAGCTGGTGCAGCACGTCGCGCTGGACGCCGCCACCCAGGGCTTCCAGGATGCTCTGAGCGAAAAGCTGGGCGACGCCGTCACCTTTGACGTGCAAAACGCCTCCGGCGAGTCCACCACCTGCTCCACCATCGTGAACGGCTTCGTCTCCGACGGCGTGGATCTGATCATGGCCAACGCCACCCCCGCCCTGCAGGCCGCCGTGGCCGCCACCGGTGATATCCCGATCCTGGGCACCTCCGTCACCGACTACGCCACCGCTCTGGACATCGACGACTGGACCGGCGCGACCGGCATCAACGTGTCCGGCACCTCCGACCTCGCCCCGCTGAGCGAGCAGGCCGCGATGCTGAACGAGCTGTTCCCCGACGCCTCCAACGTGGGCCTGCTGTACTGCTCCGCCGAGCCGAACAGCAAGTATCAGGCCGACGTCATCCGCGGCTATCTGGAGGAGCTGGGCTACACCTGCACCGACTACACCTTCGCGGACTCCAACGACGTGGCCTCCGTCACCCAGAGCGCCTGCGACAACAGCGACGTGCTCTACATCCCCACCGACAACACCGCCGCCTCCTGCACCGAAGCCATCCGCAACGTGGTTGAGCCCGCGGGCACCCCGGTCGTCGCCGGCGAGGAAGGCATCTGCGCCGGCTGCGGCGTGGCCACCCTGTCCATCAGCTACTATGACCTGGGCTACGTCACTGGCGAAATGGCCTATGAAGTGCTGGTGAATGGCGCGGACGTCGCCACCCTGGACGTGAGCTTCGCGAGCAACGTCACCAAGGAATACAACGCCGAGCTGGCTGAGGCGCTGGGCATTGAGATTCCCGATGACTACGTGGCGATCGGCTAAACCTGATTGGTCGCTTGCGACAAATCAGATTTAGAGTGGTTAGTGATTAGCGGAACAGAGAGATACCCGCTGCCGCGCATTGCAGGGGCGGCGTAACGCCGCCCCTGCAATGCGCATCGTACAGAGCGGGCGCCGCTGCGGCGCCCCCACATGATCGCGGTAGCAGCTGTCTTGAATTCCACACGCCACTCTCACACCATCCGACTGGAGGAAACGATCTTGAATGTAACCTCTCTGCTGAACGCCCTGCCGGGCGCCGTGGCCCAGGGGCTCATCTGGGGCATCATGGCAATCGGCGTCTACATCACCTATAAAGTGCTGGATCTTGCGGATCTCACCGTGGACGGTACCATGGCCACTGGCGGCGCGGTCTGCGTCATGCTGATGCTGGGCGGCTGCAACGTGTGGCTGGCGCTGCTCTGCGCCGTCGTCGCGGGCATGCTCGCGGGCCTTTTGACCGGCGTGTTTCACACCGCCATGGGCATACCGCCCATCCTGTCCGGTATCCTCACCCAGCTCTCCCTCTATTCCATCAACCTGGCGATCATGGCCTTCAAGGCCAATCAGGGCATCAACGTCACCAAATATCCGCTGATCGTCAGTCAGCGCAGCGTGCGCGAAATCAGCCTTGGCAATCCCATCGTCGCCACGATCGTCATCCTGGCCATACTCATCTGCCTGCTCTACTGGTTCTTCGGCACGGAGCTTGGCAGCTCCCTGCGGGCCACCGGCGCGAACGAGGCCATGTCCCGCGCCCAGGGCATCGACACCAATCGCTCCAAGATTCTCGGCCTGATGATCTCAAACGGCATCGTCGCGCTGTCCTCGGCGCTGCTCTCCCACTATCAGGGCTTCGTGGACGTAAACATGGGCCGCGGCGCCATCGTCATCGGTCTGGCCGCCGTCATCATCAGCGACGTGCTGTTCGGGCGGCTCTTCAGAAACTTCGCGTTGAAATTGGCCGGCGTCGCCCTCGGCGCCGTGATATACTATATCGTGCTGCAAATCGTGCTGTGGCTGGGCCTGAATACCAACCTGCTCAAGCTGCTCTCCGCGCTGATCGTGGCCGTATTCCTCGCCATCCCCTACTGGAAAAACAATGTGGCGGCAAAGCGTGCCGGGAAGGGAGGCAGAGCGGATGCTTGATCTCACCAATGTGCGCAAGACCTTTAACGCCCGGACCGTCAATGAAAAGGTGGCTCTGAATGGCGTCAGCCTCCACCTGGAGGACGGCGATTTCGTCACCGTGATCGGCGGCAACGGCGCGGGCAAATCCACCATGCTGAACGCCATCGCTGGCGTCTGGCCCATCGACAGCGGCAGCATCGTCGTCGACGGCACCGACATTACGCGCCTGTCCGAGCATCGCCGCGCCTACATGCTGGGCCGCGTGTTCCAGGATCCCATGACCGGCACTGCCGCCACCATGCAGATCGAGGAAAACCTTGCTCTGGCGGCCCGCCGCGGCCAGAAGCGCACCCTGCGCAAGGGCATCACCCGCGAGGAGCGCAATCAGTACCGCGACAAGCTGGCCACGCTGGGCCTGGGCCTGGAGGATCGCATGACCACCAAGGTCGGCCTGCTCTCCGGCGGCCAGCGCCAGGCGCTCACGCTGCTGATGGCCACGCTGAGAAAGCCGAAGCTGCTGCTGCTGGACGAGCACACCGCCGCCCTGGACCCCCGAACCGCCGCCAAGGTGCTGCAGCTCTCCCGGCAGATCATCGAAGAAAACCACCTGATGACGATGATGGTCACCCACAATATGCGCGACGCCATCGCCTACGGCAACCGCCTGATCATGATGAACGAGGGCAACGTCATCCTCGACATCGCCGGCGAAGAGAAGAAGAAGCTCACCGTCGAGATGCTGATGGAGGCCTTCGCGAAGGCCAGCGGCGAAGCCTTCGCCAACGACAGGATATTGCTCGGCTGACGCAGCGATTTTCGCCGAAGCCCTGCGGTCTTCGGCGCGGTGCCAGAATCTTCGATTTCGCGCTTGGCGGTCCGCTCATCGGGCCAACATCCAAATAATCCCCGGCGGTTTACCCGTCGGGGATTTTATCATATCCATCAATCCATCACTACCACGATCTTGCCATTCACACGCCCGTTGTCCAGCGCCATGCAGGCCTCCCGAATCTCTGAAAAGGCGAACCTCGCTCCATACGCCGGCGCGATGCCGCGCGTTTTGATGAAATCAAATATGGCGTTCACCGCCGCCCGCGTCGGCGCGTTGGAATAGAAGCCTGTCAGGTACACGCCGTTTGGAATGTCCTTGATGGGGTCAAAACCATTCAGCGCGAACACCCCGCCCAGTATGCCGGTATTGCAGACGATGCCGCCCTTCTCCACCGCGCGCAGCGTGTCCTTCAAGTATCGCGGGCCCACCAGATCCAGAGCCTTTGTGACGCCCCTCACGCCGCCCGCGAGCTTTCCGTCGTCCAGCACGGCCTCATCCGCCGCCGCCAGCAGCCTGAGCTTCGCCTCGCGATGCGTCGTGGCGACGATCCGACACCCCAGCGCCCTCGCGATCTCAATGGCCGCGTAGCCCAGCGCGCAGGTCGCGCCGCGAATCAGCAGCGCATCCTTCGGCTCCAGTCGCAGGCACTCAAACAGCGAGCCCCAGGCGGTAAACCAGGTCTCCGGCACGGCGGCCAGCGCGTCCCAGGGCAGGTCCGTCTCCACCGGAAACACATGGTGCGCCGGCAGCAGCGCGTATTCCGCGTAGCCGCCGTCGAAGCTGCGCCCCATGCCGCCCATCATCGCGATCACCCTCTGCCCCGCCTGCCAGCCGCTGTCCGAGGGATCGGCAATCTCGCCCACGCACTCGATGCCGGGAATCACCGGCCGCTGAATATAGGGCGCCTCGATCTCCGACAGGCGCAGTATCTGCTCCGAGTGGTTCATGCCAAATGCCCGCACCCGAACCAGCACCCAGCCCGGCTTGACCGCCGGAACGGGCGCCTCCGTCAGCCGCACTTGCTCCGCCGGGGTAATGCCGTTGATGACGACCGCCTTCATGCCTTTCCCTCCTTAGCAGCGCTCAATCGCCTCCACGGGGCAATGTTCCGCACAGTTGCCGCATTGCAGGCAGTGATTCGCGTCGATCACATAGGGCGTTCCCTCGGCAATCACCTGCTGCGGGCATACGCCCTGGCAGGTTCCACAGCCGATGCAGCGCTCCGTGATGACATAGCCCTTCGGCTTGACCGTCGCGCTTCCCACCGCGAAATATTCCCGCGTGATGGGGCGCGTGGACAGGCAGAAGTATTCGATGGTATAATCCCGGAGCACGAACATGGTATCGATATTCTTCGTCTCGCCGGGATACACATTTTCGAGATAGGGCTGCTCCGCGTAGAGCACATCCCGCCACTTGCGCTGCTCGTCCTCCGGCACCTCCACGGCCCGGCCGGAGACGCGGATGGTCTCCTTGTATCGGGTATAGCCCAGTATCTGTACCCGGCCGTCCCGCCGCAGCTGCTCCGCGAAGTATTTTCCCCGCGCCGTCAGAAAATAGATATCGGTGTTTTCATAATGTATCGCGCTGATGTTGCGCACCTGCGGCGCGCCGTCCGCGTCCACAGTGGCAAAATCCAATACGCCCACATAGCCGAGCTTTTTGATACAGGTCAAAGCGTCCATCGTCATGCCTCCAATAGCTTCTCGCCGGTCAGGCTGTTGATCTCCTTCCAGCACTGCGGGTCGACGTCGTAGAAATCCCCCCGCGCGCCGCTGGCCACCGCCGGGCAGCCCCGGCACCAGGGCAGCAGCTCGCATTTTGAGCACTTTTTAAAGTTGTCGTACGCGCGATACCGCTCCATCTCCGCTACCCACAGGTCGGCCAGCCGATCCGCGAACACGTTGCCCACCCTGCTGTTCTGCACGCGGCGGCAGGCATACACGTCGCCGCTGGGCAGAATGGTCATGTGGCAATTGCCGCAGTTGCAGCCGCCGTAGATCATGCCCGGACGAGCGCCGACCGGCAGTTGAAACGCCCCGGTCTCATACTGATAGAGCGTCCAAAGATGATCCTTTCGGTTGAAATACGTATCGCAGCCGACGGCCTCATAGGCCTTGAACTTGGCGTCGCATATCTCCAGAAGGCGCCGGTAGGCCTGCGGCGACATGCCGGTATCCCGCTCTTCGCTGGTAGGACAGTATCTCGCGAAGGCGTAAACGTTCGCGCCCGCCGCCACCACCGCGTCGATGATGGCCGGCACCTCGTCGATGTTCGCGCCAGACACGGTGGTCATCACCACCGAGCGGATGCCCGCACGGTTGATCGTGGCGATCTTCTCCAGCGTCGTCCGATAGGAACCGGGCTTGCGGAACCAGTCATGGGTTTGCTCCAGGCCGTCGATGGAGAGCTGATACTTCTCGCAGCCCAGCAGCTTCATTCGGCTGCACACCTCGTCCGTCAGGTGAAACGGGTTGCCCATGAGGGTAAACGGTATCCGCTTGACCGCCAGCAGCTCCAGCAGCGGCCAGAAATCCGGATGCAGTATCGGGTCGCCGCCCGTGATGTAGAAGTAGGGCAGGCGATCATACATCGCGCAGAAATCCTCGCAGTTGGCCACCACGTCCCCCATCTGCGCCCAACTCATGCTGTCCAGATGCTTGCCGCTGTCCTCCGCGAAGATATAGCAGTGCTTGCACCGCTGATCACAGTCGTCTGTAATGTGCCACTGAAAGGCGAAATACTGTCGCATTGCCGTTTCCCCCGATAATTGCCGGATAGCCGTCGCCGCGCCCGCAAAATGGCATCCGGTATAGTCGCGCTCCGGCAGGCCATGCCTGCCGGAGCAAAGTTCGCCACGATTACTTGTCGGCAGCACCGCACGCCGCGCCACAGGCCGCGGGCTTGGGCTCCGCGGGCTTGTCGGATGCGCCGCACGCCGCGCCGCAGGCAGCAATCGCCACGTTGCCATTCCAGGCCGCAAGGTTCTTCAACGCCATGTCCTCGTCCTCCTTGTTGAATTCGGGCTCGCCCCGTGGTTCAATAATAGCAGGATTTGGAAAACTGCACAAGTACGCACTTTTTTGTAACCACGTTTCTCGCTTCCATGTCCGTCTGATATAAACCGATTCCCGACGCCGGGATTTCAGGCTTCGGGAATCGGTTTGAAAAGCTGTGCCTCGGAGCGTGTTCCAAAACCGCGCTCCTGGCATTTTAAACCCGCTCCAGTCAGACGCGCCGCTCCGGCAACTGGCCAGCCTTGTAGGCGACGCCCCAGGCCTTCATGGCGTCCAGAATGGGGTGCAGCGTCTCGCCCAGTGGCGACAGCGCATACTCCACCCGCGGCGGCACCTCCGGAAAGATGGTGCGCACAACCAGGCCGTCCGCTTCCATAGAGCGCAGGCTGTCGGTCAACACCTTCTGGCTGATGCCATCCAGATCCCGTTGCAATTCGTTGAACCGCCAGGGGCGCGCCAACAGGTCGCGAAGGATCAGCAGCTTCCACTTGCTGCCGATCAGCTGTACTGTGGTTGCCACCGGACACTCCGGCAGTTCCTCTCTGGTCTTCATCCCATGCGCCTCCCCTTCCCGCGCTCGCGCGGCGAATCACTTCAAAGTCTATCATATTATAGCAAGAAATCGTCGTTCAAATCAAGTACGCACATTTTTGTAACCATGCTCCGCCCATAGAAAAGCGGCGCGTTTTCAGGCGATGCTCCGCCGTTTCACGCGCCGCTGTTTTCATTGCGCTCAATGCTGCAAGGCTTGGCTGTGCACCGCCTTCTTGTAG
>JAFVBK010000037.1 GCA_017480045.1 Clostridia bacterium
CATCGCCCCGGCGAGCGCCGTCCAGCCCAGCGCCCGCCGTCCCAGCGCCGCGGCTCCGTCCCAGTCCATTCGGCGCGACCCCAGCGCGCCAAGTCCCTCTATTCTTCGCAGCATACCATCAGTCCTCCCTTCAAGCGTGCAATTATTTATGAGGGGTGGACGGGCCTTAGCACCGCGGAGGACATAAAAAAATCGCGCCGGTTGGCGCGATTTTTGTGAATTTACAGCAATAATATCCCACTCTCGGCGCAGGCCCTCATGGTCGCCTCGTCCCAAATGCTGCTCTGCACCTCGCCGATGTGGGCGGTACCCATCATCAGCATGCACAGGCGGCTCTGGCCAATGCCGCCGCCGACGGTCAGGGGCAGCTCGTCGTTCAGCAGCATCTTATGGAAAGGCAGGCTCCGCCGGTCATCGCAGCCCGCCAGGGTCAGCTGGCGATCCAGAGACGCGGCGTCCACGCGAATGCCCATGCTGGAGATCTCGAAGGCGCGGCCCAGCACATCGTTCCAGAACAAGATGTCGCCGTTCAGCTGCCAGTCGTCGTAGTCGGGCGCGCGGCCGTCGTGCGGGATGCCGGACTTCAGCTTGCCGCCGATCTGCATGATCAGCGCGGTGCCCTTCTCCTTCAGATAGGCGTCCTCCCGCTCCCGCGGCGTCAGATCGGGATACATATCCTCCAGCTCCTGGGTGGTAACGCAGGACATGCCCCGGCTCAGCTTCACATGGATGCTGGGAAACTCCCGGCGCAGGCGCTCGCTGACATCCACGACGCAGTGCACGATTTCCTGGGCGGTGCGCTTGAGATAGTCCAGATTGCGATCCTCGCGCGTGATGATCTTCTCCCAGTCCCACTGATCCACATAGATGGAGTGGATGTTATCCAACGCCTCGTCCCGGCGAATGGCGTTCATATCGGTATACAGGCCGCGGCCCACGTGGAAGTCGTAGCGTTTCAGCGCCAGGCGCTTCCACTTCGCCAGGGAATGCACCACCTCGCCCTCGACGCCCACGGCGGGCACATCGAAGCTCACGGGCCGCTCCACGCCGTTCAGGTTGTCGTTCAAGCCGGACTCCCGGCGCACAAACAGCGGCGCGGACACACGGCGCAGGTTCAACGCGTGGGTCAACTCCACTTGAAAGTTGTGCTTGATGAACTCAATGGCCAGCTGGGTATCGAAGGTGTTCAGCGGCGGACGATAGCCGTCGGGAATTTGAATGCTGTTCATAACCCGTCTCCCCCTGCGGTTACTTTAATAAGAAAAAGTATACTCCTCCTTCCCCATAAACGCAAGTTGATTTTTGATGAAGTTGAATTTTATAGTATCGAATAATTCATTTGCCTGTTTTCAGATTTTCAGTCGTTTCTCCATAAAAAAGTATAATATTTCATTTTTGGCGGTTATTCCTGCATAAGCACGGGTCAATTTGGCTGATTATGCTTTACTTTCCTGCATTAGCACAGGATTGTCATATTTAAATTTGCAATTTAACAGAGAATAATATTGCAAATTCGGCATTTTGCCGCTATAATATTCTCATGCGGTCGATACGACCGGGATTCCAGTTTTCTGGAGAGAATTTCATATCTTCGTTAAGGGGGACGACAAAATGGCGTTGAAGAATGCATACCTGATCGATCTGATGAGCCGCGTCGAGGCGCGCAACCCGAACGACAAGCAGTTTCTGATCACTGTCAAGAGCGTGCTGGAGAGCATCGAGCCCGTCGTGGAGAAGCATCCGGAATATGTGAAGGCAGGCGTGCTGGAGCTGTTCGTGGAGCAGGAACGCGTGATCAAGTTCCGCGTACCGTGGATCGATGACGCGGGCAACGTGCATGTGAACCGCGGCTACCGCGTACAGGGCAACAGCGCCATCGGCCCCTACAAGGGCGGCCTGCGCCTGCATCCCTCCGTGACTGAGGATACCGTGAAGTTCCTGGCCTTCGAGCAGACGCTGAAGAACAGCCTGACCGGCCTGCCCATCGGCGGCGGCAAGGGCGGCAGCGATTTCGACCCCAAGGGCAAGAGCGACTTTGAGGTCATGCGCTTCTGCCAGAGCTTCATGACAGAGCTGTACAAGCACATCGGCGCGGACACCGACGTGCCCGCCGGCGACATCGGCGTGGGCGCCCGCGAGATCGGCTACCTGTACGGCCAGTATAAGCGCATCACCGGCCTGTACGAAGGCGTGCTGACCGGCAAGGGCCTCAGCTACGGCGGCAGCCTGATCCGCACCCAGGCCACCGGTTACGGCCTGTGCTACTTCACCGAAGAGATGCTGAACGCCGCCGGCAAGAGCTTCAAGGGCCAAACGGTCGTGGTCTCCGGCTCCGGCAACGTCGCCATCTACGCCAACGAGAAGGCCACCCAGCTGGGCGCCAAGGTCGTAGCGATGAGCGATTCCAACGGCTATATCTACGACAAGGACGGCATCGACCTGGATTGCGTCAAGCAGATCAAAGAGGTGCAGCGCGGCCGCATCAAGGAGTATGTCGACACCCATCCGAACGCAGAGTACCACGAGGGCTGCGCCGGCATCTG
This sequence comes from Clostridia bacterium, assembly GCA_017480045.1. Lineage (GTDB taxonomy): Bacteria > Bacillota > Clostridia > Christensenellales > Aristaeellaceae > UBA2862. The sequence continues at coordinate 2,544 of JAFVBK010000037.1, forward strand.
GACGATTCCCTGCGACATCGCCCTGCCCTGCGCCACCCAGAATGAGATCAGCCTGGAATCCGCCAAGGCCCTGATCGCCAACGGCTGCTACTGCGTGTCCGAGGGCGCGAACATGCCCACCGTCATGGAAGGCATCGAGGCCCTACAGGCCGCGGGCGTGCTGTTCGGGCCCGCCAAGGCCGCGAACGCTGGCGGCGTGGCCACCTCCGCACTGGAGATGAGCCAGAACTCCGAGCGCCTGAGCTGGACCGCGGCAGAGGTGGATGCCAAGCTGAAGGACATCATGGTAAACATCTATCACAATGTCGCCAGCGCCGCCAAGGAATATGGCCTGGAGGGCAACTTCGAGGCCGGCGCGAACATCGCGGGCTTCCTGAAGGTCGCCGACGCCATGTACGCCCAGGGCGTGTGCTAGTCGGCAGGGCCGACAGCCGTTTGCTGCCGTGACATAATTATCCGGCCCCTTGCGCCGCTGATTCAAGCGCACGGGGCCGGTGTGTTTCATTTCTGAAATTTCTATTGCGGAATGCACGCCTCCGGGACCGCGATCCGGGCTTCGAAGGCGATTTATGTCTATCACATTTCACCCCTGTTTGACGATTCCATAGGAACGAAACAGACTGCAGTTCCATGTCTACTTCAATAATATATACTGATTATATTCACTATATATTAAAAGCGCAAGCCTCATATAATGCTTATGGGGTGAAAATATGCCGATTTCTTTTAAACCCATGCGGGAATATATGGCAAAACATCATATATCCTATTATCGCCTGGGCAACGAGGGAATCGATGCTCAGACCTTGCAACGTATACGCCATGATATGCCCATAACCACAACTACACTCGGCATAATTTGTAAGATTATGCCGTGTCAGCCCGGTGATCTCATTGAATATGTCCAGGGCGATCAGGAAGAATAATCCTGTATTTGCCATGTATAGACAACAAGTCATTTCCCCCTAAAGATACCCGCTGAATTTGATTGTTCTAAATCTGAATTATATTACCGTGCCATTGAATCTTCGGCGCTTGTCCACGCTGCGGCCAAGCTGCTTCGATTTAATCTGAAGGTAATTTTGCCTGTGGCAAAATTAGTCGCTCCGCGACTGAATTTGACAATCCCAAAGGGCTTGGCAAATTCACCCCTGAGAACCATGCCGCCTCTAGTAAGGGGAACAACCATCGAGGTATGCTCACATTGCCCTTCGAAAACAATATCATTACTCGCTGCTCCCTATCAAAACGGCGGCCTGCAAGCAAAACCCTTGAAACGAGCTGCCTGTGCGCAGCGTGCGCAGGCGCGAAGTTTCCGGCGTTTTGCGTGTCAGGCCGCCAAAAAATGCGTCCTTCGGTCCCCTTTTCATAGCTTTTAGAAATTTGAAATGCGATAGGAACGCAATTTTTTGGCGGCATGGTTTCAAAACAAAATCTCAGCGCTTGCCCACGCTGCGGTCAAGCCGCCTCGATTTAATCGTTTATGAGAACCATGCCGCCTCTAGTAAGGGGAACAGCCATAGAGGTATGCTCATATTGCCCTCCAAATGATTACCCCATCACTCGCTGTTCCCCCATCAAACGGAGTCCTTCTACCTATGGGCGGGCGCCGCAACGGCACCCCTACAAACCTACACACCATTACATCTCTCTTCACCCTTAGAGCCTGCGAAGCAACACAGCTTCCCCTCACCACAGCCTGCAATGCATCTGATTTCCTTACACCAACATTTGGCAAAGATCTCGAAGAACCGGCTTTTCCCTACCCTTCAAGAGCAAAGAAAAGCAAAAGACGCGAAAGAGAAAAGGCAAAGAAAAGAGAGCCATCAAAGATGACTCTCAATGAGATCCGGCGACGACCTACCCTACCGGGCCGTTTCCAGCCAAGTACTATCAGCGTGCTGAGGCTTAACTTCTGTGTTCGGGA
>JAFVBK010000038.1 GCA_017480045.1 Clostridia bacterium
CCAACAGCAAGCGCAGATCCTGAGCGGCCTCCCCGCCGGGCGGAGCGCGAAGTGAATTCGCGCTCCGCCCTTGCTTTGCCTACAAATGATTTGCACATTTACCCGGAATATGCTATACTCTGTTTGGGGATAATTGTTCCGGGAGAGATTAAGATGGTTGAGATCAGAGAAGTCAAAACCCGTTCGGAGCTCAGGAAGTTCGTCAACTATCCGAACGTATTGTATAAGGATGTGCCGCAATACATCCCCGCGATGATCGGCGACGATCTGAGCGACTGGAACCCGAAGAAGAATCCGGCCTTCTCCTATTGCGAGGCAAAGTGCTGGCTGGCCTGGCGGGAGGGGAAGATCGTGGGCCGCATCGGCGCGATACTGAGCAAGCGCGCCAACGAAAAGTGGGGCCTGAACCGCATGCGCTTCACGCAGGTGGATTTCATCGACGACTTCGAGGTCTCCTCCGCCCTGTTTGAAACCGTGGAGGCCTTCGCCCGCGAAAAGGGCTGCAACGAGGTGCACGGCCCGCTGGGCTTCACCGATTTGGATCGGGAGGGCATGCTCGTGGAGGGCTTTGACCGGCGCAGCATGTTCATCACCTACTATAATTTCCCCTACTACATCGACCATCTCACCCGGCTGGGCTACGGCAAGGACGTGGACTGGGTGGAGATGCTGATCGACGTACCCTACGACGAGCACACCGTCACCCGCATGGACAAGCTGGCCGAGCGCGTGATGAAGTACAGCAACCTGCACATCGCCGAGACCAAGTCCAGGCGAGACTTTGGCCCCCTGATCGAAAAGGTGTTCCAGCTGGTAAACACCGCCTATTCCGGGCTTTACGGCACCGTGCCGCTGGACGAACGGCAGATCAAGCGCTACGCCAACAAGTTCATCCCCCTCATCAACCCGGAGCTGGCCTGCTTCGTGCTGGACGAGAAGGACGAGCTGGTGGGCTTCGGCGTCTCGGCTCCCAGCATGGCCGCGGCGCTGAAGAAGAGCAAGGGACGGCTGTTCCCTCTGGGCTGGATCGGCGTGCTGAAGGCGCTGAAGGTGAACGACACGCTGGATCTGTTCCTGGTGGCCGTGACGCCGGAATACCAGAACAAGGCCGTGAACGCCATCATGCTCAACCACGTCATCAAGGGCTGTCACAAGATGGGCATCCGGCATGCCGAGACCGGCCCGCAGCTGGAGACCAACCACAAGTTGCAGAGCCAGTGGAACTTCTTCAAGACCGAGCAGCACAAGCGCAGAAGGTGTTTTGTGAAGGCGCTGGATTGACAAAGCCCCGCTTATGAAGCATCGCCCACCGTGGAGGTAATCCCATGCTGCTATCCGCTGAACATCTCGCCAAGGACTACGGCGACAAGAAGCTCCTAAAGGACGTGACGCTGTACCTGAACGCGGGCGACAGGGTCGGCCTGATCGGCGTGAACGGCACGGGCAAGAGCACCCTGCTGAAGGTGCTGGCGGGGGCGGAGGCGGCGGATTCGGGCCGGGTGGCCCGCGACCCCAACGTGCAGCTGGCCTACCTGCCCCAGACGCCGGCGATGGACGATGGCAACACCGTGCTGGAGCAGGTGTTTGCCGACTACCCCGCCGAATTCCGCGCCCTGAACGAATACGAGGCCCGCGCCATCCTCACAAAGCTGGGCATCGCCGACTTCGACCAGAAGATCGGCGCCCTCTCCGGCGGGCAGCGCAAGCGCGTGGCGCTGGCCAGCGTGTTCGTGCACCCGGCGGACATCCTGGTGCTGGACGAGCCCACCAACCATCTGGACGGCGAGATGGTGGCCTGGCTGGAGCAGCGGCTGATGCGCTTCACCGGCGCGCTGGTGATGATAACCCACGACCGCTACTTTCTGGATCGCGTCACCACCCGCATCGCGGAGCTCAGCCACGGCGAGCTGTACCTCTATGACGCCAAGTATTCCGGCTATCTTGAGCTGAAGGCCCAGCGGCTGGAAATGGCCGCCGCCAGCGAGCGCAAGCGCCAGCAGCTCTTGAAGAAGGAGCGGGAGTGGATCATGCGCGGCTGTCGGGCGCGCAGCACCAAATCCACCGAGCGCATCGCCCGATATGAGGCGTTGAAGGCCCAGTCCGGCCCGGAGGCGGACGCGGCCGTGTCGGTGGCCACCGTCGCCTCGCGGCTGGGCCGCAAGACCATCGAGCTGAGCCACGTCTCCAAGGCCTTCGGCGGCAGGACCGTGATTTCCGATTTCTCCTACACGGTGCTGCGGGACGACCGCGTCGGCATCGTCGGCCCCAACGGCGCGGGCAAGAGCACGCTTCTAAACCTGATCGCCGGCACGCTCTCGCCGGATTCCGGCGTCGTGGAGCGCGGCGGCACGGTCAAGATCGGCTACTTCACCCAGGAGGGCCGGGAGCTGAACATGAAGCAGCGGCCCTGGGACTTCATCCACGAGGTCGCCTCCGAGGTGCGCACCAGCGAGGGCCGCTTCTCCGCCACGCAGATGATGGAGCGCTTTCTGTTCACACCGGAATTGCAGTATTCCACCATCGGACGGCTGTCCGGCGGCGAGCGGCGGCGGCTGTATCTCTTGAGCATACTGATGGCCGCGCCGAACATACTGCTGCTGGATGAGCCCACCAACGATCTGGACGTCGAGACGCTGACGATCCTGGAGGACTATCTGGAGTCCTTCCCCGGCGCCGTGATCGCCGTCAGTCACGATCGCTACTTCCTCGACAAGGTGGCCGAGACCATCTTCGAGGTCGTGCCGGGCGGAACCGTCAACCGATACGAGGGCAACCACGGCGATTACCTGAAGAAGCGCAAGGCCGCGGAGCGGCCCGCGCCCGCGCCCAAAAAGAGCGAAAGCGCGCCGCGCCCGCAGAGCCGCCCGCGGAAGCTGAAATTCTCCTTCAAGGAGCAGCGGGAATACGACACCATCGACGCCGACATCGCTGCGCTGGAAGCGCAAATCGCCGCCTATGACGCGGCCATCGCCGAAAACGCCAGCGACTACGTAAAGCTGCAGGAGCTGACCGCTCAGCGCCAGGCGCTGGAGGCGGAGCTGGAGCACAAGACGGAGCGCTGGGTGTACCTCAACGACCTGGCGGAGCGCATTGAGGCGCAGCGCTCTTGAAAATCGCCATTTCTCCGATTGACGCTGCCCCATTCCCGTGTTATAATTTAAAATAGTTAATGTTGTCTATTGATCGGAGGTCACACATATGGAGCAGCAGGCTCAGAAGAAACGAATCTTTTCCGGCATACAGCCCACCGGCAATCTGACGCTGGGCAACTACATCGGCGCCCTGCGCAACTTCAACATCCTGCAGGACGAATACGACTGCCTGTATTCCATCGTGGATCTGCACGCCCTGACCGTGCGCCAGAATCCGGCGGAGCTGAGGAAGGCCTGCCTGCGCACGATGAGCATCTTTCTGGCCAGCGGCTTGGATCCGGAAAAGAACATCATCTACTTTCAGAGCCAGGTGCCGGCCCACGCCGAGCTGGGCTGGGTGCTGAACTGCTTCACCTACATGGGCGAGATGAGCCGCATGACCCAGTTCAAGGATAAGTCTCAAAAGCACGCCGACAACATCAACTGCGGCCTGTTCACCTACCCGGTGCTGATGGCGGCGGACATCCTGCTGTATCAGACGGATCTGGTACCCATCGGCGCGGATCAGAAGCAGCATTTGGAGATTTGCCGCGACATCGCGGAGCGCTTTAACGGCGTGTACGGCGATGTGTTCACCATTCCGGAGGGCTACTTCCCCAAGGTGGGCGCGCGGGTGATGAGCCTGCAGGAGCCGACCCGCAAGATGAGCAAGTCTGACCCGGAAGATACCTACATCGCCATCCTGGACAAGCCCGACGTGATCCGCAAAAAGATCCGCCGCGCCGTGACGGACTGCGAGAACGCCGTGGCCTACGACCCGGAGAACCGCCCCGGCGTCGCCAACCTGATGAGCATCATGTCGGCGCTGACGGGCAAGTCCATGGACGCGATCACCGCCGAGTTCGACGGCCAGGGCTACGGCAAATTCAAGGACGCCGTGGCCGACGCCGTCATCGCCACGCTGGAGCCCATCCAGAATGAATACGAGCGCATTTCCGCCGACAAGGCATATCTCCAGCAGGTGATGGATTCCGGGCGCGACCGCGCCTCCGCCATCGCCCATCGCACCATGCTGAAGGTGCGCAAGAAGCTGGGCATCGCGCCTTGGAAGCTGTAACGAACAACTGTCAATCCTATAGGGGCGGCGTCACGCCGCCCGCCCTTGATCCGGACGGCATACGCGCTGTCCCTGCGGTCACCGCCGCGCTGGACGCGGCTTGGCCGTAGGGGCGCCCCGCGGGCGTCCGCGGG
>JAFVBK010000039.1 GCA_017480045.1 Clostridia bacterium
ACGGCGGCGGAGGCGCAAACCCAGCACGAGGCCGACCGCGCCGGTCGCGCGGCGTCGACGGCGGCGTCCGCGGCCAACCCGGCGCTGAACTACGCGCAGCGGGAGTATAAGGACGAAGACTTTGGGGACGATTTCTTCTTCGATGTCGTGAAGGAATATGGGAATGGAGGCGGCAAGGCATGACGCGATCGGAGCACGTGAGGGCGCTGCTGGAGGAGTACGCCCGGCAGCGGGCCGCGGACGAGGCGGATTTGGAAGCGCGCGTCGCCGAGGCCTGCGCGCGGGAGCCCAGGATTGCCCAGCTGCGCAGTGAGAGCGCCGAGCTGGCGCTCAGCGCCATGCGCAGCATATTGACCCAGCAGAGCCTTGAGCAGCGAACCGCGCTGGCCAGCAACATGAAGCGCCAGGGACAGGGCATCAATGCGAAGATTCGGGAGCTGCTGCACGGAGCTGGACTGCCGGAGGATCAGCTGGAGCCGCGCTACCGCTGCGATAAGTGCAGGGATACGGGCTATGTGGGCGACGCGCCCGCCCGCTTCTGCGATTGCTTTGAGGCGCGGCTGAAGCTGCGCCAGTATGAGGACGGCTCCATGGCCGGCACGGATGAGCAGAACTTCGAGAGGTTCGACGCCGATCGGATACCAGAGGAGAACGGACAGCGCGAGCAGATGATCCTCACGCGGAAGATGTGCGAGGAATACGCGGATCGCTTTCCGCAGACGGACTATCGCAACCTCCTGCTGACCGGCGCGGGCGGCCTGGGCAAGACCTTCCTGCTGAACAGCATTTTTGAGCGGGTGATCAGCCGGGGCGGCGCCGCGGTGCGCATCACGGCCTTCCGCATGTTTGAGGCCATGCGCCAGCGGCACATGGGCAGCGACGAGAAGCTCGACGGCTTTTCCGCACTGATCGAAGCGCCGCTGCTGCTGATCGACGATCTGGGCACCGAGCCAATGATGCGCAATATCACCGTGGAATACCTGTTCACGCTTTTGAATGAGCGCATTGCCGCCAAGCGGCATACCGTGATCGCCACCAATCTGACGCCGGTGCAGATCAAGGAGCGCTACGGCGAGCGCGTGGCCTCCCGCCTGCTGGACAGGAGCGCATGCCGCGCGGTACAGCTCAAGGGAAAGGATCTGAGGAGCCTGTGAGCGACGCTGAAGCGGTTTTCGCCTTTCTGGAGGAGCGGGGCATCGCCTTCCGCGCGGCCAGCCACGCGCCGGCCTATACCATGGCGGACTGCGCCGCCGTCGACCGGACGCTCGGCGCGCTGACGGTGAAGAACATATTCCTGACCACGAAGAATCAAAAGCGCTGCTGGCTCTGCATCACCCGGCCCGACGCCCGGTTCCGCACGGCGGATATCTCAAAGCAGATCGGCTCCTCCCGGCTCAGCTTCGCGCCGGAGGAGATGCTGTTCGCGCGCCTGCGCTGCCACGGCGGCTCCGCCAGTCCCATGGGCCTGATCTTCCCGGAGGCCGCGGGGGTGGGCCTGATCGTGGACGCGGCGCTGCGGGGTCGCGAGACGCTGGCCTTCCACCCCTGCGACAATACCCGCACGCTGGCCATGTCCGGCGCGGATTTCTTCGGGAGGTTTCTCCCCGCCGTGGAAGTCGAGACGGTGGACGTGGAGATACATGACTTTATAGAGTAATTGGAGTCGCGGCGACGGCCATGAAACCCCAACGCGCTAATTAAATCTCCCCCCTTCCGCAACAATACCTCGCTTGTTTTCTTTACCTTGCGGCACTATACTCTTGCGAAGCGCCGCGGAAACCCTGTTTTCCGGCGCGGATCAATTCCATGGTGTGCTTCTAAATGCGTCTCTGGCATTTTGGAAACGCACGCCAAGCCATTTGCCGTCCGCTGGGGCGGGCGGCTGGCAACTGACAGGAGCGTGAGACTATGATGGGTGAGGAAGCCTACGCGCGGGCGCGCAAACAGGGCTTAAAGGAATATCACAACCGCATGCAGCGGCGGCAGAGCCCCTTTCTGCCGGTGCTGGAGGAGATGGAGGAGCAGCTGAACGCGCTCAGCCATGTGCCGCTGGGGCTGGTGCAGATACCGCTGAAGAAGGTGGTGGGCACGGCGTCCAAGGGCCGCACCAACGCCTTCGCCGCCAATTTTATGCCCATACTGGATCCCGGCAGCGAGTTTTCGGTGAAGTGGAGCCTGCTGTACGAGGGCATCGTGGCGCAGGGGCTCAACCAGCCGGTCAAGGTGCTGGAATATCTGAATCAATACTATCTGATCGAGGGCAACAAGCGCGTCAGCGTGATGAAATTTCTGGACTCCATCTCCATCGAGGCGGAGGTCACGCGGGTGCTGCCCAAGCGCAGCGACGCGCCTGAAAACGTGCTGTACTATGAGCTGCTGCCCTTCTATGCCGATACCGGGATCAACTATCTGTGGTTCTCGAAGCCCGGCAGCGTCGCGAAGCTGTACGAGCTGACCGGCAGGACGCCCGGCGAAAAGTGGAGCAGCGAGGAGCGCAGCGATTTCAATGCCGCCTTCATGCGCTTCCGCGCCGAATACAAGGCCCGTGAGGCCGGCAGCGACGCCAAAAAGCTGCCCGTCACCACCGGCGACGCCTTTTTGATCTACCTGGAGGCCTGCGGCTATGCCGACGCGCCGAAGAAGTTTGAACAGCAGCTGCGCGGCGAGGTGAAGGCGCTGTGGGGCGAGTTTGAGAAGGACAAGGAGGCCGAGAACGTCGCGCTGATCATGAAGCCCGACGAGCTGAAGCAGGGCGGCGGCCTGCTGAACACGCTGTTCGGCCCCTCCAAGGTGAAGGTCGCCTTCATGTATACCCGCGAGCCGAGCCAGTCCGGCTGGACCTACTGGCACGATCTGGGCCGCATCAACATGGAGAACGACATGGGCGAGCGGGTCAAGACCACGGTTTGCGTGTGCGAGACGCCGGACAGCTATGAGGCCGAGATCGAGCGTCTGATCGCCGAGGGCAACAACCTGATCTTCACCACATCGCCGCTGATGCTGTCGGCTTCGATGAAGGCATCGGTGAAGCATCCGGACGCCAAGCTGCTGAACTGCTCGCTGCTGGCGAGCTGGCAGCGGGTGCGCTCCTACTACGTGCGGCTCTACGAGGTGAAATTCCTGATCGGCATGATCGCCGGCGCGCTGACCGAGAACGACAAGGTGGGCTATATCGGCGACTATCCCATTGCGGGCGTGGCGGCAAACATCAACGCCTTCGCCCTCGGCGCGCGCATGGTGAACCCCAGGGTGAAGGTCATCCTGGAGTGGTCCACGCGCAAGGATTTCAACCCCGAAAATCCCTTTGGCGATCCCTCGGTGGAGATCATCTCCAGCCGCGACGTGGGCGCGCCCAGCCATCACGCGGTGGAATACGGCCTGTACGCCCAGCGCGGCGACACAAAGCAGAGCATCGCCATTCCCGTGCTGGATTGGAGCCGCATCTACGAGTCCCTGGCCCGCAGCGTGCTGAATGGCAGCTGGAAGGACGTGGGCGCTGGGCAGCCCAAGGCCGTGAACTACTGGTGGGGCCTTTCCTCCGACGCCGTGGACATCGTCATGTCGCAGCGCATGGATATCGGCCTCAAGCGGCTGGTGGAGCTGGTGAAGGAGCACATTCGCGAAGGCGTGTTTTGGCCCTTTGAGAGCATCATTCGCGATCAGGCAGGCGAAATTCGCTGCCCGGTGGACGGCCGGCTCACCCCCGCGGACGTCATCGCCATGGACTGGCTGGTGGACAACGTGGTGGGCGGCTTCCCAGCCATCGACGATCTGAAGGATGAGACCCGCGCGCTGGTGGAGCTGCAGGGCATCAAGGAGATTTCCCTGCCCGCGGCCTCCGCGTTCAGCTGGCGGGCGGAGGAGGCTTAAGGCTTTCCCGATCCAAAAAATACTAAAGGGGCGATGGGTCATGCGGATTATGGTGCTTTCCGATGTGGCGGACAAGGCGCTGTGGGACTATCTGGACCGGCGCTTGCTGGAGGGCATAGACCTGATACTGTCCTGCGGCGATTTGCCCGCGGAGTACCTGTCCTTCCTGACCTGCTTTACCGACGCGCCGATCCTGTATGTCCACGGCAACCACGACAGGGCCTACGACAAGAAGCCGCCGGAGGGCTGCATCTGCGTGGACGACGATATCTATGAGGTCGGCGGCGTGCGGGTGCTGGGTCTGGGCGGCAGCATGCGCTATCGTCCTGACGAGCCCTACATGTTCACCGAGCGCCAAATGGCCCGCCGGGCGCGCAGACTGTGGTTCAAGCTGCGCCGCCGAAAGGGCTTCGACATTCTGCTGACCCACGCGCCCGCCCGCGGCGTGGGGGATATGGAGGACATTCCCCACCGCGGCTTCGAGGTGTTCCTGCGCCTGATGGACCGCTGGCACCCACGCTACATGGTCTACGGGCACGTGCACCAGGAGTACGGCGCGCTGACATTCGCGCGGGAGCGCAAGTACGCCGACACGACGGTGGTCAACGCCTATAAGCGGTATGTGATTGAAATCTAAGGCATTATGTCATTTCCCATTCCAATTCCGCGTTTTCCAAAGGAGGCGGCCCATGTCCCTCAAGCCCTACAAGACGCTGCTGAAGGCGTCGCGGGACGAGTTCATCGTCAATAAATCCCGCTTCATCGGCCACGGCTGCCCCTGCGAGACGGAGGAGGAGGCGCTGGCCTTTCTCGCGCGGATGCGCGCCGAGTATAAGGATGCTACCCACAATTGCTACGCATATATCATCGGGCCCAACATGGGCGTGATGCGCTATTCCGACGACGGCGAGCCGGGCGGCACCGCGGGCATGCCCATCATTGAGGTGATGAAGGCGCGGGGCGTCACCAACGCCGCCGTGGTGGTCACGCGCTATTTTGGCGGCATACTGCTGGGCGCGGGCGGGCTGGTGCGCGCCTATAGCCAGGGCGCGGCGGCGGCGCTGAACGCCTGCGGCGTCGGGGTGATGCACCCCACGGCCCGATATCTGATGGAGATCGGCTATCCGTTGCTGAACCGCATGGATTTCTTTTTGAAGGACGAGCCGGTGATGGTGGAGGACAAGACCTTCACCGACGTGATTACCTACACGCTGGTGGTGCGCTGCGCGGATGAGGAAGCGTTTCTGGCGCGGCTGACGAATATGTCCGAGGGCACGGTCGCGCCGCTGCGCTATGAGGAAGCGTACCTGGCATGGCCGGAGGAGGCGGCGCTATGACGCAGCATCGCGTGCCCGACGGCGTAAAGCCGATGTCGCTGGAGAAGTATCTGCGCAGGGCCTGGCCGCTGCTGCCGGGTCGGGTGCTGCGGGATGCACTGAAGAAGCGGGACGTGCGTGTGAACGGCGCGCGCAGCGGCGCGGACGCGATGGTTTCGGGCGGCGACACGCTCGCGTTGTACATCGACGATAAATGGCTTTCGCCGGAGCCGGAGCTGCTGTGGACGGACGAGCGCCTGATCGTGGCGGTGAAGCCGCAGGGATTGCCCGTGGACGTGGATCAGGACGGCGTCGGCGCGGATACGCTGCTGACGCGGCTCGCGCGGCGCTGGC
>JAFVBK010000040.1 GCA_017480045.1 Clostridia bacterium
GCACCGCGGAGCTGCTGACCGAGCACGGCGTGGTGGGCTATCCGAATTTCGGACCGTATGCGCTTCCGGGTGCACAGACGGTTTCGATCTACGGGCAGGGAGGGGACAGCCGCCTGCGGGATGGTCATGGCCCTGCATCCTGGCGGTCAACTTCTTCGCCTTGGCCGCGCGCACGGCCTCCTCGTTGTAGGCGGGGGCTTCCCGCTCCTCAAAGGTGATCGCGCCGGTGGGGCAGCCGGGCAGGCAATCGCCCAGGCCGTCGCAGTAGTCCTCCCGCGTCAGCTTCGCCTTGCCGTCCACCATCTGGATGGCGCCCTCGTGACAGGCCTCGGCGCATGCGCCGCAGCCGTTGCACTTTGCTTCGTCGATGTGTATAATTCTGCGCTTCATAATGTGTGCCTCCCTCGCGTTGAATGACAGGGCAAACGCATGAATTACAGAAGTATGGCATAACTGAAATCGATGACCTTGTAGGGGCGCCGTTGCGGCGCCCGCCCTGTACATAGCGCATCGTTCCACTCGGCGGGCGGCGCAACGCCGCCCCTACAATTGCACCTATTTCATTCCATTGTAATTCTATTGCCATTCATGCGTAAGCCCTGCGTTGAATGATGGGTTTGCTTGACTTTCCGCCCATATTCTACTATACTGTAGCTGAACTGTATGTTGGATTTACAACGTGGAGGCGAAAATGCTGGATCATATTGACGCGCTGGCGCGCTGTCCACTGTTCAATGGGGTGTCGGAGGCCGATATTCAAGCCATGCTGGGCTGTATGGGCGCGAAGGTCGTCGCCGTACAGAAGGGCGAGATGATCCTCCGGGAGGACGGCCCCGCCGATTTCGTGGGCATATTGTTGTCCGGCGCGGCGCGGGTGCAGCGGGACGACTTCTACGGCAACCGCGCCGTCCAGGCGGCGCTCCAGCCGGGCGATATGTTCGGCGAGGCCTTCGCCTGCGCGGGGGTCGAGCGGCTGCCCGTCTCGGTGGAGGCGGTGCGGAGCGGCGAAGCGATGCTGATTCGCATGAATCGCATCACGGAGATCTGCTCCAGCGCCTGCGCGTTTCACAACCGGGTGGTGATGAATCTGCTGCGGGTGATGGCCGAGAAGAACCTGCAGCTGAACCAGAAGCTGGAGATCACCTCCCACAGGACCACGCGCGACAAGCTGCTGGCCTATCTGCTGGCCCAGGCCAAGCGGGCGGGCGCTTCCGCCTTCACGATACCCTTCGACCGCCAGGGGCTGGCGGACTATCTGGGCGTAGACCGAAGCGCGCTGTCGGCGGAGATCGGCAAGCTGCGCCGGGCGGGCGTGATCGAGAGCGAGCGCAGCGCGTTCAAGCTGTTGAACGTGGAGGCGGGGAGCTTTGGCAGCCCCTTGGATGCTCCGTGAGGCCTCCCCACGAAACATGGGGCGAGCGCCGCGCCCACGAAAGGATATTTGAATGCGTACAAAAGACAGAATAAAGGCCGTATGCCTCCTGCTGGCGCTGCTGTGCCTGCCGGCGGGCGCGCGGGCGGAGGGCGGCGCCTTCGGCGCGGCCCCTACGCTGGAACCGGTCGTGCCGCTGCGCAGCGCCCGGATCCGCTCGGTGGGGGATTTGATGGTGCACAAAAAGCAGCTGGAGATTGCCCGCCAGCCCGACGGCAGCTACGATTTCCACCCCCAATACGCGCTGATCGCCGATTCGCTGGCGGACGCGGACTACACCATCGCCAATCTGGAGACCACCATTGGCCAATACGAAAACCGGCCCTATTCCGGCTTTCCGATGTTCAACACGCCGGAGAGCCTGCTGGACGCCGTGCGCGACGCGGGCGTGGACTTTCTGACCTTGGCGAACAATCACATGCTGGATCGGTATTTCGAGGGCATGGTCAAGACGGTGGACAACGTGGAGGCCTGGGGCTTCGACTTCGGCGGCGCGAACCGCTCGCCTGAGGAGCAGGCCGCGCCGAAGGTGGTGGCCGTCAACGGCATAAACATCGGCTTTCTGTGTTATACCCAGATGACCAACGGCATGGAGGATTGGAGCAACGCCGCCGTAAAGACTTACGGCGTGAACTACCTGCGCAAGGCGAATATCTCCGAGGAGGTCCAAAGGCTGCGGGAGGCCGGAGCCGACGTGGTGATCGCCATTCCTCACTGGGGCGAGGAATACTTCCGCCGGCCGGAGAGCTATGTGGTCGCGTGGGGCCGGAAGATGATCGCCGCGGGCGTGGACGTGGTGCTGGGCAGCCATCCCCACATGGTGCAGCCGGTGGAGTTTGTGGAGGCTCAAACCGACGGCGGCGAAACGCGCCGGGGCCTGGTGGCCTGGAGCATGGGCAACTTCATCAGCAACATGACCAAGCGATACACCGATTCCGGCATTATACTGGAATTCACGATTCAGGAGCGCCAGGATGGCGGCTTCGGCATCGAGGGCGTGGGCTGCGTGCCCATCTATTGCTGGAAGCGGGACGACGGCATCCAGGCGATTTCTTCGTTGAAATACCTGGACGACCCGCCGGAGGGCATGTCCTCCGGCGCGTATGGCCGCATGCAGGACAGCTATTGGGAGCTGAGGAATCTGCTCGACGAGAGCATCGCGATGCTGGCGGAATGAGCTTCGCGCGAGAATTTGTCAAATACGCTGACGGGGAGGCGTGCGCATGAATATCGCCATTGCCGGAACGGGCTACGTGGGGCTTTCGCTGGCGGTGCTGCTGGCGCAGCACAACCGCGTGACCGCCGTGGACATCGTTCCTGAGAAGGTGGAGAAGCTGAATCGGGGCGTCTCGCCGATCCAGGACGCATACATAGAGAGATATCTCTCGGAGGCGCGAAGCGGGGCGCGGCGGCTGGAGCTGACGGCCACGCTGGACGGCGCGGCGGCCTATGCCGGCGCGGATTATGTGGTCATCGCCACGCCCACAAACTACGATCCTCAGCGCAACTTCTTCGATTGCTCCGCCGTGGAGCAGGTGATCGAGCTGGTGCTGGCGGCGTCGGACAGGGCGATCATGGTGGTGAAGTCCACCGTGCCCGTGGGCTTCACGGCGCGGGCGCTGGAGAAGTACAAGACCGACCGCATACTGTTCAGCCCGGAGTTCCTGCGGGAGTCAAAGGCGCTCTACGACAACCTGTATCCCTCCCGCGTGATCGTGTCCTGCGACGCGGCGACCCGCGACGCGGCGCAAACCTTCGCGGATCTGCTGATCGAGGGCGCGGAGCGGAAGGACGCGCCGGTGCTGCTGATGGGTTGTACCGAGGCCGAGGCGGTGAAGCTGTTCGCCAATACCTACCTAGCGCTGCGCGTCTCCTATTTCAACGAGCTGGACACCTACGCCGAGATGAAGGGCCTGGATCCCCGCGCCATCATCGAGGGCGTGTGCCTGGATCCCCGCATCGGCAGCCACTACAACAACCCGTCCTTCGGCTACGGCGGCTATTGTCTGCCGAAGGACACCAAGCAGCTGCTGGCCAACTATCGGGACGTGCCGGAGAACCTGATCGGCGCGATCGTGGAGAGCAACCGCACCCGCAAGGATTTTATCGCCGACCGGGTGCTGGCGAAGGCGGGCTACTATACCGCCAGCAGCCCGTGGAGCGCGGCCAAGGAGCGCCCGCTGGTGATCGGCGTGTACCGGCTGACCATGAAGGCGGGCAGCGACAACTTCCGCCAGTCGTCGATCCAGGGCGTGATGAAGCGCATCAAGGCCAAGGGCGCGACGGTGATCGTCTACGAGCCGTCTCTGACGGACGGCGAGACCTTCTTCGGCTCCAGGGTCGTCAACGACCTGGCCGAATTCAAGCGCCAGTCCGACGCCATCATCGCCAATCGCTATGACAGCGCGCTGGACGACGTGGCGGATCGGGTGTACACCCGCGATCTGTTCAGGAGGGATTGAAGCATGATGGACAAGGCGCGCGTCGATCTGAACGGCAGGACGATCCTGGTCACCGGCTCGCCGGGGTTCATCGGGGCCAATCTGGCGCTGCGGCTGCTGGGGGAGCTGACCGGCGGCACGATCATCAGTCTGGACAGCATGAACGATTATTACGATCCCGGCCTGAAGGCGTATCGGCTTGGACTGATCGAGGCGGCGGCGAAGGCTTCGCCGGTGAAGCATGTGTTCGTGAAGGGCTCCATTGCCGACAGGGCGCTGCTGGAGGACGTGTTTGAACGATACAAGCCCTCCGTCGTGGTGAACCTGGCGGCCCAGGCGGGGGTGCGCTACAGCATCGACCATCCGGACGCCTATATCGAATCCAACCTGGTGGGCTTCTTCAATGTCCTGGAGGCCTGCCGGCATCATCCGGTGGCGCATCTGGTGTACGCCAGCTCCTCCTCCGTGTACGGCGGGAACAAAAAGGTGCCCTTCAGCACCGAGGACAAGGTGGACAACCCTGTGAGCCTCTACGCGGCCACGAAGAAATCCAACGAGCTGCTGGCCCACAGCTATGCCAAGCTGTACGACATTCCCTGTACGGGCCTCAGGTTCTTCACGGTGTACGGGCCTGCCGGGCGGCCCGACATGTTTTACTATTCCGCCACCCAGCGGCTGGCGCGGGGGGAGAGCATCCGCCTGTTCAACTATGGCAATTGCAAGCGGGACTTCACCTATATCGACGATATTGTGGAGGGCGTGTATCGCGTGATGCAGGGCGCGCCCGCCCGCGCCACGGGCGAGGATGGACTGCCGCTGCCGCCCTACGCCGTCTACAACATCGGCGGGGGCCAGCCGGAGAATCTGTTGGACTACGTGGACGCTCTCCAGCGGGCGCTGGTGGAGGCTGGCGTGCTGCCCGCGGATTACGACTTCGAGGCCCACAAGCGCCTGGCGCCCATGCAGCCCGGCGACGTGCCGGTGACCTACGCCGACAGCGGCCCGCTGGAGCGGGATTACGGCTTCAGGCCCTCCATCGGCATAGAGGAGGGATTGCTGAGGTTCGCGCAGTGGTATATGGCGTATTATGGATAGAGCATGAGAGGGCCGATAAAACCGGCCCTCTCATGCTTCTATAAACCGATCGATCGCTTCGCAGGCCTCCGCGACAGGGTCGCCGGTCATGTCCAGCCAGAGGATTACTCTGTCCCGCCTGAACCAGGTCATCTGGCGCTTGGCGAACTTCTTGATGGCGTTTCCCAGCTGCTCCACCATGTCCTCCCGGCGGGGAATTTCGCCGGTGAGATACTGGGCGATGAAGCGGTATTCCAGCCCCAGCTTCATCAGGAATTCCAAGCTCACGCCCCCGTCGATGAGCCCCTGCACCTCCTCGATCATGCCCTCGTTCAACCGGCGCTCAAGCCGATCGTCGATGCGGGCTCTGAGCGTCTCCCGATCCCAGGTCACGCCCAGCTTCAGACAGCTGTAGCGGGGCTGGCTGTGGGGAATGTGGTCGTCCCCGGCGTGCAGCTTTTCCAGCAGCCGCATCACCCGGTTGCGGTTCTTCGGCTCCACATCCGTATCCGGCACGGCCTCCACCAGCATCTCATACAATTTTGGGGTCTCAAAGGTTTCCAGATATTCCCGGTAGGCCAGATCCGGCGGGTTGTCGCTCATCACGTAGCCCTCGGTGACGGAGGCCACGTACAGCCCCGTGCCGCCCACCAGGAACGGCGGCCTGCCGCGGGCGATAATGCCGTCGATGGCCGCGTAGGCCAGGCGTTGGAAATCGTGCATGGAAAAGAAATCGCCGGGCTCGCAGACGTCGATCAGGTGGTGGGGCACGCCCCGCGTTTCCTCCGGGGTGATCTTGCCGCTGCCCAGATCCAGCCCTCGAAACACCTGCCGGGAATCGGCGGAGACGATCTCCCCGCCGTAGCGCTCCGCCAGCGCCACGCCCAGCCCGCTCTTGCCGGAGGCGTTGGTGCCGGCGATGACGATCAGCTTGGGAAGCTCAAACATACTTCCATCCCCCGCTATTTAACGCTGAATAAAATGTCGATCATGCTGGGATAGGGCCATTCCGCCCTGGGGGTCATGGCCTCGCAGGCGTCGCAGGTGGCGCGCAGAGCGTTCATCGCGCCCACCACGTCGTCCTTGTAGCGCATGGCGCGCTCCAGGGAATCCTCGGCGGCGTCGGCGTGGTGCAGCGCCTCGCCCAGCGTGCTGCAAATGGCGTAGATCTCGTCCGTCAAGCGGGAGATTTCCCTGCAGCGGGCCTTCTCGTAGCCGCAGGCCACGCCGGTGACGGCGGCCTTGACCTCGGCGTTTTTGCAAAGCTTCGCGGAGAACGCGGACACGGCGGGCAGTACGTTGCGATTGACCATGTCCATCATGGTCTGGGCTTCGATGTGGATGACCTTCACATAGTTTTCCAGCAGAATCTCATAGCGGGAGCGCAGCTCGGCGGCGCTGAACACGCCGTGAGACTCGAACAGCCGCACGTTCTTATCGTCCAGCAGGTGCGAAAGCGCCTCCGGCGTGGTGCGCAGGTTCATCAGACCGCGCCGCTCGGCCTCCTGGGGCCAGTGGTTGTCGTAGCCGTTGCCGTTGAACAGGATGCGCCGGTGGGCCTTGATGGTGCTCTGGATCAGGTCGTGCAGCGCCTGAGTGAAGTCCTCCGCGCCTTCGAGCTGATCGGCGAACTGCCGCAGACTCTCCGCCACCGCGGTGTTGATGACGATATTGGGCTTGGCGATGGACTGGCTGGCGCCGGGGCTTCTGAATTCAAACTTGTTGCCGGTGAAGGCGAAGGGCGAGGTGCGGTTGCGGTCCGTGGCGTCCTTGGGGAAGCGGGGCAGCACGTCCACGCCGATCTTCAGCTGCTCGCGGTCGTGGCCCCCGTAGGGCGCGTCGTTCTCGATGGCCTCCAGCACCTCCGTAAGCTCGTCGCCCAGGAACATGGACATGACGGCCGGGGGCGCCTCGTTCGCGCCAAGGCGGTGGTCGTTGCCCGCCGTGGCCACGGAGATGCGCAGCAGATCCTGATAGTCGTCCACGGCCTTGATGACCGCGCACAGGAACAGCAGGAACTGGGCGTTTTCGAAGGGCGTGGTGCCGGGGTCCAGCAGGTTCACGCCGTCGCGGGTGGCGATGGACCAGTTATCGTGCTTGCCGGAGCCGTTCACCCAGCTGAAGGGCTTCTCGTGCAGCAGGCAGACCATGCCGTGGCGATGGGCGATCTTCTGCATCAGCTCCATCGTCAGCTGGTTGTGATCGGCGGCGATATTCGCGGTGGTGAAGATGGGCGCCAGCTCGTGCTGGGCGGGGGCGACCTCGTTATGCTCGGTCTTGGCCAAAATGCCCAGCTCCCACAGCGCGTCGTTCAGCTCCTGCATGAAGGCCTGCACCCGCGGCTTGATGACGCCGTAATAGTGGTCGTCCAGCTCCTGGCCCTTGGGCGGCTTGGCGCCCAGCAGCGTGCGCCCGGTGAGCAGCAGGTCCTCCCGCGCGTCCACCATGCCCTGATCCACCAGGAAGTATTCCTGCTCGGAGCCGACGGTGGTCACGGGAGCGGGGCCCTCATAGCCGAAGAGCCTCAGCACCCGCAGCGCCTGGCGGCCGATGGCCTCCATGCTCCGAAGCAGCGGGGTCTTCATGTCCAGCGCTTCGCCGCCGTAGCTGCAAAACGCGGTGGGGATATAGAGCACGGTATCCTTGATGAAGGCATAGGATGTGGGGTCCCAGGCGGTATAGCCCCGCGCCTCGAAGGTGCTCCGCAGGCCGCCGGAGGGGAAGGAGGAGGCGTCGGATTCGCCGCGTACCAGCTCCTTGCCGGAGAACTCCATGATGATGCCGCTGGGCGCGGACCCTCCGCCATCGCCGTTGGGGCTGATGAAGCTGTCGTGCTTCTCGGCAGTGATGCCGGTCATCGGCTGGAACCAGTGGGTGAAGTGGGTCGCGCCCTGCTCGATCGCCCAGTCCTTCATGGCGTTGGCCACGATGTTGGCGATGCCGATATCCATGCGCTTGCCCTCGTGGATGCAGCGCAGCATCTCCCGGTAGGTGTCCTTGGGCAGGCGCTGGCGCATGGTGGAGAGGCCAAAAACCTTGGTGCCGAAGCGGCTGGCGACGTCGTTCATGTTGATTCACTCCCGTGCGTTATTACCACACATTTTATGATAATAACGCCGCTTTTTCAAGCGGCGTTATAGGGGCAAATGGGATAATGTTTGTAAAATTATACATTCAGGCTACATCGGCTTGAAGCCCTCG
The DNA here is from genome assembly GCA_017480045.1 of Clostridia bacterium. Taxonomy (GTDB): domain Bacteria; phylum Bacillota; class Clostridia; order Christensenellales; family Aristaeellaceae; genus UBA2862. The sequence goes on from JAFVBK010000040.1 coordinate 8,149, forward strand.
CCCAGCACTTCGTTGGCCTTGTTGGCGATCACGAAGGCCTTGGGATCTACCTCAAAGATGATCCGGCGCAGCCGCATGGTCTCAAAGCGATTGACCACACACAGCAGTACCTGCTTGCGGGCGTGGCTGTACATGCCCATGGCCTCCAGCGCCGTCACGCCGCGGTCCATCTCCTTCAAAATCTTTTCGGCGATGGCGTCGCTCCTGTCGGAGATGATGAAATAGGAATGGGCGGAGTTTGGGCCCTCCAGCACCAGGTCGATCAGCACGTTGCAAAGGAAGGTGCTGATCAGGCCGTACATGGCGGCCTGGGGCTCAAAGGCGAAGGCGCTGGCGATGATGACCAGCCCGTCGAAGAAGAATATGCCGTAGCTGACCCGAAGCACCGGAATCAGCCGGTGCAGCAGCGACGCCAGCATGTCGGTGCCGCCGGTGGTGGCGCTGCCCCGCAGCACCAGGCCAAAGCCGATGCCGCTGATCGCGCCGCCGTAGACCGCGGCCAGCAGCATGTCGTCGGTGGCGGCGGGCAGGGGAATGTGGTCGATCAGCACCGAGAGCAACAGCATTGCGACCAGCGAGCGCACGCCGAATTTGACGCCCATTGATTTCATGGAGATCAGGAACAGCGGCACGTTCATGATGATGTTCACCGTGCCGACGCTCACGCCCAGCAGGTGGTTCAGCAGCTGGCCCACGCCGGTGAAGCCCCCGGCGACCACCTGGTTTGGAATCAGGTACATTCGATAGGCCGCGGCGGCCACCAGCAGCCCGGCGATGATGAAAAGATCGTTTTTCAGCTCTGAGCGGAGCTTGGTTTTCATGGCGAATCCCCCCCTGTGAAGCCCAAACATTTTAGCACATCGCAACTTCAAATTCAACAGGAACGCATCGCTTTCCAGTGGCATAGTGATGATACAGAACGGGGGCTGTGTCCCGGTTCAATACGCGGCGCGATGGAACGCGCCGTGACAGAAAGGCGTGCGAGCGATGTATTATGAGACGATGCCGCTGTATCCCGCGCTGCGGCCTGGCTGCGATTCGGAAAGCTGCGTGCGGGTGCCGATATTCGACGGCGATGACATGCCCTGCGGACAGCCTCCGCAGCTGCGGAGCTGTCGCCGGGTGACGATAGAAAATCCCTGCCGGCCTGGGGAATGCGCCGAGGTGCTGCTGGGACTGGACGCCTGCGGCAACCTGGTGGTGTGCGTGCGCCGGGAGCCGGAGCGGGATGCTTGCTGCCGGCCCTGCAGGCCGCAGCGGCCGAATAGACCCTGCCTGCCGCCGGAGCCGCGAGGCCGGGGAAGGCTCTATGGGACGTGGAGATAAACTCTGATTCGCCGCGAAGCGGCGAGCAGAAGCGTGGGGCGTGAAGCGAGGAGACAAAGGATGCCGTGGGGAGGATAGACCGAATCTCGCTGCTTCGCGGGAACAATGGCGGGCTTTTTACGAACGATAGCGCGCGACTTTCCGAATCTCCACCCTCCACGCTCCACGCTTCGCTCTAAAAAGTCTCCGCGCGACAAATCATATTTTCAATATATCTTACATATATACCTAGCAGAGCGTTACAGTGCGAAAGGAAGGTATATATGGACAGGATACGGGTGATGCTGGCGGACGACAATCTGAATTTGTTGAAGCTGCTGTCGGATTTTCTGGGGCGCAAGCCGGACATCGAGCTGGTGGCTGCGGTTTCAGACGGCGTGGAGATACCGGACGCCGTGCGCCAGTATGCGCCGGAGATACTGGTGATGGATATTATCATGCCCCGCCGGGATGGTTTTATGACGCTGGAGGCGCTGAACGGCATGGACGCTGCGCTGCGGCCGAAGGTGATCGTGCTGACGGGGCTGGCGCGGGACGATTTCATCATGCGCGCCATTCAGCTGGGCGCCAGCTACTACATGGTCAAGCCCTTCGACATGGAGCTGCTGTACGAGCGCATCGTGGAGATCGCCCGCGAGCAGCCCGCCTCCATTCTCGCGCCCAGCGCGCCGGGCGACAGCGCCGAAGAGTCGGTGGACGAGCAGATCACCAATCTGTTCCTCACGCTGGGCATCCCGGCCCACATCAAGGGCTATCAGTATCTGCGGGAGGCCGTGCGCATGGTGCTGGAAAACCACGATGTCATCAACCGCATCACCAAGGAGCTGTATCCCGGCATCGCCCGCAAGTTCGACACCTCTGCCAGCAAGGTGGAGCGGGCCATGCGCCACGCCATCGAGGTGGCCTGGAC
>JAFVBK010000041.1 GCA_017480045.1 Clostridia bacterium
AGCCCGCGCCGGAAGCGCCTGCCGAGCAGCCTGCCGACGCGCAGCCCGCGTCGGAAGCGCCCGCCGAGCAGCAGCCTGAGGAAGCGGAAATTGCCGAGCCCCAGGCGGAGGAGATCCTCAGCAGCTTGGCGCGTCTCAAGTGGGACGCGGCGCTCTACACCACCCGCGATGGCGCGGAGGAAGCGGCGCTGCTTCGCGCCGGCGCCATCGTCAATGTGCGCGCGGAGGAGGGCGCTCGCTGGCAGGCGTCGGCATGGCTGAAGGATCAGGCCGTGGAAGCCTGGATCGAAGCGAGCGCCGTCGAGCAGCTCACGGCTTCGGAGGCGGAGCGCAGCGTGGCCGGGCTGACGATGCGCGCCGTGAACGGCGTCGACCTGCCGGATATGACCAGCTTTATCGTGGAAGCCGAAGCGCCCGTGGAGGCGGCCCGGCTGGATTTCTCCTATCGCGACAGCCGCGTGGAAATTACGGCGGTGGCGGATGAAGCCGCCAATCTGCCCCAGAGCGCGGAGTTGCACGCGGATTATATCGCCCCCGGCACCGAGGCCTACGCCCAGGCCCTGGCGCGGCTGACCGACGCCTATGACCTGGCCGAGGACGAGACGCTGGACTTTGTATATTACGATATCTATTTCATCGCGGATGGCGCGCGCATCGAGCCGGAGGATGGCAAGGTGCGGGTGTCCGTGGCGTTTTTGCAGCCTGCCGGCGACGAGCTGGAGACCAAGGAAGAGGTTGTGGATACCGGCGTGGCCCATTTCACCGGCAGCGGCGAACTGGAGCTGTTGGACGGCGATGTGGCGCTGGACGGGGAAGGCAGGATCGAAGCCGCAAATTTTACTACGGATAGCTTTTCGGGCTTCGGCTTTTCCCGAACCATCCGAAGGGCGCAGAAGGTGACCGGCAATCAGGATATCACCAACCGGCTGACGGGGGCCAATCTGTATGTAAACGGTCAGGCCGTCGCGGATGAAACGTGGACGCTGGAGAAGGGAACGACCTATTCCCTGGAGCTGAGCTTTGCGGAGACGACGGGCGATCAGTTCCCCGACGACGCCAGCGAGATGCGCTTCAAGGTGCCCAGCGTGCTGAAGGCCATGTATGACGATGAGACCCGCGAAGGCACTTTTACAATCTCCCTGAACAACGGCGCCAAGGAAACCCAGGCAAACTTCGAGTTTGTGAACGAGGGCGGGCAGGACTATATCGTGTTCACCTTTGACGAGGAAGACCCGAACTTTGGCGACCTGGCTGAAGCGGGCAACGCGAGGTTCTCCTTCGATATGTCCTTCACCTATGAAGGCGATGGCGGCGAGCTGAAGTTCAACGAAAACGTGGTAAAGGACGTCATAGTGAATGACGAGCATTCCATCACGGGCGAGAAGCAGGGCAATGCGAGCACTGTTAAAAAGGGCCAATCCTTTGCGCCGCTCTATAACGAGAACGCCGAAGCGGACAGCGTTCAGTATACCGTCGTGATAGAGTCTACGGGCACCAATCCCGCCGGCTCGACGGTGCAGGACACGCTGCAGACCAGCGGCCTCAAGCTCAACGCGGATTCCATCTATGTCGTCGAGACCGTCAGGAATGCCAAGGGCGCGTCCCAAGTGCTGCCCGCGGTGAAGCTGGCGGACTATCTGGCGAGCCACGGCGCGGCACCCGCCACTGTGGACGAGGGCGGCTTCAGCTTTACCCTGCCCGAAATGAAGGATGGCGGCAAGCTGAGCATCACCTATCTGGCCGCCATCGACTACGACGCGTTGGAGGCGGACGACAACCTGACGGCCGCGAAGGAATACGGCTCCAAGGTAAAGACGGCTGAGAACAAACTGGTCTTTGATCCCACCCCCATCGACGGCGGCGAGCTGCAAGAGAGCTCCGCCACGATAAAGATTCCTCTGACCTCCATCGGCAAGGCCTCCGGCGGCCGGGCCTCCGACGGCGATAAGGTTGAGCTGAGCAGCACCAAGCTGGAGGACGACATGTCCTGGACGATCACCGTCAACCCGGACAAGCGGATCTCCATGGCGGGCAAGAGCGTATCCGACGCGCTGGTGAGCCCTGAGCTGAGCTACAGCGGCGCGGGCATCACCATCACCGCCGAGGACGCCGACGGCAATGTGCCCTACGGCTATCCGAAGGATGTGGCCTGGGACGCCCTGAGCGGCTATACCCAGAATGGCGGCTGGAGCTATGCCTTCCCGGATACCGATGAAAAATACGCCTATACGATCACCTATACCACCAAGGTGGAAAAGGGCAATCATAAGGAAGATTTCAGGGTGAGCAACACCGCCACGGGCGACGTCTGCGAAACCACGGGCAGCGGCGAAGTGGGCATCAGCAACCTGTATGTGTCCAAGACCCATTCCTCCGCGAGCAAGGACAGGATCAAGTGGAAGATCACCGTGACCGTGCCCAAGGGCGTCGCGTTTGAAAGCCTGGTGGTTACCGACACGATGCCGCGGACGGGCGGCGGCTGGTCGGGCTATTACTACCATGATACCGCCAGCTCGGTTTCCGTCAACGGCCCCGATGAATTGGCCAATCCGACCATATCCTATACGGAACAGCAGATGGTTGGATGGGAGCAGGCGGACGTGGAGGCCAGCCAGGCCGACGCGGACAGGATCGTGCTTGACTTCGGCGCGGTCGAGGCGGCGGAGGAGGACCGCGTCGTCACCATCACCATCGACAGCGCGGTCGATCAGGATTGGCGCGAGGCGTATCCCAGCGATACGCATACCAACAATGTGTCGGTCGACGGCGACGGCAACGTCAAGACCGCCGCGGACAGCGTCGTGCCCAGGGACAAGAGCCTGACCAAGAGCGGTTATGAGGACGGCACGGTACACGTCGTGACCAGCCCCGGCTACTGGGATAGCGAGGCGAATATGTGGCATGACGAAGAAGGCGTCGATCTGCCCGTCTATACCTATCAGGTTTTGCTGACCGGCGTGGATTCCAGCCCGATTCGCGTGGTGGATACCTTCGACACGGAATATCTGAAGATCTATGAGGAGGGCGACAAGGCGCCCAAGATTGAAGGCGGGAGCGGCGAGTGGAGCCTCAGCAATATCAGCGGCGCGACGCTGACCGTCGAGTCCACGGCCTCTGGCGCGGTGTTTGTGGCGGAGGTGCCGGAGACCAGCACCGGCTATGAGCCCTACTATAGGATATCCTATTCGCTGATCGTGAAGGACGCGGAAACGCTGGCGAAGCTGAACGAGGAGACGGCCAAGACCCGCGGCGCTACCCATACCTTCAGCAACCTGGCCAACTGGAACGGCCTGACGGGCGAGCAGTCGTTTGACTACACCTTCAACCTGGTGGACAAGACCTGCACGAACACAAACACGATCAATCCGAACCAGCTCACGGCGCGGTTCAAGCTGACCGCCAACCCGGACAAGCTCCTCATCGGCACGGCCAAGACGCTGGAGCTGGTGGATACCCACAACGAGCATCTGGAGGTGGACTATGCCTCCATCGAATACACCACCGATCCCGCGGGCGGCGAAGTGACCTACAACGTGTCCGCCAACACCATCACGTTCCAGGTGCCCAACCAGACGAAGGTGGAGATTACCTACAACGCCACCATCATCAATCCGCTGCAGGGCGGCCAGAGAACGCATATTTCCAACGAAGCCTCCATGTACGGCCAGACCAAGGTGTTCCAGGCCGACATGAACCTGACCCGCAACGCCCAGGGCAGCGCTTCCACGCCCTTCATCGTGCTGTTCAAGCAGCAGCAGGGCCGCACGGATATCCCGCTGAACGGCGTCACCTTTACCCTGTACAAGCAAGAGGAGGATGGCTCCTGGACGAGCAGGGGCGATTTCACCACCGGCGATTTCTCAAAACGCAGCCAGACGCCGAGGGGCAGGGCGCTGCAGGACGGCGAAGCGCTGGTTTACTTCACGGCGCAGGATGAGGGCGGCGTGCTGGATGCCGAGAACGGCACCCTGTACAAGCTGGTGGAACAGGATCCGCATCTGCCGGGCTATGTGTACGACGAGAACGACAACACCTTCTATTTCAAGCTGGACGAGAACGAAACCGACTGGGATTCCTACCAGTATGCCGTCGGCAGCTATCTGCGCGTGAACAACAAGCCCGTTGGCCTGCAAATCACCAAGACCTTCGCGGGCCTGGAGTCGCTTTCCCAGGCGGAGGTGCAGGCGCTGATGAAGGATATCACCTTCACGGTGTCCGGCCCCGGTTTGGAGGAGCCCCTTGAGCTGTCCTTTGAGGACATGGTGTACGACGAGAAGGACAGCGCTCAGGGCACGGATACCTATACCATCAAGCTGACGCCGCCGGACTATCTGCTGACGGCGGGCGAGACGTATACCGTCACGGAGTCGAACACCGCCGTGGAGGGCTATGAGCTGCTCTCCACCAGCTACACGGTGGGCGAGGCCAGCGGCGACAGCGAGACCGCTGAATTCGTGCTGGCCGACGACGGCGTGACCCTTCTGAGCTTTGAAAACACCTATCGCGCCACCGAGACCGAGGTGGAGGTCACCAAGCTGTGGACAGACGGCCGGGGCCTGGCCGCCGGCTGGCCCGCGGGCGTGGATTCCGTCACCATTCAGCTGCAGCGAAAGGCGAATGGCGAATGGCAGAATGTGGCGGGCAAGACGCTGGAGCTCACCAGCGAAAAGCTGAAAGACAAGTTCACCAAGCTGCCCAAGTACGACGGCGAGGATGAAATTGAATATCGCGTCGTTGAGGACGAGGTCGAGGGCTATAATGCCAAGATCGCCGGCGGCGACGGCAAATTCACCGTGACCAACAAGCCCCGGCAGACGGCCCTGAGCATCAGCAAGGCCATCACCGGGTTGGATGGCTACGACGGCGAGCTGGATACCAGCGAAATTCGCTTTGTGATCGAGGATACCGCCGAGAGCACCGACTTTGAGCCTGTTACCATCTATTATGATGAGATGACCGTGGACGGCGCAAACCGCGTCTGGCTGCTCACCGAGGCGGACGGCATCGTTGATGGGCATAGCTACAAGGTGACGGAGTATGGCGCGCAGTCCGTCGCGGATGCCCTGCAGGCGGAGACCGGCATCGAATATATGGTGACGGCCACCGTGAACGACGAGGAAGGCGATGACGCCACGCTGGCTGTGACCTCTGGCGAGGAGGCCGCGTTTGAATTCGAAAACAGCTATTCCAGCAAGACGGCCAGGATCAGCGTCACCAAGACCGTTGTGGACGGCGAAGGCAAGCCGCTGGATACCGACAACGAATATACCTTTACAATTACCCCTGATGGCGAGACCGAAGCTGTGGCGACCCTGACCGTCGGCGCCGGCGAGACCGCGACCACCGATGAAGAGCTGCCGCTGGGCAGCTACGTGGTCGCGGAGACGGGTGCGCCCGCCATCGCGGGCTACGAGGCCGCGGATGCTGACGATACCTTCACGAGCGTGAAGGTAACGCTGAGCGAAGACGATATCGGCGAGACCGTGGAAGTCGCCGCGGAGAACGTATACAACAAAAAGACGGACGTTGACGTGAATTCCGTCGAGCTGAAGCTCAGCAAGGTGGACGCCGCGAACAGCAGCGCCATCGATGCGGTCGTCTTTACGCTGACAGACGCGGCGGGCGATACCGTGGCGACAGGCAGCACGGATGGCGATGGTCTGCTGACGCTGACCATTTCGGCGGACGACCTGGGCTCTGACGTCATGGAAAAGGCCTTCACGCTGACGGAGACGCCCAAGGCGGGCTATATGACCGCGGGTCCCTGGACCGTGAATGTGGTGGCCAGCGTCTCTCCGGAGAGACTGGTGGACGATGCCTTTGTCACCACCTGGACCTGGAGCATCGCGTCTGTGGTCGAGGCCGATTCTGAGGACGGCCTGACGGCTGACGATGACGGCGTCTATACCATTGAGAACAGCCGCTCCGGTTTCAAGGTCAGTAAGCGAGCGGCCAGTGGCGTCGCGGAGCTTCCCGGCGCGACGATACAGCTGTTGGACAGCGAGAATAATGTCGTGCAGCTGAACGGAGAAGACGTGGAGTGGGAGTCTGGCAATGAGCCGCACGAGATCGTGGGCCTTACGCCGGGCAGCTATAAGCTGCGAGAGACGGCTGCGCCCGACGGCTACGCGATCACGAGCGACACGGCGTTCACGCTCAACGAGGACGGAACGATCACCGCGCCTAGGGGCTCTGTAACCACCGATGACGATGGAATTACGATTATTATCATTCGCAATGCGCAGACGGAAGTGCGCGTGAGCAAGACGGACATAGCGAGCGGCGAAGAGCTGGCGGGGGCGCACATCCAGATACTGGACGCGACCGGGAAGGTTGTGACGCTGAACGGCGAGGCGGTGGAATGGGATTCCACCGGCGAGGCGAAGGTGATCGAAGGCCTGAAGGCGGGCGAGACGTACACGCTGC
>JAFVBK010000042.1 GCA_017480045.1 Clostridia bacterium
CACCATGGTGGAGGCGCTGTTCACTCGGTTATGCAATCTGCTTTCGCGGCGCATTCCCCGATTGGACGTTCACGCCACCATCTGCACCGCCACGCGCGACCGCCAGAAAGAGGTGGCCGAAATCGCAGCCCAGGCCGACGTGATGCTGGTCGTCGGCGGTCGGCAAAGCTCAAACAGTCGCAAGCTCTTCAGGCTCGCTTCTGATATATGCCGCAGAACTCATTTCATAGAGAGCGCGGCCGAATTGGACGGAATACCCATTACACCGTCCGATACGATTGGGATTACAGCCGGTGCATCCACGCCGGATTGTATAATTAAGGAGGTTGTTGCAAGAATGAACGACATCGAGAAGAAAGTATCCCCCGAAGAAACCCAGGAACAGGACGTCATGACCATGGAAGATGTGGAAGCGACCCTTGTTCAGATTCGCCCTGGCCAGATCATCACTGGCAAAGTCGTTTCCATTAGCGATGATGAAATCGGCGTCAACATCGGCTATAAGTCTGACGGTATCGTAAAGAAATCCGAGCTTTCTTCCACCGATGTCAAGAAGGACGACGAGATCGAAGTCGAGGTCGTCAAGGTCAATGACGGCGAAGGCAACGTTCTGCTCTCCCAGAAGAACATCATCAATCGCAAGGCGTGGGAAGAGATCTGCGCCAAGGAAGAAGCTGGCGAATTCGTCGAGGGCATCGGCAAGGAAGCCGTCAAGGGCGGCCTGCTGGCCGACGTGGAGGGCATCCGCACCTTCATCCCCGCTTCCCAGCTCTCCCTGCGCTATGTCGAGAAGATCGATGAGTTCGTGGGCCAGCCCATGACGCTGAAGATCATCGAGATCGACAAGACCAAGAAGCGCATCGTCGCCAGCCGCAAGGCCGTGCTGATGGCTGAAGAGGCCGAAAAGAAGAAGAAGATCTGGGAGTCCCTGGAAGTCGGCACCGTCGTCAAGGGCATCGTTCGCCGCCTGGCGGATTTCGGCGCTTTCGTGGATATCGGCGGCGTGGACGGCCTGGTGCACGTCACCGACCTCAGCTGGGGCCGCGTGAAGCATCCCTCCGATGTGGTCTCCGTGGGCCAGGAAATCGATGTGAAGATCCTGAACATCGATCCGGAGCGCGAGCGCATCTCCCTGTCCTACAAGCAGACCCAGCCCCGCCCCTGGACGGTCGCCGGTGAGAAGTATCCCGTCGGCTCCGTGGTGGAGGGCAAGGTCGTGCGCATCACCACCTTCGGCGCGTTCGTCGAGCTGGAGCCCGGTCTGGACGGCCTGGTGCACATCAGCCAGTGCGCCCTGACCCGCATCGCGAAGGTCGAGGACGCTGTGAACGTGGGCGATATCGTGCGCGTGAAGGTGCTGGATGTGAACACCGAAGCCAAGCGCATCTCCCTGTCCATCCGCGAGGTGCTGGAGGACGAGGCGCTGGCCAGCGACGATGGCGAGTATGACATCGACGACATCCCCGCCGAGGAAGATTTCGTTGAGGAAGCTCCCGTGGACGAGGCGCCCGTCGAGGAATAATTCATTTGACCCCAAAGCGGCACGCAAGTGCCGCTTTTTCAATTCGGAGCAAGGAGGTCTCCCACATGGCAAAGATCGAAGCCTTCACGATCAACTCCAACGCCGACGGCCTGCCGCTGTCGGTATGCGTCGTCGCGCCGGAGGACGGCGCTCCCCGCGCGCTGGTGCAGCTGGCGCACGGCATGGCCGAGCACAAGGAGCGCTATCTGCCCTTCATGGAATTCCTGGCAGAGCACGGCTTCGCCTCCATCATCAACGATCATCGGGGCCACGGCGCCAGCGTGAAATCCTCCGCCGACCTGGGCTATTTCTACGCCGACGGCGCAAACGCCCTGGTGAAGGACCTGCACCAGCTCACGCTCTGGTTCCGCGCGCGCTATCCCGGCCTGCCGCTGATCCTGTTCGGCCACAGCATGGGCTCCCTGGCGGTGCGCGTCTACCGGCAGCGGTATGACGGCGATATCGACGGTCTGGTGGTCTGCGGCAGTCCCGGCCAGAATCCCGCCACCGGCGCCGGCCTGTTTCTGAACAAGCTGATGACCGTCTTCAAGGGCGAGCGTTACATCAGCCAGCTGTTTGTGAACATGACCACCGGCAGCTTCAGCAAGGCGCATCCCGACGCCAAGACCAGGAACGCCTGGCTGAGCACCAACCAGGACAATGTTCAGAAGTACGACGCCGATCCGCTGTGCGGCTTCCCCTTCACACTGAACGGCTACAAGGCGCTGCTGACGCTGATGCGCGACGCCTACAACGCCGTGCCCGCCGCGCATCCCGCCCTGCCGGTGCACTTCATCTCCGGTGCGGACGACCCCTGCGCCCCGGACCAGAAGGGCTTCGAGGCCGCCGTGGCATGCGTCAAGCGCGACGGCTACCAGACCGTCACCTCGAAGATGTATCCCGGCATGCGTCACGAAATTCTGAACCACACCAACCATCAGGAGGTGTATGACGACCTGCTGGCGCTGTTCGAAGGGTGGATCGGGGCGTAAGCGTTTACCTTGCTCTCTGCTTTCCGTTCATTTGTTTTGTCTGTGTTAATTTTAATTTCGGTACCTTGACATTTAACCGTTGAGCGGTTATTATTTAGGTACCGAAGCAAATTGTGCTTCGATCCACATAGACGAATCGAATGAAAGGATGGATGATTTATGTACGCAAACTTCAATCAGTTTGGCGATCGCTTTGAAGGCCATAACACATTTGACGGGAGAGCGGGCTTTGGCCCCGGCGACGCGCCCTTTGAGACCATGCCCGGCAGGCATCGCGGCAAGCCCTTCTCCCCCGACCTGGAAAGCTCTGAGCGCGGCTTCCACTGCATGCCCCGCGGGCAACACATGCGCGGCGGACATGACGCGCCTCACAGCTTTGGCCCCGGCTTTCCGCCCCATGGCATGCCGCCCCACCACGGTGGCCCCGGCATGCCCGGCGGTCGCCCGCCCCGCCGCCCAAACCCGGAATTTCTCCAGCGGCGCATTGAGGACGCCGACCTCTCGGAGCTGATCGACATGGCTGGACGAATGCTGCGCCGCCGTCCCCAGGGCGGTCCGGCCCAGGGCCAGGCGCTGATCCTGTCGATTCTCGCGGGGCGCGAGGTACTGTCCCAGCGGGAGCTGCAGCAGATGCTGGGCATCCAGCCCGGTTCCCTGAGCGAGCTCGTGAGCAAGCTGGAATCCAAAGGCCTCATCAGCCGCGAAAAGGCGGAGGATCGCCGGGGCAACCTGCTGCGCGTCACCGAGGCAGGCCGCCAGGCCATCGCCGCTCAGGCGGAAGAGGCTCCGGAGGATGATCCCTTCGCTCCGCTGAGCGCCGAGCAGCAGGATCAGCTGAGCGCCATGCTGCGCGCGCTGCTGACTCAGTGGGTAGCCCAGTTGGAGCCGCCCATCTCTCAGGGCCGCGGCGGCCAGAAGCCGGTTGAGATTTAGATTGTTCATTCCGGCAGCGGCTTTCTCACTATTCTCAGCTTTGACGCAACACAGATAAATACAGGGACGGCGATATCGCCGTCCCTCAGGATGTTGACAAAGTCAACAGACTGGCAGGCCGCTGAAAAGCCTGCAAGGCAAGGAAAGAAGTCCTGCAAATGAGGGCGCTTACATGATCGTAAGTAACCGAATTTGCAGGGCTTTCTTGACGTCGCAAGCGGAAATTGCCGCTTCGTGGCGGTTGTTTTCAGCAATTTCCGCGTTTGCGGGCTTTGTCAGCGGTCTGAGGGACGGCAATATCGCCGTCCCTTTCTTTGTCCTCTGTACATCCGCTTATTCCAGGCCCATGATCCGGTTGCTGTTCTCCCACAGCTGTTCCGCCAGCGCGTCGGGGCTCTCCCCCCGCAGCTCGGCCACCTTCGCGAAGGTATGCGCGATAAACGCCGGCTCGTTGCGCCGCCCGCGCATGGGCACGGGCGCCATATAGGGGCAATCCGTCTCGATCAGCAGCCGGTCGGCAGGCACGTTTCGCGCCACCTCGCTGAGCTTCGGCGCGTTCTTAAACGTCACCGCGCCGGACAGGCTGATGTAGAGCCCCAGGTCGAGGTATATCTTCGCGCTCTCCCAGCTGCCGGTGTAGCAGTGCATGATGCCCGCGGGCATCCGCCCCGCCCCGGCGCGGGCCCGCAGCATGTCCAGACAATCGCCGTGCGCCTCGCGAATGTGCAGCTGCACGGGAATGCCCCCGTCGAAGGCCATGTCCAGCTGAATGTCGAACACCCGCCGCTGCGCGTCCCGCGGCGACAAGTCGTAGTGGTAATCCAGCCCAATCTCCCCCAGCAGCCGGCACTTGGGGTGTCCGATATAGCGGCGCACCGTCATCTCGGCGTCCGCGTCCCAGCCGGAGGCATTGTGGGGGTGTACGCCGATGGCCCCGTACAGAAAGTCGTACTCATCCGCCAGGCGGAAAACCTTCTGCTCGTTCGGAACCTCCTCCCGCGGGTCCGCCACCACCAGCGCCCGCGCTACGCCCGCGTCCAAAAAACGCTGGACGACCGCATCGCGATCCTCGTCAAACCGCTCGTCGGCGATGTGGCAATGGGTATCGAAAAGTCGCATGAAAGCCTCCTGTCGGTGCAGTTTCATCGATCGATGAAGCCCAGCACCCGCTTGTTGAAATCGCCCGCCTGCTCATAGGCCACGTAATCCATGCCCGTGTTCGCCACGGGCAGCGTACCCTGGGCAATCTGATATAGCATCATCATAAGGCCTCGTCAATCGTCGTCCCGTTCCAGCAGCTGTCTGAGCAGCGCCTCCCGCCGCTCGATAAAGAGCCGCGTCACCTGATAGCTGTCCGTCTCCTCCCAGGCGATTTCCCGAATTTCCCCGCCGTCGAAGCTCAATATCCGCGCCTCCGGCAGGCCCAGCAGTATCGGCGAATGGGATGCCACGATGAATTGCGCGCCCCGCGCCGCCATTCGCGCCAAAAGCGTGAGCAGCGTCAGCTGCCGCTGGGGCGACAGCGCCGCCTCCGGCTCGTCCATCAGATAGAGTCCCGGCCCGTCGAAGGTCTGAAAGAAGCTGAGGAAGCTCTCGCCATGGGACTGCTCGTGCAGCCCCCGCGCGCCATAGCTCGGCCCCACGCCCTCATCGTACTCCGCCGCCTTGCTGGCCAGGTTGAAAAAGCTCTCCGCCCGGAAAAAATAGCCGACGGGCGGGCGGCGAAAGCCCTTCACGAGCCTCACCGCGCCGCCCAGCTCGGATACGTCGTCCCAGGTGGAAAACCGATAGTTCAGCGTGCCGCCCTCCGGGTTGAAGCCGTAGGCCACGGCGATGGCCTCCAACAGCGTGCTCTTGCCCGTGGCGTTTTCGCCCACGAAGAAAGTCACGCTCCCGCTGAAGGTCATCCCGCTCAGCCCCGCGATGGCCGGAATGCCCCGCAGATACGAATCCTCCGGCACGCTCGACCAGTCGATGGACAGCCCGCGAATGTATTTATTATCGATCATTGCAGATTATTAGCTCCGGCTTGCCCAGGAGCGCCATCGACGCTCACCCGATCTCGCTGCCCGGCTTCACATCGCCGTCCACGGTCAGCAGCCGCACGCTGCCGTCCGGATCCTCCGCGCAGAGCAGCATGCCCTCGGACACCTGGCCCGCCATCTTGCGCGGCGCGAAGTTGTTCACCAACACCACGGTCTTGCCCACCATGTCCTCAGGGCTGTAGTATTTCGCGATGCCGCTGCACACGGTCTTGGTCTGGCCGTTTCCGATATCCAGCGTCTCCTTGAGCAGCTTCTCGCTCTTTTCCACCCGCTCGCAGGCGATCACCTTCGCCGCGATCAGCTTGATCTTCATGAAATCGTCGAAGGAGGCGATGCCGTCGTCGGCCTTCTTTTCGGCCTTCTGCTGCGCCTTTTCATCATTCTTCTGAGCCTTGGCTTCGGCCTTCTCCGCCTTCTTGGCCTCCTTTTCCCGCTCGGCGGCCATGGCCTCCAGCTCCTTCTTGATGTCCACGCGGGGGAACAGGGCCGCGCCCTTCTTCACCACCGTGCCGGGCACGAGCTGGCCGAAGGTCTTGACGGAATCCCAGGTCTTGAGCGCCGCGTCTGTCACGCCCAGCTGCTCGTAGATGCGCGCCGGGGTGGAGGGCATGGTGGGATAGATGTACACCGCGATGGCGCGGATGCACTCCGCCAGCACATACATCACGGTCGCCAGCCTCGGCTTCCCTTCCTCGCTCTTGCCCAGCACCCAGGGCTGGGTGATGTCGATATACTTGTTGCACTCGCCGATCAGCTTCCAGATTTCGCTGAGGGCCACGGAGAATTGCAGCCTGTTCATCTGCGCCTCCACGATGCCGGGCAGCGCCTCGAAGTGCTGGATCAGCGTCCTGTCGGGCTCTTCATATTCGTTCGGCGCGGGCACCACGCCGTCAAAGTACTTCTCGATCATCGCCACCGTGCGGCTCACCAGGTTGCCCAGGTCGTTCACCAGGTCGGCGTTGGTGCGGGTCAGCAGCGCCTCGTTGGTGTAGTTGCCGTCCGCGCCGAAGGGCATCTCGCGCATCAGGTAGTAGCGCAGGGTGTCCACGCCGTAGCGCTCCACGATCGGGCCGGGATAGACGATGTTGCCCTTGCTCTTGCTCATCTTGTCCTCGCCGAACAGCAGCCAGCCGTGGCCAAATACCTGCTTCGGCAGCGGCAGCCCCAGCGCGTGGAGCATGATCGGCCAGTAGATGGTGTGGAAGCGCACGATCTCCTTGCCCACCAGGTGCACGTCCGCCGGCCAGTATTTCTTGAACAGCTCGTCGTGGTCGGTGCCGTAGTTCAGGGCGGTGATATAGTTGCTCAGCGCGTCGATCCACACGTAGACCACGTGCTTGGGATCAAAGTCCACCGGAATGCCCCACTTGAAGGACGTGCGGCTGACGCACAGATCCTGCAGGCCGGGCCGCAGGAAGTTGTTCAGCATCTCGTTGGCCCGAGACGGCGGCTGGATGAAATCCGGATGGGTCTCGATGTAGTCGATCAGCCAATCCTGATATTTGCTCATGCGGAAGAAGTAGCTCTCCTCCTTCATGGGCTCCACGGGACGGCCGCAGTCCGGACAGCAGCCGTTTTTCACCTGGGTGGGCGTCCAGAAGCTCTCGCAGGGCGTGCAATACAGGCCCTCGTATTCGCTCTTGTAGATGTCGCCCTGTTCGTAGAACTGGCGGAAGATCTTCTGCACGATTTTCTCATGGCGCTCGTCGGTGGTGCGGATGAAGTCGTCGTAATCGATGTTCATCAGCTTCCAGAGCTCCTTCGTCTCCGCCACGATCTTGTCCACGAACTGCTGGGGCGTCACGCCCGCCTCCGCGGCCTTGCGCTCGATCTTCTGACCGTGCTCGTCGGTGCCGGTCAGCAGATAGGCGTCGTAGCCGGTCTGCTTCTTGAAGCGCACCATCGTATCCGCCGCGACGGTGGTATAGGTGTGGCCGATGTGCATGTTCCCGCTGGGATAGTAGATCGGCGTGGTCAGGTAAAACGTGGGCTTGCTCAAAATAATCTCCCCCTTGGATATGATGATGCATTGAGTGTGGAGAGTGGAGTGTGGAGTTTAAGATAGCCATGTCGAAGTGGAGCGCATGAAGCCTATACATTTCCGCGACTACGACGTCAGGGCACCGCTGTTTCACCGGATCCCATAAACGGCGTCGCGTATGTTGCGGGCACTTTATAACTCCAAACTCCACACTCCACTCTCCACACTCAAAAAGCGCCCCCGTCAAAGGGGCGCTCAATCGCGCGGTACCAACCCTGTTCACGCGGTTGCATACGCAATCGCGCCTTCTTGCCTGTAACGTGGCGGCAGGTTTGCCGACGTCGAGCGCTCAGGGAGGCTTCCCTCCATTCACGCCCGAAGCTCCAGAGCCATGTTCGCGCGCTTTCGGTTCCCGGCTTCCACCCAACCCGGTTCTCTGTCAACCTCCGGCCGCGCTACTCTCTCCTTCATCGCCGTTGCCACCATTATAATGCCCCGGTCTGTTAAAAGTCAAGCCTATGGCGGGATATTTGAAAAACCTATGGCTCCGGGATGAAATCAAAGTTGTGCGCGGCGGCATAAGTTTCGGTGCTGCCGCCCGTGAGGCCATAGATCGTCAGACCTTTGACCCCATCAAAGGCATCTTCGGCAATTTCGACCTCCTCGGGGATTCGAACGTATTCAAGGTTCGGGCAGTTCGCAAAGGCCCGTCGACCGATTTCTTGTGTTCCGTCCGGGAGGAAAACATATCGGAAAGCGCCGCCCACGAAAGCCTCATCCTCCACCCTGACCAATCCAGCGGGTAGAATGAAGTCCGGCATGAGCCATATGGCATACAACGTCAGGTCGGCATCCATAGCATAGATATCCCCAGGCTGGTATTCTGGAATCCGCGAGTCTGGCGAGGTTGCCCAGCCGAGGAAAACGAAGCCCTCGCGCGTGGGAACATCCGCAGATAATACCAGCTTTCCTCCATAGCCCTTGACCTGTGCTTCGGGCGCAGCATTGCCGCCGTTGGCGTCGTAGGAGACGACATATCGCACCGCTTCAATGTCAAATTTTTGGGGAGACCAGTCCCTCCCAAAGCCCCACACTTCCAAATTATAGGTGCTTTCGCTCATATCCAGCATACTCTTCCCATTGGCGTGTACCGGGGAGAGACAGTAGGCTCCGTACAATTTGTATATGAAGAATCTCTGATTGGACAAGCCCTCATAGCCGCCGCCATAGGCATATACATTAGCTCCGTCCTCCGTCGATACGCCGAGGACATCCATGCACGAATTATCGGCGGCGCTCCAAATTACATAAGAGCCGTCGGCATGCCTGTCGAAACGCCAAATCTGTCCCTTATCGCCCGTGAACGCCTCTCCGGCAATGTTGTGGCTTTGATTGGTCAGGTAAACGTCCTTCGTCTGATGTCGAATGTATGCGTAAAATCCTGTCCCCAGATTCACCGGCAACGCGGCGTCGACACTGGGAATGATGTATATGTCGAACTCCTGTGGCGACCAGTTCTCGCCAACTCCCCAAAGTTCGAGATTATAGTTGTTTTCGTTCATATCCAGCATATGCTTGCCATATCCGTAAACCGGGCTGAAATAGTACGCATCATACATATGATAGATATAGAACTGCTGATTTTCATTGCCTAAAAAACCGCCGCCATAGGCGTACACATTGGTTCCGCCCTCCGTTGAATTCCCCAGCACGTCAAAACAGGCTCCATCATAGGCGCTGGAAATCGCGTACGCGCCGTTATTCTGCTGATTGAACGACCATATCTGCGTCGTCTCTCCGGTAAACGCCTCCCCGGCGATATTGTGCAGTTGATTGGTCAGATAGACATTCTTGGATTGATGGCGAATGAACGCGAAAAAGCTGTCTCCCAGATCCACTGGAGCATAACCGTTGACCTCATTGTCCGCGAAATCCGGTCTTAAAACACCATAGAAGTAATCGCTCGAAGTCCTACTGTATTTGGCGGAAGAATAGTATGCAAAAACATGGCTGCCTATATCTCTATTCCATCCGCGACAATCGACGACCGTCATCTCCGATGAATCGGCGGATATGACGATCCCGACATGGCCAACGTCGCTGCCGTCGGATACCGTCCAGACGGCGATATCACCGGGCTCCGGGATAAAACCGTTATAATAGGCTATATTTGTAAGGCCGTCTATATAAAATCCCGCATAATCTCTGGCATAGCCTGTTCGCTTGCCTAAGCCAAGATAATCAAAGTAATATTTCGTCAAATCCACGCACTGGACGCCATTGGCGCCATCATAATCATTGTTCCATTTTTCATTCGCCCTGTCGCGCGCCCAATCCGCAGCCTCGACCTGCGTATGGTTGACGGAAGCCATGGCCATCGATGAGAGCAGCATAAAAAGCCCTACAAGGCAAATGAGCATTAGTGTCTTTGAGAAAAACCGCTTCATGCCACGCCCTCCCTCGATTTGCCAAACGGCATTTTTCCAATTTGATATTATCCAGATTAAGTATATTGAAAACAGTCCCCTTTTTCAAGAGCTTTTTGCAATGCACGCTGATTTATCTTTGTCAGCCAGCCCCCTTCCCATTTTCGATAAAGTGTGTTAATATAATGCCATACAATTTTACATAGAAAGGATGAAACCCATGCCCGCGAAATGGCTGAAGGACACGGTATTCTATGAGATTTATCCCCAGTCGTTCAAGGACACCAACGGCGACGGCATCGGCGATCTGAACGGCATCATTGAAAAGCTGGACTACGTGAAATCCCTGGGCTGCAACGCCCTGTGGATCAATCCCTGCTACGACTCTCCCTTCAAGGACGCCGGCTACGACGTGCGCGATTACAGGAAGGTCGCCCCACGCTACGGCACCAACGAGGATTTGTACCGCCTGTTCGACGAGGCCCACAAAAAGGGCATCCGCGTGCTGCTGGACCTGGTGCCCGGCCATACCAGCGAAGAGCATCCTTGGTTCAGGCAGAGCCAGAGGGCCGAGCCCAACGCGTATTCCAACCGCTACATATGGACCAGCCACTGGTGGCTGGGCTGCAAGGACATGCCCTATATCGGCGGCGAAAGCGAGCGGGCCGCCACCTATATTCTGAACTTCTTCAAGTGCCAGCCCGCGTTGAACTACGGCTTTTTGAACGTGGAACAGCCCTGGCAGCTGCCCGTCGATCACCCCGACGCCATCGCCACCCGCGAGGCCATGAAGGATGTGATGCGCTTCTGGCTCAGCCACGGCTGCGACGGCTTCCGCGTGGACATGGCCAACTCCCTGGTCAAGTATGACGACGCGAACAAGTCCGCCACCAGCGCCATATGGCGCAATGTGCGCGAGATGCTGGATGCCGAGTTCCCAGACGCCGCCCTCGTCGCCGAATGGAGCGCCCCAAAGCAGGCGCTGCGGGCGGGCTACGACGCCGATTTCTGTTTGAACAACCCCGACACCGGCTATGCCACGCTGATGCGCGACTACGAGGGCGAGGGACCCGACAACAGCTTTTTCAGAAAGGACGCTCCCGCGCGGGACATCAACCGCTTCCTGCGAGTCTATCTGGATTGGTACGCGGACACGAAGGACCTGGGCTACATCTCCCTCATCACCTGCAACCACGACACCGTCCGGCCCCGCTACGGCCTGGATTACGACGAGCTGAAGCTGGCCTACGCCTTCCTGTTCACGATGCCCGGCGTGCCCTTCCTGTACTACGGCGACGAGATCGGCATGCGCTATCAGCAGCTGCCCTCCAAGGAGGGCGGATATTTCCGCACCGGCTCCCGCACGCCCATGCAGTGGGCCAGCTCAAAGAACCTCGGCTTCTCCGACGGCGACGCCAAGAATCTCTATCTGCCCGTAGACCCCGCCGCCGACGCGCCCACCGTGGCCGCCCAGCAGGCCGACCCCGATTCCCTGCTGAGCACCGTGCGCGCGCTCTTGAAGCTGCGCCACAGCGAAGAGGCGCTGCAGGCCGACGCGCCCTTCGAGGTGGTCTCCGCGGAGGCGGGCGAGCCCTTCGTCTACCGGCGCGGCCATCTGCTGCTGGCGGTAAATCCCTCCGGAGAGGCGCGGACAGTTGAAGTCCCTGTCGCCGGCAGGATGCCCTTGTTCAGCATCGGCGCCGGCAAGATCACCGGCGGCAATGCCCTGAAGCTGGGCCCGCAGTCGTTTGTGGTGCTGAAATAAGCATTCGTCCATTAAACGTGGCGGTCCGTCCGCTAATCGTGCCCAATCCAATATAGGCAGGAGGCAACGCAATGCGTCGCCTCCTGCCTATATAATCATTGAAGCGGCGGCCTGCCGCCCCCAAACCCGTCCTCCATTCCCTTTACAATCCACTCCGGGATTCACATCTCAAAAGGAATATAAGCTCTCCTATGCCCACACCAGCCAGATCACCAGCGCGCCGGACACCGCGGCGATCAGCGTAAAGGGGATGCCGATGCGCAGGAAGTCCTTCGTGGCCACCTTGTAGCCCTCCTTCTGCAATATGCCGATGCCGGCAATGTTGGCGGAGGCTCCGATGGGGGTGATGTTTCCGCCCAGCGTCGCGCCGATCAGCAGCCCGAAGGCGAACAAATAGGGCTCGATGCCCAGCATCGCGGAGATGCTGCTGACCACCGGCAGCATCGTCGCCACATAGGGGATGTTGTCGATGAACGCGCTCAGCAGCACCGACACGCCCACGATCATCACATACATCAGCGCCTTGGAGCCGCCGCCCACCTTCACAAACAGTTGGGCGATGGCGTCGATCACGCCCGCCGAGGTCAAGCCCTGTATCACCATGAACAGGCCCGTCAGCAGCAGCAGGGTCTTGTAGTCGATGGCCTTCAACACGTCCTTCGCCACGCCGTCCTTCGCGCCGCGCAGCGTCTCATAGACCACGCCGATCACCGCCAGCGCCATGCAGATGACGCCGTTGGTCAGCTCCGGCTTGTTTGGGAACTGGCTGGCCGCGATCAGCAGCAGCACCGTGCCCAGCAGCAGCGCCGTGGGCACGTAGTCCCGCACCTCGGTCAACTCGGAAGGCGCAATTTTGCGTCCCTTCTCCGCCCGGAACAGCCATAGCAGCACCGGTATCGTCAGCAGCGCGCCTACCTCTACGGCAAAGAAGATGCCCAGCCGCCCGTGGAACCAGAAGAAGTCGTTGAAGCTCATGCCCACATAACCCGCCAACAGGATGGACGTGGTGTCGCCCACCAGCGTCGCCGCGCCCTGCAAATTGCTGGAAACCGCGATGGCGATGATCACCGGCACGGGGTTGGTCTTGATCTGCTTCGCCACCGCAAGCCCCACCGGCGCCACCATCAGCACCGTGGCCACATTGTCCACGAATGCGGAGATCAGGCCGGAGAACAGGCTCAGCGCCACGATGGCCCAGCGCACGTCCGGCACCACCCGCAACAGTCCCTCCGCCATGCGCTGAGGCATGCCGCTCTGGATGAACAGCTCCACAATGGCCATTGTGCCCGCCAGCATCATCAGCACGTTCCAATTGATGGCCCCGATCGCCCCGCCCACCGGCAGGATGCCCAGCACGATGAACACCGCCGCCGCGGCCAGCGCGATGATCCATCGCTTCTCTGAAAACACCAGCAGCAGCACGTACATGACGGCGAACAATATCAGCGCCAGCAGCATCTGATTCAAATCAAACAACCTCCCTGTGTCTCTTTCAACAAAAAAACAGCTATAGCCGCGCTATACCTGTTCATCCGTGAGGGCACGCGTATAGCGAAGCTACACGAGTCTCACAATTTAAAACCGCGCCGGGAAAAATCCGTGATGACGGCTTGGCTCCACATCTCTGTGGCTGTTACTCCCTCATGCTTCTATTATAACATATTCCGCCGTCCCAATGGCTATGTTTGGGTTAAAAAACGCGGGCGAGGCGAGCGCGCCTCGCCCGCGCAATGCGCAACGACTATTCCGCCGCCAGCGCGCCCAGCCGCGCCGCCAGCTCCTGATAGAACCGCGCCAGGTGCAGCCCGTCCGCCAGGCCGTGGTGGGCCAACAGCGTCACCGGCATCATTAATCGCCCGCGCGGATCCGCCTCAAATCTGCCCCAGGATATGCGGGGGGGTTGGATTCGTCCCCGCCCGCCGTGGGCTGAATGAGCTGCGTGTAGCGCAGCCAGGGCAGCGAGGTGATAAAGTACAGCCCCTCAACGTCCGCGTCCTCTTCAATGGAGCCGCTCTCCCGGCAGCGTCGCCGCTCGGACTCGGCATAGGGCAGATACGCCTCCCAATCCATGTCGTGGTACAGCGTGCAATAGCCGTAGCTCTCGTCCGCCAGCAGCTCCACATGGCTGGTGCCGCAGGCCTCGTACTCCACGATGCCGCCATCGCGTATGCGCCGGCGCAGCTCAGGCACCGCGTTTGCGGCTCCCGCCGCCAAATGCATGAACGCCAGATAGAAGGAGCAGCCATGCCGCTTGCAGAAATCCTTAAGCGCCGTCACGTCCACCTCCGCGGTCACGCCCAGCATCGGATTTTGCAGCCCGCGGAAATAGTCGAAGTGCGCCCTGCGGGGATAGCGCTCCATGTCAATCGGCTTGTAATTCATGATTTCACCCCTATCGCCTTGATCATGACCAGCTCCAGCGGCTGGGCGTAGCCGGGAACATCCACCGCGAAGCCGCCCGCGTCCCGGTAGCCCTGCTTGCGCCAGAAGTGCTGCGCCGTCTCGCCCGCCTGGGTGGAGGTCATCGCCATGCCGTGGCCCAGCGCGCGCATATCCGCCTCCCAGCGAGCCGTCAGCGCCGCGTCCATACCGTGCCAAAAGGGCCAGTCAGTCGATGTGGCAAGGCGTATTCCCATCATCGCTTTGTTCCTTTCGAGGCTTTCATTTGCTTTTAACGCCGCAGGGGCGTCGTCGCGCCACCCGCCGGGTACGGTAAAACGCGCCGTACGGGGCGGGCGTCGCAACCGACGCCCCTGCAAATCAGGATCCTCTATCCCTTACGCGATCGGCTCAGCCTTCACCTTGGCCAGGCGCACGAAGCGCGGCAGGCTGTTCTCCTTGGGCAGCTGCGTCTCGCCCTGGATCAGCGGCAGCGCGTAGTCGATGAAGTCCTGGGTCAGGCCGTCGCCAGTGGCGTTGATCCACTCCACGGGCACCTTCTTCTCGGTGTTGGCCACGTCGGTCAGGTTGAACAGCTTGATCTTGCAGACGTATTTGCCGTCCTCATAGGCGCGCTCAAAGCCCACCATCTTATCGGTGATGCCCGCGACGGCGTTTTCAACCGCGGCCTTGCCGGCGGAGAAGGACTCTTCGATGTCGGTCTGGGAGGCGGAGTGAGCCGCGCAGCGCTGCAGCAGGCTCAGCTCGATGCCGCGCACCTTCGCGCCGGTAGCGGCCTTCAGGTGGTTGGCCAGGAAGGATGCCAGACCGCCCAGCTGGGTGTGGCCGAAGGCGTCCTTGGCGGCGTTCGCGGAGCCGTACTCGCTGATGAACTTGCCGTCCTTGTCGTGAATACCCTCGGAGACCACGACCAGGCACTTCTTCTGCTTGGCGTAGATACCCTTCACCTTCTCGGTGAAGGCGTCCAGATCAAAGTCCTTCTCCGGCAGGTAGATCAGGTCCGCGCCGTCGCCAGCATAGCCCGCCAGCGCCGCGGCGGCGGTCAGCCAGCCCGCGTGACGGCCCATGCACTCAATGATGGTGATCATGCCGGTGTCATACACGGTGGAATCGCGATAGACCTCCATCACGGAGGTGGCGATGTACTTGGCCGCGGAGGCGAAGCCGGGGCAGTGGTCGGTGCCGTACAGGTCGTTGTCGATGGTCTTGGGGATACCCA
>JAFVBK010000001.1 GCA_017480045.1 Clostridia bacterium
AAGGGCTTCTACCACCAGCCCAAGTCCGGCAGGGACTTCACCTCCGACGAACTGATCGAGCACTGGGCCTCTCTGGTGGAGAAATACCCGATCATCTCCATCGAGGACGGCCTGGACGAGGAGGACTGGGAGGGCTGGCAGCGGATGACCGCGAAGCTGGGCCACAAGGTGCAGCTGGTAGGCGATGACCTGTTCGTCACCAACACCGAGCGCCTCGCAAAGGGCATCAAGCTGGGCTGCGGCAACTCCATACTGATCAAGCTGAACCAGATCGGCTCCGTGTCCGAGACCCTGGAAGCCATCAAGATGGCTCATAAGGCCGGCTACACCGCCGTTACCTCCCATCGCTCCGGCGAGACCGAGGATACCACCATCGCCGACCTGGCCGTGGCCCTGAATACCCGCCAGATCAAGACCGGCGCGCCCAGCCGCTCCGAGCGCGTGGCAAAGTACAACCAGCTGCTGCGCATCGAAGAGGTCCTGGGTGAAAACGCCGTGTATCCGGGCTTCGAGGCCTTCAATGTGAAGCGGTAAGCGTTTTGATCGCAAGTGAAGCCGCCGCGATTTCCGCGGCGGCTTTTGTATATTGTATGTTTGATTTGCAATGCACAGATTCTTCGCTTAAAGCTCCCGCTCCCCCAGCGCCAGCGCGGCGGCGATGGTCTGATCCATGTCGTAATACCTGTATTCGCCCAGACGGCCGCCGAAGATCACCTTTTGCTCTCCCGCCGCAAGCTGCTTATACCGCTGGTACAGCGCGCTGTTCCGCTCGTCGTTCACGGGATAGTAGGGCTCGTCCCCCGGCTTCCATTCGCTGCTGTACTCACGGCTGATGACGGTCTTTGGCAAGTCAGCGCCGTTTTCATCCTTGCCAAACTCGAACCACTTGTGCTCGATGATGCGGGTCCAGGGCGTCTCCCGGTCCGTGTAGTTGACAGCGGCGTTGCCCTGGAAGTTGGGCATGTCCAGCAGCTCCGTCTCAAAGCGCACCGAGCGGTATTCCAGCGCGCCCAGCCTGTAGTCAAAATAGGCGTCGATGGGCCCGGTGTAGATCACCTTTTCCGCCAGCGCATCCAGCTCTGCCTTGTTTGCGAGATAGTCGCAGTTCAGGCGCACTTCGACGCCGCTGAGCAGATTGGCGATCAGCTTCGTGTAGCCGCCGATGGGAATGCCCTGCCAGAGTGCGTTGAAATAGTTGTTGTCAAAGGTCAGGCGCACGGGCAGGCGCTTGATGATGAAGGCGGGCAGCTCCTTACAGTCCCTGCCCCACTGCTTCTCCGTATAGCCCTTCACCAGCTTTTCAAAGATATCACGGCCCACCAGGCTGATGGCCTGCTCCTCCAAATTCTTGGGCTCGCCAGTGATTTCCCGGCGCTGCTCCTCGATCTTTGCCGCGGCCTCCTGAGGCGTCGTTACACCCCACATTTTGTTGAAGGTGTACATATTGAAGGGCAGCGAATAGAGCTCGCCCTTGTAGTTCGCCACGGGCGCGTTGGTGAAACGGTTGAAGTCGGCGTAACGGGTGATATAGTCCCACACCTTTTTATCGTTGGTGTGGAAGATGTGCGCGCCGTATTTGTGCACGTGGATGCCCTCCACGTCCTCGGTGTACACGTTGCCCGCGATGTTGGGCCGCTTGTCGATCACCAGCGCCTTTTTCCCGGCGTCCGCAGCCTGGCGCGCAAAGATTGCGCCAAAGAGGCCGGAGCCGACCACGAGATAATCATACATAACTCATTCCTCCGCCGTATCGTTCACATATTCGATTTCAGGCTTAAAGCCAAAGCCCTTGATCGTGCCGCCCACGATCACTTTGATGCGCTTCCATCGCTGCCCCTTTGACTGTGTCAGCACGCGCAATATGTGCAACGGCGTGCGCAGCAACAGCCGTCGGATGCCCGGCCAGCCCTCCCGGCGGTAGACGTATACCTCGTTGCGATAGGCGTAGCGATAGCGATCGACGCGCTCCGGACGGTCGGTGGCGATGTTGCCGCCGTTGTTGGTGGCGCACTTGTGCACGGTCACGCTGTCAGGAATCACATAGCAGGGGTATTGACGGGAAATGCGCCGGGTATATTCAAGGTCGTCCGCCCAAATGAAGAATTCCTTGATGGGCAGCCCCACTTTGCGCACCACGCTTGAGGGAATCAACAGCGACACGAAGGTCGCCGCCCCCGACGGGACGCGTTTTTGCGAAAAATCCGCGAGATTGCCCATGCGCAAATCGCGCTGTATGTTCATGCGGCAAAGGCTGCCGTCGGTCCAGAACGTCCTGCCGGAGAGCCAGCCGAATTCGCCGATTTCGCGCGCGGCGCTCAAAAGCGCCTCCAGCGCCGTGGGAGCGGGCATGGAATCGTCGTCCATGATCCACGCGTAGTCGTAACCCGCCTCCACCGCGCGGCGAACGCCCAGCTGAAAGCCGCCCGCGCCGCCCAGGTTCGCGCCGGTATTGATATAAGTCAGCCGCCCCTTCGCCCTCAGCGGCGCGAGCGCCGCCCCGGTGCCATCGGTGCTGGCGTTGTCGACGACGATGATATCCAGGCCCGTAGCGGTCTGCCTACGGAGACAGTCCAGGCACTCCAGTAACAGCGCCCTTCGGTTGTAGGTTACCACCACGGCGGCGACGCGCCCGCCTCCCCGCACACTCATGAGAATTTACCCAGGCCGCTGATGCCCCAGCGCAGCGTGTTCAGCATGGCGGTGGGCAGCTTTTGGCGAAGATACTGCCGGTAGAAGCGATATTGCTTTGATACCAGCGCCAGCTTGTTGCCCGTGGTGCTGCCGGTCTGCACGCGGTAGCGGGCCAATATGTCGGGATTGCCGTAGGCCACGCCTGCCATGGAGACGATATCGTACCAATAGGCGTAGTCATCGCGAATGGACTTCAACTCCTCGTGCAAATAGACCTTGCCGTGCGGCGCCGTATCGTAGAGCCCCGTCAGGCAGCCGATCATATTCATCACGCACATATCGCCCGGCGTGATCTCCGGCTTGGCGATGGTGGGGTGCTGGATTTCAGATGAATGATCGTCGATGTGGCGGTAGGAGCAGCAGACGCACACGGCCCCCTTGAGGCGCATAAATTCGAGCTGACGCTCCAGAAAGCTTGGCTCCCAAAGGTCGTCCGCGTCCAAAAGCGCAATGTAACGCCCCTCCGCCCTGCGCATGCCGTTGTTGCGGGCGCAGGCGGTGCCGGCGTTGCTCTGACGTATCAGTTTGATTCGCGGGTCTTGCGCGGCATATCGGCCCGCTATTTCGGCCGTGCGGTCCTGGGAGCCGTCGTCTACGATCAGCATCTCCCAGTTTGGATAGGTCTGCCCCAGCACCGACTCAATCGTCTCGGCGATGAACCGTTCGCCATTATAGCATGGCGTGATGATTGAAACCATACCGTCAATCACAGCTGTTGTCCCCTTCGCGCATTGGTAATAGGGCCGTTCATTGTGCGCATATCGGCGCAAATCGTCAAAATAATCGTATCATAGACGGGGGGAAAAGTCAACGATTTTCGCCGAAGCCCAGGGCGACATCATTTACTTTGGCGCGAAGGAAAGCTGTTCGAAATTCCATGCATGGTTCCCTGTCCGTCAACCCATGTTTCGGGGAACTACCTTTTTACGGCGGAGCTGCCGGACTCGGAGAGGTCTTTAAATCCTGCTCTCCGAACGCGGTACGCATAACTCGCTGATCCCCACGGCACGGGGGTATGCTTCTCAGAACAGTTCAATCGAGCGGGGGTTCGCGCGATGTGCGAAACCCGCGAAGATTTCTGTTCTGAAAGCATACACCCAAAAATCCCCGTCCCCCGGTCCTCGATTTTAATCGGGCCCGATTCCAAGCAAAGGGCGGCCGCGTGGTCGCGACCGCCGCTTGCTTATCGTGGAATCAGAGTCGGATGCTCTCCACCGCCGCGCGCTCGATGGGCAGTCCCGCGGTATAGCGATCGATATAGGCGTTGAAGCTGTCCACATCCGCCTTGTCCGGCGCGATGGTCTCGCCCAGCTTGCCAGCGAAGATCTTCTCGGAGAGATAGGACTCAAGCGTCTCGCCCTCGGCCCTGTCGACCATATAGCCCGCCAGCAGCGCGATGCCCCAGGCGCCGCCCTCGCCGGCGGTCTCCATCACGGAGACCGGCGTATTCATTGCCGCGGCCATGATCCGCTGGCCCACGCCCTTGGTCTTGAACAGGCCGCCGTGGCCCAGGATCTGGTCGACCTTCACGTTCTCCTCCTCCAGCAGGATGTCCATGCCGATCTTGAGGGTGGCCAGCGCGGCGTAGAGGTGAGTGCGCATGAAGTTGGCCAGCGTGAAGCGGCTGTCGGGCGTGCGCGCGAACAGCGGACGGCCCTCCTCAAAGCCGGTGATGCTCTCGCCGGAGAAATAGTTATAGGCCAGCAGCCCGCCCAGATCGGCGTCCGCCTCCAGCGCCTTGCGGTAGAGCGTGCCGAACAGCTGGTTGGCATCGGCCTCGAAGCCCATCGCCTCCGCGAATTCGCCGAACAGCTTCACCCATGCGTTCAGATCGCTGGTACAGTTGTTGCAGTGCACCATGGCCACGGGCTTGCCGGTGGGCGTGGTGACCATGTCGATCTCCGGATGCACCTTCTTGAGGGCCTCCTCCAGCACGATCATAGCGAATACCGAGGTGCCCGCGCTGACGTTGCCGGTGCGCTGGGCCACGCTGTTGGTGGCCACCATGCCGGTGCCCGCGTCACCCTCCGGCGGGCATAGGGGCGCGCCCGGCTCCAGCTGACCGCTGACGTCCAGCAGCTTCGCGCCCTCGGCGGTAAGCGCGCCGGCGCTTTCCCCCGCCACAAGCACCTTCGGCAGGATGCTCCGCAGCTTCCAGGGGAAGCCCTTTTCCGCCACCAGCGCGTCGAAGCTGTCGATCATAGCGGCGTCATAGTCGTTGGCATTGCTGTCGATCGGGAACATGCCGGAGGCCTCGCCCACGCCGACGGCCTTTACGCCGGTCAGCTGCCAGTGCACATAGCCGGCCAGCGTGGTCAGGAAGGCGATGCGGGACACGTGCTCTTCGCCGTTCAGGATGGCCTGATACAAATGAGCGATGCTCCAGCGCTGGGGGATGTTGAAGCTCAGCCGCTCGGTCAGCGCCTCCGCCGCCTGGCCGGTGATGGTGTTGCGCCAGGTGCGGAAGGGCGCCAGTTGATTGCCATTTTCATCGAAGGGAATGTAGCCGTGCATCATGGCGCTGAAGCCGATGGCCTCCAGCTTTTTGACGCTTGCGCCATACTGAGACTTCACGTCGGCCAGCAGCTTCGCATAGCAGTCCTGCAGGCCGGTCCATACGTCCTTAAGGTCGTAGGTCCAGATATTGTTCACCAGCTGATTTTCCCAATCGTGAGCCCCCTGTGCGATGGGATTGCCCGCGGGATCGGTCAACACGGCCTTGATGCGCGTGGATCCGAATTCAACGCCCAGGCGCGCCCTGCCAGCCTCGATGATCGTACGAATATCCGTCGTGCTCATGAAAGACAACCTCCAAACATATATTGTATTTTCATGCTGAGACCATTATAGCATCTTTTTTCGCGCTTTACCATACCCTTGTAGAATAATCAGATCACATTATAAAAAGCGCGGCAGTGACGATGTCGCTGCCGCGCTCCATATCTATCTGTCCGCGATTCGGAGTATCGCCTCGATGTCGGCGGGCATCATCGGAAATACGCCGCCGGTGGTGCCGTCTGGATTGGTCTTTTTTGTGTGAGCGGCGAGATACGGAATATCCTCGCGCTTGACGCCGAGCTCCGCCAGAGTCAGCGGCATGCCGATTTCCCTAAGGAAGGCCTCGTGGGCCTCGATGCCCCGCAGCGCCGTCTCCTCCGGACGCTCGAAGTTCATCTCGCAGTTGTACACCCGCACGGCGAACTGGGCAAAGCGCATCACATTTTTGCGCAGGTGATAGCGCATCCACGCCGGGAAAACCACCGCCAGCCCCGCGCCGTGGGCCACGTCGTAGAGCGCGGAGAGCTCGTGCTCGATCTGATGGCTGCCCCAGTCCTGGGCGCGGCCCACGCCGAAGGTGTCGTTGTGGGCGACGGTGCTGCCCCACATCAGCTGGGCCTGCGCGTCATAATTATTGGGCTCCTTCACGGCGACGCGGGCGGCGCGGATGATCGCGGCCATCGCGACCTCAGCCATGCGGTCGGTCAGATCGACCTCGGCGTCGCTGGTGAAGTAGCGCTCCATGATGTGGGCAAGTATATCCGTGGCGCCGCTGGCAATCTGATAGGGCGGCAGCGTCATGGCCAGCTCTGGGTTCATGATGGCAAATTTGCAGCGATTCAGCTCGCTGCGCAGGCCCCGCTTGGTCTTCGTCGCCGCCTGGGTGATGACGCAGCTGTTGGAGGACTCGCTGCCCGCCGCGGCCATCGTGAGCACCGCGCAAAAGGGCAGGGTGCGCTCCGGCTTGGCCTTTCCGCAGAAGAAATCCCAGAAATCGCCGTCATAGCAGGCGCCATGGGCGATGGCCTTGGCGGAATCGATCGCCGAGCCGCCGCCGACGGCCAGTATAAAATCCACGCCCTCCCGGCGAACCAATTCGATCCCCTCGTAGATCAACGTATCCCTGGGGTTGGGCTGTACGCCTCCGAGCGCGACATGCGCGACTCCGGCCGCGTCGAGCGCGCGTTGCACGCGGCCGATCAGCCCGGAGCGCACGGCGGAGCCGCCGCCGTAGTGAATCAGTGCCTTTGTGCCGCCAAAGGCCCTGACCTGCTCCCCCGCCTCATTTTCCGCGCCGCGACCGAACACGAAGCGCGTCGGCACGCAATGGGTGAAATTTCGCATACGCGTCACATCCAAGTCTTCAAATTAGTGGTATATTCCACGGGAAATCTATTGCTTTTTATCGCTGAACTCGTCCGCCACAGGGAGGTTGGAGACGTTGAACACCTCGTCCTCATACCGGTCGGAGACCTCCGGCTTGCTCAGTCTGCCGGCAAAAATGCTGTCGGGCTCATAGTCCCGGGCCTGACGCGCGCGCGCCTGTTCGCCGCTTGAACGGGTCTTTTCCCCGTCGCTTGCCGCCGCGCCCTTCTTGCGCCCGCCGCGCTGAAGCGCGTCGGCGCTCCCGCGCTCCACACGGCGCTCAACCCTGGCGCTCCGTCGGTGATCACGTCGCGCATCCGATTTTTCCGAATTCTGGCGCTTCCCGTGCTTCACCACCGCGCCCCTGGCTCTGTCGCCGCTTTGACGCCGGACCACGGTGCTGGCGACCACATAGTCGTGCTCATCCCAGTTGCCGTTCAGGCCACGCTCCCAGTCGGGCGCGCGATCCATGTCCGCGCTGGCAAAAAACTTCTCATCGTTGACGATGACGCGCTCCTTGCGAAACCATACCCAGTAGGGCCGCCAGCGGATCAGCCACACGAGCCGATCCACCACCACGCCCAGTACCAGGAAGAAAACGAGCAGCTTCAGCCAATTTTTCGACAGCCACAGCAGCGGCGATGTGCTGACGCTGCCTGCCAGGTTGAAAAGCCGCAATACCCAGTTGGCGAGGCCCTTCAGCCAGCCGAGCATGATATCCACAAAGGCGTTAGAGTATCCACTGATGGTCATATGTCAGAATATCCTCCTACTCGGCGATCTCGGCGTCCACCGTGCTGACATCCGTCAGCGTGACGGAGACCGCTTCGCTTTCAAAGCTCAGATCGGGATAGCGATCGGTATCAATCTCCGAATCCAGCAGATAATAGCCCGGCTCATAGCCCGTCAAATCGACGCTGACGGTCATGCCGCTCTGCTGCAGCGCTTCCACTGCGCTGCGGGGGCCGGTCGCGAACACGCCGAGCGGCTCGTAGCTCGCGACGAGGTTATCCGCCGTGCCGCTGAACAGCACCTTCACATTTTCCACATAGCCGGTGATCATTTCCTCCACGATGTTGACGTTTACGTATACCTGCTCGCTGGACACATTCTTAAAGTCGGAAAGCTGGGAAACCGTCGCGCGCGCGGAAAAGCTCTGGCTCGCGCCGTTCACGGACACGGGGTCGATCATCAGCTCGGTCAGACTGTCCAGCAGCTCCTGATCGGCGGCCACTTGAATGCTCTCCGGCTGTATGCTCACCGAATCCACCACGTAGCCCGCCGCCGGCTGACCGGTCACCAGGCTGGCGACGTCCGTGGTAAATGGAATATCTCTATAGGGATAGATATCCAGACTCACGGAGATAGAGGAGGTGGACCGGTTCAGCATCGTCTGGGAAATCTCGTTTCCATCGGCGTCCAGCAGCGTATAGGGCAGCACCTTGACGGCGGAGCTGTTCATCCCCGTCACGTCCACATTCACGCGGGCGGAGGCGATGCTCTGCACCACCGACGCCGCGCCCGAAACCGTGAGCAGCGATGGATTGCTGCGGCCGACATTGTACCAGTAGCCTTCCGCCTCACCCTCGATGACAGGATTGACCGTCACGTTGCGGGAATCGAGGTTTTCAAAGGTAAGCGTGAGCGACTGCGGCGAAATGCTGCGCACGCGGCCGTAGGTGCTCGTAGCGCGCAGCGGCACCTCCTGCGTGCCGGTGTTGCGCACGCTTGAAAGGTCCAGCATCACCTGCACGTTGCCGGAGGAAACCTTGGAATAATCGGCCTGGGGCGCTTCCACAGTCACCGTCAGACCGGACAGCGCGCCGGTAGGGTCCTCGGTCAGGGCCAGCTGATTGCTGTTCAACGTGGATTGACCGTTGACGCTGCCGGTCAGGCCATACAGCGTCTTGACGCGCGTGATGCTGGTATTCGTCGTAATCACATAGTTCCACAGCAAAATTGCCAGCAGCAGCGAAAGCAGCTTGTAGCCCAGGTTGTTGGACAAGGAGCCGATGATCCAGCGCAGAGGACGGGGCAGCTTTTTGTAGCCTTCACTCGCGAAGATGCGCTCGCGCAGATTCTTCAATCTATTCTTCATCCGCTCGCTCCTCCTTGCGCAGCGTACCCAGCCAGGAGTACATGTTGCGCTCCGGCGTAAACAGCTCGGTCAGCAAAATGGTCAGCGAGCGCGCGTCCAGATGACGGGTCAGTCTGCCCTCTCTGGCCATGGAAATGATGCCAGTCTCCTCGGAGACGATCAGCGCAACGGCGTCGGTCGTCTCGGTAATGCCGATCCCAGCGCGATGGCGAGTGCCCAGATCACGGCTGATACCCGGATCCTCCGAAAGCGGCAGTATGCAAGCCGCGGCGTTGATGCGGCGGTTGCGAACAATCATCGCGCCGTCGTGCAACGGCGTATTCGGTTCAAATATATTTTCAATCAGCGGCGCGGAGATCTCCGCGTCCACGCGCGTGCCCGTCTCTATGACGTCCTCCAGGCCGGTGACGCGCTCGATGACGATCAGGGCGCCGATCTCCTTG
>JAFVBK010000002.1 GCA_017480045.1 Clostridia bacterium
CGCCATCAGTAGAGAATCTCTCCGGCGATTTCCCGATACGCTCGCAGCGCGGAAGGGAAGGGGAGGACGGCGAGTTGGGCGGCGTTGACGGCGATGAGGCCCTCCGGCGCGGCGTCGCAGATGAGTTGCCAGCCCTGCATGCGCCAGACGAGGTGGGTGAATACGTGCTTTGCGTCGGGCAGGCGGTTGACGACCTGAACGCCGGAAAAGCCCTGCGCGCGCAGCAGGCGGGTCAGCGCCTCCTCGTCATGATGTCCTTCGACGGCGACGAACTCGTAGAGCCCGCCCAGCAGCCCCCTGGGGCGGCGACGCGCCAGCAGTCTGTCGTCCAATTGAATCAGCAGGATCGTCCAGTCCTGCTCTTTTTTTGCCACGGGCGCGGGCTTGTGGGGGAAGTCCTCCACGCAGTCCTCCGCGCAAGCGCGGCAGTGCGCGGACACGGGACAGCCTTCACACCTTGGCGCCTTTGGCGTGCATATGGAAGCGCCCAGGTCCATCAGCGCCTGATTGTAGTCGCCGGGGCGCGCCTTCGAGATCAGCTCCAGCGCGGGGGAGAGCAGGTCGAAGGGCGTGCGAAGCTCCGGCTCCCAGGCCAGCGTCCGCGAAAGCACCCGCGCCTGGTTGCCGTCCAGCGCCGGAACCGGTTCGCCGTAGGCGATGGAGGCGATGGCGTTCGAGGCATAGGGCCCGATGCCCGGCAGCGCTCTGAGCCCTTCGGCAGTATTGGGAAAGAGGCCGCCCAATTCGCCGGCGACGGCCTTTGCGGCGGCATGCAGGTTTCTCGCGCGGGTGTAGTAGCCCAGGCCTTCCCACAGCTTCAACACCTCTTCCTCCGGGGCCGCCGCCAGCGCGAATACGTCCGGGAATCGCTCCAGAAAGCGGGCATAGTAGCCCTTCACGGTCTGCGTCTGGGTCTGCTGCAGCATGATCTCCGACAGCCAGACGCGATAGGGGTCCTTTTCGCCCCGCCAGGGCAGGACGCGGGCGTTTTCATCGTACCATTGCAAAAGGTCGGTTGAGAATGACATGTCTATTCCTTCTATAATGTTGTGTAATTCGCTTTCTTGCGCGAGAGCGCCGTCGCGCCGCCCGCCCAAGGCCATTTGCCACTTTGCGCGAACCGCGCGGCAGCGAATGGGTCCGGGGCAATGCCCCGGTGGCGGACGCCGCAACAGCGCCCCTGCTCGTGTTTATACGCCGTTATTCAAATTTTTCACAGTCTGTTTCAAGTCATTCTTATTCCGCGGCGACGGTGGCCACATCGCTGCCCATCACGGACTGGATGTCGGCCCAGACCTGGCGCATGCGCGCGGCGTCGGCGTAGGCCATGCCCTCCGGCTCGCTGTCCAGCCACTGGCCCACAGCCAGGGAATGGTAGCTGTACTTGCCCTCGTCGGTCTCCGCGCGCCACACGAAGGTGGGAATGTAGACAGGGCTGGTGATGGCGAATCTGCCGTATTCCTCCGTCTCCTGAATGGTGAACTGGAAGATGATGCCGTTGTCATACTGACCGTACTGGTCGGACAGGAAGTTGCCCGTCGCGCCCAGGCACAGCGTGCGATGCACGTTGCCCTCGGAATCCTTGTTTTCCAGCCAGGTGGCAGGCTGCACCACATGGGGGTTGTAGCCGATGATCACGTCCACGCCCCACTCGGCCAGCTTTTGGGCGATCTTGCGCTCGTTGTCAGTGGGCGTCTGCTTCAGCATTTCGCCCCAGCTGCAATAGGCGATGATCACATCCGCGCCGGCGGCGCGGGCATCCTCGATGTCCTTCTTGGCGTTGGACTTGGAAATCAGATTCACGCCGTATTCGGTGGCCGCCGCGTCGGCGCCCTTCTCGTTGCCGTTCAGGCTCTCAGTGTAGGCGATGAACGCCACGTTGATGCCATTGATATCGCGAATGACGGGCGTCTGCCGCGCCTCGGCGGAGGCTGCCGCGCCCACATAGTCCATGCCCTCGGCCTCGCAGTTGGCCATGGTGGCCTGAAGCTCCGCCCAGCCGCCGTCCAGCGCGTGGTCGTTGGCCAGCATCAGCATATCGACGCCGCAGTCCTTCAGGGTCCCGATCAGCGAGGGGGGCGTGACCATCTTGTCATTGCCGGAATACTCTGTGGTGCCGCCCAGCGTGCCCTCCACGTCGGCCACGGTGTAATCCGCGTTGCCCATCACATCGGAGATTTCGGAGAACATGCCGCTGAAATCAAAGGTATTTTCGCTGACGGCCGCGCGCAGCAGGTTCTGCTGCATCGCGATTTCGCCCAGCGAACGGATCGTGGCGCTGCGCGGCTCCGGCTCCGGCGTGGGGGTGGGAACGGGCGTGGGCGTCGGTACAGCCGTCGCTTCGACCTCGATCTCATCCTCAACGTTGGGCGTGTTCTGAAGGACGCCCGATACGGCCACGTCCGTGGCCCCGCCGAAGGGATGCAGCACGGCAAGGACGATGGCCGCGATGATGATCACCAGCAGCGCGGCCAGCACCGCCAGGCCCAGCGGCGTGATGCGATAATTCCCGATCCTGATACCTTTTACGGGCTTGTTGGACATATTGATTACCTCCATGGATTAATCATATGAACAACCATATGATTCCATTTAATCAATGATTTCAGACCCTTGACACCGAATGCTTTGCCGGCTCTTGGCAGCGAAGACCGCCGCCCAGGCTGACAGCGCCTCGCGCCAGTCGCCCAATCATTTATATGTGGCTATTATAGCATATCGCGCCTGCGCAGGCAACGGAAGAATTTGATTTTTTGGTATAATTTTTGCAATAATATTTCTATATATGAAATTCTATTAATTAAGATTGTGACAAAATTTCATTTTTTTGTTCCGAAACGATTGACAGACCCGTATATATGATGTATGCTTGTAATGGCATTAAGTAGTTATCGGGCGTGCTGTGCCGTACGTCGATTTGGCGGCGCCCGCAATGTCTTTGGATGCGTATAAGGGGTACTTGATTATGGCGACACACGCGATTGGAAATCTAAAGTTCAATCTGTCGGACAATGGCTTTGCCTGGCGCATGGGAGATGGAAAGATCCACCGCCTGTTCGGCGGCAAGCGGAATTCCGCGGAAGATGAATATGTAGAAAATATGGAAGCTGACGGCGAAACCGGCTATCAGGACGCTTATGATGCCCAGGATGGGGATTACGCGGACGATTACGAATATGATGATCGCGACGACGGGGATTATGCCGACGGCGACTATGACGACGCCGGCTATGAGGACGATCGTTACGACGACGATTATGCCGACGACGATCGCTACGACGAGGTCGACGACGGCTATTATGACGACGACGGCTATGCCGACGACGATTATGATGACCGGGATTATGACGGCGGCTACGACGACGATTATGACGGCGACTATGATGACCGCTATCAGGACGTGGATGCCGACGACTATGACGATGAGGGCGGCTATGACGAAGAACAGAGCGGCCTGATGCGCTATGTGGATGAAAACGATTGGGTGACCTACGTGCTGCTGTTCCTGTTCCCGCCGCTGGGCATCTACCTGCTGTGGCGCAGGAGCCGCTTTGAAAAGCCGCTGCGCTGGGGCCTGACCGCGGCGTCGGCCATCTGGTTCGTTGTGGCGCTGATTTTGCTGCTGCGCGGCCTGTTTGGCGGCACCGGCGACCAGCTGACCCAGCCCAGCATCACCATTCCGCCGGCGCAGGTGGAGGTCACTGTCGCGCCAACCGCGGGCGTCAGTGACATTACCTCCATCGATCTGGGCGGCGGCGATATCGTTGAGGACGAGCCCATCGGCGGCGACGATGGATCCACGGACGCCGTGGAGGATGTCGCTGACGATGCCACGGCTTCCGGCCTGACCGACGACGGGATGGATGTGCAGCCCACGGCCACGCCGCTGGCGAGCTCCGCCAACGGCGCAAGCTCCACCACCGCCAATTATGTGTGGAGCCCGGCTTCCGGTCTGTACTATCACGCCGTCAATACCTGCCCCTCGATCGAGGAGGGCGTGCAGGTGTGGCAGGTTACGAAAGAGATCGCCGAGAACAGCCGTCATCAGAGCCCCTGTCCGGACTGCATTGGCGGCGGTACCACCACCACCTATTACGCCAGGGCGGACGGCAAATACTACCACTCCGACTCCACCTGCTCCAGCATGAAGAACGCGCAGATCTACACCCTTGAGGCGGCGCAGAACGAGGGCAAGGAGCCCTGCCCGGTCTGCATCCTCAAGACGCAGAAGGTGCTGGGAGAGTCTGTGAACTCCACCGCGGTGTTCATCAGCAGCAGCACCACCGACAAGAGCGGCATCGAGGTCTACGCCACCCAGGGCGGCTCCAATTTCCACGTGAAGAGCGACTGCCGCGGCATGCAGGGTGCGAGCAAGATCTCTCTGAAGGACGCGATTCTTGCGGGGAAGACGGCTTGCTCTACCTGCTGCCCCTCCGCGGGCACGCTGGTGTACTGCCGCGAGGACAGCAAGAG
Organism: Clostridia bacterium; assembly: GCA_017480045.1. Lineage (GTDB taxonomy): Bacteria > Bacillota > Clostridia > Christensenellales > Aristaeellaceae > UBA2862. The sequence continues at coordinate 4,474 of JAFVBK010000002.1, forward strand.
CTACCACATCGACCAGAACTGCCAGGGCATGAAGAACGCCAAGCAGATTACGCTGGCCGAGGCCATGGTCATGGGCAAGGATAAGTGCAGCGTCTGCATCGGCAACGGCAGCGCCGCCAGCGCCTCGATTTCGGAAAACACCTCCGGCACGAACAGCGGCAGCACCGTCTCGCTGACCAGCGCCACCGGCGACAAGGTGAAGGTGTACGCCACTCAGAACGGCAAATACTATCACACCAACAGCGTCTGCTCCGGCATGAAGGACGCTCAGCTGTATACCCTGAAGGCCATGCTGCAGGCAGGCAAGAAGGCCTGTCCCACCTGCGCCTCCAGCGCCAATACCAAGGTTTACGCCGAAAAGGGCGGAAAGTACTACCACTCCTACGCCACCTGCTCGGACATGAAGAGCGCCAGCAGCGGCACGCTGGCCGAGGCGCTCGCCGCCGGCCTGAAGCGCTGCCCCAAGTGCTGGGACAAGTCCGGCAACGCCGTGAAGAGCACCACGTCCACGCAGAGCGCCTCCGCAAAGTCGAGCGGCGCCGCGACCACAACCAGCGCTTCCACGGCTTCGAGCACCGCGAAAAACACAGTGGCGGCCAGCAAGGCGACGGCCAGCAATACCTACGTGTACGCCACCCGCGAGGGCAGCTACTATCATCTGAACAGCGGCTGCGGCGGCATGACCGGCGCCAGCCGGGTGACGCTGAAAAAGGCCATCAACGCGGGCAAGAAGGCCTGCCCGATCTGCGCATCCAGCGCGAATCGCACGGTCTATTCCACGTCGAAGGGCGATCACTATCACGCGGCCAGCGTGTGTGTGCCCTCCGGCATGAAAAACGGCGCCAAGCGCAAGCTCTCCGAGGCGCTGATGCTGGGGCAGACCGCCTGCCCCTACTGCCTGAGCAGCAAAAAAGCGGCCGAGGCCGCGCAGGATACGGCGAAGGCCGTTCAAAAGGCTGTGACCACCGCCTCCCGTCAGAGCACCACCTACAAGTCCGGCAAGTCCGGCGTGCGGGTGTACGCCAGCCTGACGGGCAAGTATTATCATACCAAGAGCAGCTGTCCCAACCTGTCCGGCACCGCCAACCGCGTGACGCTGGAGACGGCGCTGAACTACGGCAAGACGGCCTGCCCGGAATGCGCTTCTTCGGCGAAGCGCACGGTTTACGCCACCAAGGGGGGCAAGTATTATCACTACAGCAAGGCGGACGCGGGCTCCGGCGCCAAGAAGGGCACGCTGGCCTCGGCCCTGGCCTATGGCCTGGATCCTTGCCCCAACTGCGTGACCCGCACGGCCTCCGACGCGGCCGAGACGACCTATCGCTCCGGCACCTCTGGCATCAAGGTCTACGCTACCCTGGGCAGCAAGTACTACCACGCCAACAGCACCTGCTCCGGTCTGACTGGCGCGAGCCGCGTGTCACTGGAGACGGCGCTGAACTACGGCAAGAAGGCCTGCCCGGTCTGCCTGGCCTCCGCGAACCGAAAGGTGTACGCGGTGACCGGCGGCAGCTACTATCACTACAGCAAGGCCCACGCGGGCTCCGGCGCCACCGCGGGCACGCTGGCGGAGGCCAGGGCCTACGGCCTCAAGGCCTGCCCGATCTGCACCAAGCTGGCCGCGGGCGCGGAGAGCTATGACAACGGCGGCGCGGCGGACGCGCCCGTGTCCACCGTGGAATACGGCGGCGCGGCGGATTCCAGCGTGTACATCGACATCGGCAGCGCCAACAACTACTATCACAAGGCGGCCAAGTGCAGCGACGCCAAGTTCTCCGGCGGCACGAAGGTGACCTTGCAGTACGCGATCGACTGGGACTACAAGGCCTGCCCCTACTGCAAGCCGCCGACGTACGTGATACTGGAATCGACGGAGACGTGAGGAATCGCGGCGTTCTCTGAAGCAAACGACATTTAAGCACCGATGGGGGCGTCGCGTCGACGCCCCTACAATTTTATTTCGGGTACTATTCTTTACTTGCAGAAAGCGCCCGCATGGTTTAAAATAGATAATAGCTGGTTATGGCCGAAAGCCTCGCCGGCGCGGATGAATTTCAGCGCGGGCGGCGCGGCGAGCATCGAAATTACGGGGAGGCGGCAGCACATGGATGTCAGGGTTTTGTTTGATCGCAACCGCGCGCGCCTGGACGCGCTCTACGGGGGAGTGGATCAGTTTGATCGCTACAATCGGCTGGCGGAGACCTTCCGGGCCCAGTTTGGCCGGGAGCCGGAGGTCTTCGTTTCCGCGCCGGGGCGCACTGAGGTGGTGGGCAATCACACCGACCACCAGAACGGCAAGGTGCTGGCGGCGGCGGTGAATCTGGATACCGTGGCGGCCGTCGCGCCCCGCGACGACAGCCGGGTGGTGCTGTATTCCGCGGGCTACGACGTGCCCTTCGACATTGACATTGCCGACGACGCCGTGCGCGAGGACGAGAAGGAGACCACCTTCGCGCTGATTCGCGGCGTGGCCGCGCGGCTCAAGCAGCTGGGCTACAAGGTGGGCGGCTTCGACGCCAGCGTGACCAGCACCGTGTTCAAGGGCAGCGGCCTGTCCTCCTCCGCGGCGCTGGAGGTCATGCTGGTGGGCGTGTTTGACGCGCTGTACAACGGCTGGGTGATCGATCCCCAGGAGAACGCCCGCATCTCCCAGTACGCGGAGAACGTGTACTTCGGCAAGCCCAGCGGCCTGATGGACCAGATGGCCAGCGCCGTGGGCGGGCTGTCCATACAGGATTTCGGCCAGACCCCCACCGGGGTGGAGGCCATCCGCTATGATTTCGGCGCGAAGGGCTACGCGGTGTGCGTGGTCAGCGCCGGCGGCGAGCACGGCAACCTGACCTATGAGTATGCCGCCATTCCCGCCGAGATGAAGGCCGTGGCGCAGGCGATGGGCGAGCCGCTGCTGCAAAATGTGACCCCGGAGGCGCTGTTTGAAGCGATGCCGAAGCTGAAGAACAACGTCAGCGACCGTGCGATTTTGCGGGCTTTCCACTTTGTGGACGACACCCGCCGTGCCCAGGCGGCCGCCGACGCCCTGAAGCGGGACGACTTGAGTGCCTTCTTCGATACGGTCATTCGCGCGGGCGACAGCAGCTGGGAGCTGCTGCAAAACCTGCACGTGGCCACCAGCGACAACCAGGAGATCCCCCTGGCGCTGGAGCTGAGCCGACGGATGCTTTCGGGCAGGGGCGCTTGGCGCAACCACGGCGGCGGCTTTGCCGGTACGATCCTGGCCTTCGTGCCCTTTGACACTCTGGATGCCTACCGCGCCGCCATGGACGGCGTGTTCGGCGACGGAGCCACCACCGTGCTGGCGATAAGGCCGGAGGGCGTGGTTTGTTTGAAGGGCTGATGTTCGGCCCTTCCAAGAGAGCGGGAGCCATGATCCAGGTTTTCAATTCTAAAAACGAGGCTTTACAATGCGCTATACAACCCATTCCGAATCCGACACGCTGTCCTTCGCCGCCCGGCTGTCGCCGATGCTGGCGGCGGGTGACACGGTGCTGCTGGTAGGAGACCTGGGCGCGGGGAAATCGGTGCTGGCGCGGGGCATTGCCCGCGGCATGGGCATCGCCGGACCGATGCCCAGCCCCACCTTCACCCTGATGGTGCCCTACGAGGCGGGCGGGCGGAAGCTGTACCACTTCGACCTGTACCGCCTGTCCGATCCGGACGAATACTATGCCGCGGGGCTGGATGAATTCGTGGGCGGCGACGGCGTGGCGGTGGTGGAGTGGCCGCAGATGGCCGAGCTTGACCCGGTTCCCGCGCTGACGATCACCCTCACGCGCACCGGCGACGACGACACGCGGCGTGTTGAAATCGAGAATAACGGCGTTGCGGGCTTCGATCCCGCGGCGCTTTCGGACTGGAGGGACGACCATGGCGTATGACGTGAACAATCCCACGGTGCTGGCCATCGATACCTCTGGGCCGGTGGCGGGCTGCGCGGTGCTGAAGGACGGGCGAATTGTTCACCAGATCGCCATGAACCACGGGCTGACCCATTCGGAGACCATCATGCCCGCGGTGGACGCGGCGCTGAGCGCCGCCGGTCTCGATTGCGGCGATGTGGATGTGTTCGCCGCTGTAGCGGGTCCCGGCTCCTTTACCGGGGTGCGCATCGGCGTCTGCGCCGCCAAGGGGCTGGCCCACGCCGTTGGAAAGCCCTGTGCCGCCGTGCACGCGCTGGAGGCGCTGGCGATGAACCTCTTTGGTTTTGACGGCCTCTGCTGCCCGATACTGGATGCCCGGCGCGGCCAGGTGTACTGCGCGGCCTTCGACATGGCGGGCGGCATGCCGGCGCGGGCGCTGGCGGACGCCGCTGAGCCGCTGCCGGATTTCCTGGCGCGGCTACCGGAGGACAGGCGGCTGGCGTTCGTGGGCGACGGCGTGCCGGTGCATGCCGAGGCCGTCCGCGCGGCGCTGGGCGACCGGGCGATGATCGCCCCCGCCAGTCTGCGCGATTTGCGGGCGGACGCTGCATGTGTGCTGGCGGCGGCACGGCCCGAAACCTGGGTGGAGGCCAAGGCGCTGCGCCCCATCTATCTGCGCGCGCCGCAGGCGGAGCGGGAGAGGAAAAAAAGAGTTGAGAGTGGAGAGCGGAGTTAGAGTGTGTTCTAAACGCTGAACTCTCAATCCTAAACGCTATAATACGGAGCGATAAATGAGCGAAATTACCATCGGTCTGATGACGCTGGAGGACGTGGAGGCGGTGCATGCCATCGAGACGGCTTGCTTTAAGACGCCCTGGTCCAAGGAATCGTTTTACAGAGAGGTCACTGACAATCCCGCCGCGCGCTACGTGGTGCTGCGGGAGGACGGCGTGGCGGTGGCCTATGCCGGGGTGTGGTTCGTGCTGGACGAGGGCCACATCACCAATATTGCCGTGCATCCCCAGCGCCGCGGCCTGGGCTACGGCGAGAGGGTGACGCGGGCGATGATCCAGCTGGCGGCGGACAGCGGCATGAGCTGGATGACGCTGGAGGTGCGCCGTTCCAATCTGGCGGCCCAGAACCTGTATCACAAGTTGGGCTTCATCGACGTGGGGTACCGCAAGCGCTACTATGAGAACAGCGAGGATGCGCTGATCATGGCGCTGGAGCGGCTGCCCGAGGGCAACCCGGAGAACGACCCTATGCTGGCGCGGGAATGACGTCGCGTCGCAGGCGCGTTGCCATTTTCATGAGCGAAGAACCCGCCTGATTAGACCGGTCAAAAGAAGAAGGAAGACTATGCTTTTTAAGATTGTGGAAATCGCGATCGTCGCGGTGGCCTGCTGCGCGGCGTCGGTCCACTATATCCACGTGTTGCAGATGGAGCGCTATCAGCTGCCCGCCTATCGCCACTGGCTGACGCGCAACCGCGACCGCATATTGAAGGAGAACGTGCTGTGGGCCTTTGCCGCCGCGATACTCAGCGTGTATATGCCGGTGCTGCTGTCGATGTTCATGGCGGGGGAGGAAGCCCGGCGGGCGCTGTCCGGCTGGGTGGTGCTGCTGCTATTCGTGGGGCTGATGGCCTGGATCGCCTGGCGCGACTACAGCCGGCCCAGCAAGCGGCCCTTTGTGGCTACCCAGCGCATACGGCGGCTGCTGAGCGTGCTGCTGGCGCTGTGCCTGCTGGCGGCGATCCTGCTGGCGCTGGTATCCATCCCCACATATTTCCTCTTCGCGGCGATGCCCTTTCTGGTGCAGCTGGCCGCGATGATCATCAATCCCTATGAGGCGCGGCTGAACGCCAGCTTTTTCAAGAGCGCGAAGAAGAAAATCCGCGAGCACAAGGGGCTCATTACCATCGGCATCACCGGCAGCTATGGCAAGACCAACGTGAAGTTCATCCTGCGGGATCTGCTGTCCATGAAGTACAAGGTGCTGGCGACGCCCGCCAGCTTCAACACCGCCATGGGCATCTCCCGCGTGGTGAACGACCAGCTGAAGCCGGAGCATCAGGTTTTCATCGCGGAGATGGGCGCCACTCATGTGGGCGACATCAAGGAGCTGGTGGGCCTGGTGCGCCCGAAATACGGCATACTCACCAGCATCGGTCCGCGCCATATGGATACCTTCGGCTCGCTGGAGAACATCGCCAGCACCAAGTTTGAGCTGATTCAGGGGCTGCCGAAGGACGGCTTTGCCGTGTTTGGCTCCGGCGACGACTACATCAACCGGCTGTACGCGCTGTGCAAGCACGACAAGTGCCGCGTTGGACTGGAAGGCGACGGGGAGGCCTGGATGCGGGCGGAGCAGCTGACCTTCAGCGAGCGGGGCACGGGCTTCGACCTGATTTGCGCTGACGGCGAGTCCATCCGCTGCCGCACCCGGCTGCTGGGCAGCTACAACGTCAAGAACATACTGTTGGCCGCCGCGCTGGCAAAGAAGCTGGGGCTCACGATGGCGGAGATCGCCGAGGGCGTGAAGAAGCTGTCGCCCATCGAGCATCGAATGCAGCTTATCCCCGGCGACCTGAATGTGATCGACGATTCCCTGAACGACGATGCCGACAGCGCCTTTGAGGCCATGCGCGTCGTCGCCCAGATGCCGGGCCGCCGCATTGTGGTGACGCCTGGCCTGGGCGAGCAGGGCGGCAGGGAGGCCGATGTGAACTTCGCCCTGGGCACGGTGATGGCCGACTGTGCCGACGCCGTGATCCTGGTGGGGCGGCGGGCCTTCTCCCGCAGCATCGTTCGCGGCATGCTGCAATCGGGCTTCTCCCGCGCCAACATCCACACCGCCGACGACATGGACGACGCCTCCGAGATCCTGCAGGAGATATCCGACGACGGCGACACCGTGCTGTTTGAGAGCCGGATACCGGAATATGAGGAAGAGGAATAGACAAGGCGAAAGCTTTTTCAAGCGATTGTCATAAAGAGAAGTCCAGCGACAGAAAGCAGTCCAGATTGTAGGGGCGACGTTTCGTCGCCCGCCCCAAAGCGGTACATTTCGTTATGGGCGGGCGGCGCAACGCCGCCCCTACACATCTTTTACGCGCTGGTGGCGGCGTTTTGAGAGGGCCCCTTTTATTCAGGTCTTAGTATAAAAGATGAATTAAAAGCCAGTAAAGGTATTGACAAAAATATGCGGGGGGGGGTAGAATTAATATGAATACATGGAATTTGTGGATAATTATGGGAATAATGCCGGCCGTTTGTTGCAGACGTAGAATGGAGAAGATGATATGTCAGGATCAAAGACC
>JAFVBK010000003.1 GCA_017480045.1 Clostridia bacterium
ATCGGCGAAAGCATCCCTCGCGCACATTACGACCCCGATCGCTTCCCCTACAGGTGCTACAAGTGGGAAAAGGGCGGCCAAATCTACGAGCGGCTGGGCGTCAAGTGGCGCAAGAGCCACGGCATCGACATGAGCAAGCTGCTCAAGGGCGTGTTTCCCAAGCAGAACACCATGTCGCGAGACCCGGCGCACCTGAAGCGGCTGGTGCAGGAGATGTGCAACGCGGAGCTGGTGCACTGGGTTTTGACCTGCTTCAGCCCCGTATTCGTCTGGCTGATCGAGGGCTGGTACGGTGTGGCGATTGCCATCGGCTACGCGATCAGCAATCTGGGCGACGTGATGATCCAGCGCTACAATCGCCCCCGTATTTTATTAATTCTAAAGAGGCTTGAAAAATGCGAAAGTTGCTGATACTCACCTCCCTGTTCACCGGTCATGGGCACAAGAGCGTCGCCGACGCCCTGTCGGAGCGGCTGTCGGCCTATGACGACTTAGAGGTCCGGGCCATCGACGGCTTTGCGCTGATGAACAAGCTTGAGCAGTATATGGCTGAATACACCTATGGCCCCATCACCCGCATGCCCGGAAAGGCCTGGGAGTGGAATTTTGCCGCGGGCCAGACCTTTAAAAAGCCCGTCACCCACGCGGTGGCGAGCATGATCAAGGCCCGTTTGCTGGCGCTGCTGGCGGAGTTTCAGCCGGACGCCATACTCTCCGTGCATCCCATGTTCCTGGGGGCGGTGCTGGAGGTGATGGCGGAGGCCGGCCTCAAAATTCCCCTGATCGCCCATGAGGTGGATTTGGTGGACATCGCGGACTACTGGTTTGACAGTCGCATCGACTGGGTGCTCGCGCCCTCGAAGGAGGCCTATGACTGCACCCTCGCCCACGGCGTCGACCCGAAAAAGGTGATGCAGGTGGGCTTTCCGGTGCGCAGCCGGTTTATCGATGTGCCTGTGCCCGCGCCCCACGAGGGCAACGTCATCACCGTGATGAGCGGCGCGGAGGGCAGCGGCATGGTGTACGCCGTCACCCGCGTGCTGCTCAAGCACACCGACGCCAGGATCAACGTCATATGCGGGCGCAATAAAAAGCTGCGCAAGCGGCTGAGGAAGGCATTCAAGCGAAAGTATCGCGGGCGGCTCAACCCGATGGGCTTTGTGGAGGATATTCAAAACGTGATGGCGGCCAGCGACGCGCTGGTGATGCGTGCCAGCCCCAACACCGCCATGGAGGCCGTCGCTCTGCGGGTGCCGGTGATCCTGTTCGGCCAGCTGGCGGGGCAGGAACTGCACAATCCGGATCTGTTGATGGCCCACGGCCTAGCCCGCTACTGCCCAGAGCCCAAGCAGCTGCCCGGCTGCGTGAAGGCGCTGTTTGCCGACGGCGGCGCGGAAATCGAGGCCATGCGCGCCGCACAGCGGGCCTATGCCCCAATCGACGCCGCGGCCGAGACCGCAAAGCTGCTGAACGACCTGATCAAGCCGCTGAATGGCGAGGCCAAATAATCACAAAAAAAGACCAAAGTCTATTATCGAAAGCAATAGACTTTGGTCTTTTTTATGTCTCCTATTCCTCCAAGCTTCTTCGCAGCATCTCTTCCGTCATGCCCCGCCGCAGCTCGCACAGTCGAAGAAACTGCTTTTCCAGGTCGTGGCTCATGCTCCGGTTCAGCCAATCTACGATGTGGCCGTACAGCTCGCACTTGTAATCCTGTATGATGGCCACCCGATCCGTCTCCGGCACCGGCCGACCCGCAATGAGGTTGTTGATGAAGGCCGTCGCCACGTATTCACAGATTTCCATCATGTAGCGCTCGTAAATATCCCGATTGGATGAATTATAGATGTGCATGACCGCCCGCCGGTGATCCACGGACAGCTTCATCGCCGCCGCGATGCACTCCTCCAGCGAGGATATGCCCGTGTAGCTCTGCATGATGTGATCCGCCTCCTCCCGGATGATGGCCTCCACCAGATCCGGCAGGTCCGCGAAATGATAGTAAAAGGTATTGCGGTTGATGCCGCAGTCCTCCACGATGTCCTTGATGGATATCTTGCTCAGCGGGCGCTCCTCCAGCAGCTTCAAAAGCGACGCCATGATCGTCCTTCTCGTCAGCGATGAGGCCATATCCGCCCCTCCTTCGCAAGCCATTTGCCATCCGGTCCATCAATAAGCCCGCCGGCAGCGCTGCTATGATTATAGCGCGCGCCGCCGGCGGCTTCAATCAAGTCAATGGAATAAAAACGTTAAGTAGAACGCCGATCAACGTCCGGTATTCGTCATTCCTCGTCCTCGTCGTCCTCGTAAACCTCGTCGAAGTCGTCCGACTCGAATATCTTGATCAGCGTCTCCGCCAGCGCCTCATCCACGGGCACAAACTCCTCCTGATCCTCGCCCACCGGGCGCACCTCCATGATGAACACCTCCACGGGCTCATCCTCGTCGCCGTCCTCGTCGTCCTCCACAGACTCGGTCAGCAGCGCATACTCCTTGCCCTCGTAGGCCAGATAATCCAGCACCTCCATGGTCAGCTCGTTGCCGGCGTCGTCCTCAAATACGACGAGATCCCTTTCCTCATCCATGTGCGTCACAGCCTCCAATACTTTATAATTCAGCTTCCGCCAATCATTATAGCCCAAACGGGCAAAAAGCGCAAGTGTTATATGACGCTCGCGCTTTTTGCCCGTTCAGAATTCTCGTATTTCCGCTTTATGACGCGGTTTTCGCTCAATCCCCGATTGCGAAGGTGATGTATACCGACGCGCTCACCTGCTGCTGGGAGGCCAGCACCTGGGTTCCGGCGCCCATGTCCGCCGCCGCCTCGGACTTGGCATAGAACATGTTCGCGTCGTAGCCGGAATCGGCGCTGTCGCGCAGCTCCAGAATTTCACCCAGTTCCACGCCCGCGGCCTCCGCCAACACCTGGGCCTTGCGCCGCGCACTCTCTACCGCCAGCGCCAGCGCCTGATCGGCCGCATCGCCGGTATCCGCGGCGGAAAACTGCACGTAATCCAAGCTGTTCGCGCCCGCGGCGAAGGCGGCGTCGATGTAAGAGCCCACATTTTCCACATCTGTCAACGTAACGCTGATGGAATTGTAGGCGGTATAGCCGACGATGCGCTCGTCCTCGGAATAATCATAGTTGGGATAGATGCCAATGCCATCGGTGCTGATCGCGCTTTCCGCCGCTCCGGCCGCCTTCAGCGCGACAATGACCGCGTCCAGCTTTTCATTGACCGTGGATTGCGCGGTCATCACGTCCGGCGCGACCTCCCGCACCCCAAGATTGATCGTCGCGCGGTCCGCGTTCACCTTCACAACGCCCACGCCCTGCACCGTCAGGGTGCGCTCCGCCGGGGCGACCGCCCCTGTCAGAGTCGCAGTCTCCGCCAACGCCGCAGCGCCCGCCAGCAGCAGTGCCAGCAGGATTGCCAATGTCCTTTTCATACCCATTTCCTCCTTCATGTAAGCATTTTACGGGAACGATTTTCGCCAAAGTCCTGCGGCCTCCGGTGCGGTGGCATGTTAATATCTTGGATTTTTGCATGCCAGTCTGCAAAGCGACCGCGAAATCTTCGATTTCTCGCCTCGGCGGTCCGCTAATCGGGCCCAATTCCAACAGAAAATCCCCGTCCACATTTATTCGACGGGGATTTTCTGTAAAAGGTTGCAATTCAATGCGCTTTTCTGATAAAGCGCTCTCGGATGCGATTACTCAATGCTTAGCGACGTCCGCTTGCGCTCACCCGGCTGGATCAATCACCAGCAGCATCAGCACCGCGCCCTCTTCCGCGACCTCTGGCAGCGCTTGAGCGCTCTGGGATTCGTCCAGCTTCAAAACGGCGCCCAGAAAATCCGCGGCGTTCTCCGCGCCGATTTGCACATACACATTGGCGCCGCCATCCTCCAGCCGCTGCACGTCGGCGTTACCCTCAAAGTCATCGGCGAGATCGCGGATCACGTCGCAGGCAACGTCCACATCCGCAACTTCAAGATCGAGCTCGCAGGCCGGGGACTGCTCCACCGTGGCGCGGCAAATCGGCGCGGCTTCGTCGTAAAATTCCGCGAAGTCGCCCATGTCTTCCTCCGGCGCGTCCGCTTCCAACGCAACGCCCGCATCCTCGACGGTCTCCGGCGCCGCGAGGGGCGCGGCCACTGCCGCTTCGGCCTGGATCTCCATCGCCGATTCCTCACCGTCTGTGCCGACCACGGCCACATCCCCGCCATTGGCCGAGGCTTTCGCCGCGTACGTCTCCGCCTGCGCATCTATATTGGCTTCGCCAGCGGCAACTGCCTCAGAGGCCTCCTGGACGAACTGGGTCGCCTCAAGCTTCTGCGCCGCGTCTCGTTTCGGCGCAAGGCCGGCGTTCAGCGCCAGTCCGACGCCCGCCAGCACCACCACCGCCGCCGCGGCTGAGCCAATCCGGCGACTGAACCGTCGCCGACGCGCCCGCTTCGCTTCCTCGCGCACCGCGTTGCGCCACTTTGCCTGAGCGGCCAGCGGCACGTCCACCTCCGGCGGCAGCTCATTAAACAGGGCTTTCATCTGAAGTGTCGCCCGAATGGCCTCCGCGCACTCAGGGCACGCTTGCCCGTGCGCTTCCATCTCCAGACGCTCGTCATCGGTCAGCTCGTCGTCCATCAGGCGATCCAGCAGGCCGTTAATCTCCGCGCAGGTCATTGAAAGCCCTCCCTTCTCCATTGATATCTGAAACCCATTTCCCTTCGCCATCAATTAGACGCCGTACCTGTCAAAAAGTTCCGACCTGGCGGATATTTTCTCTCTCAGCTTTTCACGGCCTCGACTGATGCGGGATTTGATGGTGCCGACGTTGGTATCCAGCATCGTGGCGATCTCATCATAGGTATATCCCTGTATATCCCTCAGCACGATGGCCGCGCGCATATCCTCCGGCAGCTCCTGTATGAAGCCCTTCAGGCTCTTGCGCACCTCGCCGCGAACAGCATGCTTTTCAGGCGTCTCGCCCTCGTCCGCCGGCGCCCAGCCGGCGTCCACCAGCCCGTCCAGCGAGGTGTTGGGCCGGTTCTTGCGCTTGCGCAGCTCGTCCAGGCAGGTGTTCACGGTGATACGGTATACCCAGGTAGAAAACGACGATTCACCCTTAAAGCCCGAAATCGCGCGATAGACGCGCAGCATCGCCTCCTGCATGCAGTCCTGAGCGTCCTCCGGGTTGCCGCACATGCGAAGGGCCACGGCATACATGCGCCGCTCGTGGGCGCTCATCAACGCGTTGAACGCCGCCGCGTCGCCGTCCGCCGCCCGATGAATCAATTGGCTCTCCTCCACGCGCGAATCACCTCCCGCCTTCTATGTCGCTTGGCTGCCGACTCGTTTCCGATTTCGGCGCAATCGATCCCCAAATTCTCGCGAGTCGAAAGCCGCCTGAGCGTTCTTAAAAACATTATACACCAAACGCGCTCATTTGCAAAGCAATCATTTGCATTTCAGGGCTTGATTTTTGGATCAAAATGCGTTATACTGTTTATTGTTCGATCGATTGATCGCGAATATGCGCCGGTGTGGCGGAATTGGCAGACGCACCGCACTCAAAATGCGGCGGGAAACCATGCCGGTTCGAGTCCGGCCACCGGCACCAACGAAAGCGCGCCATCCCATTAGGCGGGATGGCGCGCTTATTGTGTCCATTATATCTGCGCAGCGCTACGCGTTCGGTTGCAGCGGGCCGTAATAATAGCTTGCCGTCGCGCCGCCATCGATCAGGAAGGTGGATCCGGTGATGAACGCGCCGGCATCGCTCATCAAGAGCGCCGCCACGTTGGCCACCTCATCCGCCGTGCCGGGACGTCCCGCCGGGCACTTGGCGAACATATTCTTGTAAAAGTCGCCGCGAGGGCCGTTGAACTCATCGATTGCCAGCGGGGTTACAATGATCCCCGGCGCGATGGCGTTCAACCGCGCGCCGCGCGCGCCCCACTTCACGCACTCGGCCATCACCCGCTTCTCGTTGCAGCGTTTTGCCATTTGGTAGGCGTGCAGCGTATCGCGGATGTTCTCCGGCCTCAGGATTTCAAGGTCCAACAGCGCCTCCGCTGGCGTCGTCGCCAGCTGCCTGTCCTGTTCGGCGGTCAGCTGAGGCATGCGCCAGCCGGACTGGCTGGAAATCGTCACGCCGCTGCCGCCCTCGGCAATCACCTTTCCAACCTCCTCCAGCAGCGCCGCGGTACCATAGAGATCGACCTTCAATATGGCCTCGATCGGAGCCTGGCTGGGCGAAACGCCCGCGCCGTTGACCAGATACTTGATCGCGCCATGTTTTTGCGCCTCGGCGATGATATCGCGAATGGACTCGCGGCTCGCCAGATCCATTGCGTAGGGGACGACATCATAGCCCGCGTCGTTCATAAGCTTCGCGACGGCCTGGGCATTTTCGAGCTTCTTGTCGCCCAGGATGATCTTCTTTCCAAACCCAACCCGCCGGGCGATTGCCATACTGATTTGTCCTGCCCCAGTGACAAGCATAACCTCTCGATTCATTGGATCGCTCCTCTCATTTACGATTCAAAAGTCTTTGCGACATCCTTCAACAACTCCCGGATGGGCAGATGCTGCGGACAGACCTTCTCACACTTGCCGCAGCGAATGCATTCCGAAGCCTTGCCATGGCCGTTGCCCGTAAGGATGTTGCTATAGTAATAGCCCGTGTTCCAGTTGTGAAACGTCTCGTGGGCGTTCAGCGACGAGAACATATCGGGTATGCGAATGCCCTTTGGACATTCGTTTTCCTCGACGCAATACCGGCAGGAGGTACAGGGGATCAGGTTCAAGCCGCGAAAGATATCGCATACCCTGCGCACCGCGTCCAGCTCCTTCTCGGAGAGCGGCTCAAAATCCTTCATAGCGGAGAGGTTATCCAGCATCTGCGGCATATCGCTCATGCCGGAGAGCACCATCGCCATCCGGGGAAAGCTGGCGGCGTAGCGGATGGCGTAGCTGGCGTTGCTGCCGCCGTTCAGGTCCCGCAGGATTTTATCCGCCTCCGGCGGCAGATTTACCAGGCTGCCGCCCTTCACCGGCTCCATCACGATCACGGGCTTGCCGTGCCGCTCGCAAACCTCGTAGACCTTGCGCGCCTCAACGGAGGCATCCTCGTAATCCACATAATTGAACTGAATCTGCACGATCTCGATCTCCGGGTGCTCGGTCAAGATCATATCCAGCACCTCGGCCTTGTCATGGAAGGAGATGCCAAAGTGCCGGATCAGCCCCTCTTGCTTAAAGGCGTAGGCGGTCTCATAGGCCCTGCAGCGCTTGTACTTCTGATAGTTGTTTTTGTCCTGGGCGTGCATCAGATAAAAATCAAAGTAATCGACGCCGCACCACTGCAGCTGCTTCTCAAAAAAGGGCCGAATGTCCTCCTGCTTCTTAAAGTAGGGGTCGGTCAGCTTGTCCGTCAGCAGGAAGCGGCCGCGGTCATAGCGCTTGGCGACGCAATCGCGGATGGCAGTTTCGGACTGGCCACCGATATAGCCGTGCGCCGTGTCGAAGTAATTGAAGCCAGCGTCGATGAAAGCATCCGCCATGCGGCTGAATTCCTCGTAATCCACCACATCGCCGCGCATCGGCAGGCGCATGCAGCCGAAGCCGAAGTTGCCGTGAATCTCAGGAAAGAATTTGTTTTGCAGCATATTTCACGCCTCCTGTCATTGGTCGATGTCAAGCTCATTGAGCCAATCAGCGACCGCCCTCCCGGCGGCCTCCGCGTCATTCTGCGCCGTCGCACCGCGCACGGCCAGTCCCTGCAGCACGGCGGCAGCATCCGTCAGCAGCCCCTCCATGACCTGCTGGCTGTCGCCCCGGCCGCTGCCCTCGTGGGTGTTGAAGGGCGCGACCGTCTTGCCCGTAAAATCGTGATTCTCTATGAAGGTATACACGATCCTGGGCACCGTGCCCCACCAGATGGGATGGCCAATGAACACGGTATCGTAGTCCTCCCAGCCCTCCACGTCGCCGATGTACGCGGGACGGGCATCTGAATTCCGCTCCTCGGTGGCAATCGCCAGGCACTCGTCATAGGAGGCGGGATAGTCCACCGCGGGCGCGATTTCAAAGATCTCCGCGCCGGTTCGCGCCGCGATGAGCTTTGCCAGCCTCGCGGTGTTGCCTTCCTCGATCTCCCCCACGCTGTAGTTCTCGCCCGCACGGGAGAAGTAGACGACCAAAGCGCCCTCAGAAAGCGCGGAGCCCGCCAACAGCAGCGCAAGCGCAAGCAGCGCCGCAATGATTCTCTTTGTCATAGCTATTATCCTCCAGCCCTCAATCAATAGGTCGTTGCCCTGGAAAAGCTGATGCGCCACACGTCGTCCCGCTTCGTCAACCGCATATCCTGCTCCAATCGCCAGGTATGTCTGCCGCCGCCAAATACGGCGGCATTGACGCGGCTCTTGCCGGTCAACGTGGCGGCGCCGTCAGAAACGTCCACATGGATGTCATCATCCTGACAGGTATAGTAGTTCAGCGTACCGTCGGCGACGGCACCGATAAACGTCGCCTTGTCCTGTCGCATGCCGGTCATGTGAACGAGCACAAAGCTGTCGTCCAGCACTTCATCAAGCGCGGTCGCGTTCTTTGCAATCATCGCGCGGTACATTCGCCGGTATACCTCCCGGCACTGTTCGACATCAGTCATTTTTCTTCGCCCGAGCGGCTTCCCGCGCCCACTTGGCGACCCTCGCCTCGCTCTGCGCCGCCTCCGCGCCGTGGATGGACAGGCCGGGCGCCACCGTCGCGCCCCTGCATATCTTTTTCAGCTCGCGCTCGCTGCCGCCCATGCCGCTGCCCTCGTTGGTGCAGAAGGGCGCTATTTTCTTGCCCGTCAAATCGTAACGCTCCAAAAAAGTATACACGCACATCGGCATCACGCCCCACCAATTGGGGTAGCCCACGAAGATGGTGTCATATTGGTCGAGGCTGTCCGGGTATCGCTTTAGCTCCGGGCGGGCATTCTCGCGCAGCTCCGCCTTGGCCTCCTCGGTGCAGGTCATGTAATCCTTGGAATACTCGCGCACGGTCTCGATCTCAAACAGGTCGCCTCCGACGGCCTTCTGCACGAACTCCGCCACGCGCTCGGTGTTGCCCTTTGCCAAATCGACGATGCTGCCGTTCCAATAGTTCTGACCCTTTCGGGAATAATAAACGATCAAATTTGCCATCCGCTTCTCCTCCATTTCCTTAATAACTACATTATACAGGGCGCGGCGACAGAAAATCAATTCGAAACGCGCGGATTTATTATAAGAATGCCTTATACAAAATACCGGGCGTCTGAAATTCTCATCACCCGGTATCCATAGAGCGGCGGTCAGCGCTTTGACAGCACCTCCGTCAGCGTCGCCAACATCTTATCCACGTCCAGCGGCTTCGCGATATGGCCGTTCATGCCCACGCCCCGCGCCGTCTCCACATCCTCCTGGAAGGCGTTGGCTGTCATGGCGATGATCGGCACACTCGCAAGCGCCGGGTTCTCCAACCCGCGAATGGTTCGCGCCGCGGTGTAGCCATCCATTACCGGCATCTGAATATCCATCAGGACGGCGTCGTAATAGCCAGGCTCCGATTTTGCCAGCATGTCCACGGCAATTTGGCCGTTCTCCACGTTCTCGATGGTAAAGCCCGACTGAGAGAGGATCATCGTGGCAATTTCGCGGTTGATCTCGTTGTCCTCCGCCAGCAGGAGGCGCACCTTGCTGAAGTCCACGGGCGCCGCTGCCAGTGGCGCTTCGACCTCCCCGCCGTCCTCCGCCTCCACCAGCGGGAAGCTGAGGCTGACGGTGAACTCCGTGCCCCTGCCCTGCTCGGTCTCAACTTCGATGTCGCCGCCCATCAGATCCACGATCTTCTTGGTGATGCTCAGGCCGAGCCCGGTGCCCTGGGTCTTGCTGACGGTGGAGGTGCGCTCGCGCTCAAAGGGCGTAAAGAGCTTGGACACGAAGTCCGGGCTCATGCCGATGCCGTCGTCCTTCACGGAGAGCGCATAGCGTCCCTCCGCCGCCGTGCCGCCGGTCTGAGCGAGCCGCACGTCGATCCGCCCGTTCTCCGGTGTGAACTTAAAGGCGTTGCTGATCAGGTTCAATATCACCCGGTTCAGCCGGTTGCTGTCGCAGAGCACCCAGCGATCCCGCACGCCGGAGGTATCCACGCTGAAGGCGATGCGCTTCTTTTTCATCTGGGCCGCGAACATCTCCTGGGCCTCCGTCATGATCCGAACCAGGTCGGCGCGCACCGGCTCGATGGCCAGCTTCCCGCTCTCGATGCGGCTCATCTCCAAAATATCGTTGATGAGGGCCAGCAGGTGCTGGCTGGAGGAATCGATCTTGCGAACGTATCCCTGCATCTGCTCCCTGGTGACATCCTCGCCCTCGGCGAGCTCCGTATACCCGATGATGGCGTTCATGGGCGTGCGCAGGTCGTGGGACATGTTGAACAGAAATTCCGTCTTGGCACGGTTGGCGCGCTCCGCCGCGTCCAGCGCGTCCGCGAGCCTGCGCTGTTCCTCCTCCTCCTTGCGGCGAAGGGCGGTGACGTCCTGGCGCACGACCAGCAGCCTCGCCGGCGTGCCCTCCACGCGCTCCAGCACGATGAAGTTATAGGTGAACCATTCCGCGCTGCCGTCGGGCGCGTGGACGCGCAGGCTGACGATCTCCGCCTTTGAGAGCGTCGATTTCAGATGCTCGATGCTGATGAAATCCGCCACCTCGCGCTTTTCTTGTTCATCGGAGACGCGGCTGAGCAGCGCACGCGCAAACCGGCTGTACTCGCCCTGCCGGGGCAGCGTCTTGTCCTCCACATAGCCGTTGATGAAGCAGTATTCGCCATTGACGAGATCCAGCGTGGTGAAGCGCTCAAACAGCCGGGTCATGCCGTCGGAAACG
>JAFVBK010000043.1 GCA_017480045.1 Clostridia bacterium
AGATGCCCGATCTGAACGCCGCTTCCCTGGAAGCAGCCATGAGCATGATCGCCGGCACCGCGCGCTCCATGGGCGTCGTGGTTGTGGACTGAGGTCTTCAAGAGGTATTGCCACAGAGACGTGGGAGGATTTTGAAATCCGCTTGACCACAAGGAGGATGTATTCATGAAAAAGGGTAAGAAATATTCCGACAGCCTGAAGCTGATCGATCGCAGCAAGCAGTATGACCCGGAGGAGGCCATCGCGCTGGTCAAGCAGACCGCCAAGGCCAAGTTCGATGAGACCGTGGAGATCTCCGTCCGCCTGGGCGTCGATCCCCGCCACGCCGACCAGCAGGTTCGCGGCGCCGTCGTTCTGCCGAACGGCACCGGCAAGACCGTGCGCGTGCTGGTGATCTGCAAGGCCGATAAGGCCGCCGAGGCTGAGGCCGCGGGCGCGGATTACGTGGGCGCCGAGGATATGGTCGCCAAGATTCAGGGCGGCTGGTTCGACTTCGACGTGGTCGTCGCCACCCCCGACATGATGGGTCAGGTCGGCCGTCTGGGCCGCGTGCTGGGCCCCAAGGGCCTGATGCCTTCCCCGAAGGCCGGCACCGTCACCATGAACGTGGCGCAAGCCATCAACGATATCAAGGCTGGTAAAGTCGAGTATCGCGTGGACAAGACCGCCATTATTCACTGCCCGGTCGGCAAGGCTTCCTTTGAGGAGCAGAAGCTGGTCGAGAACCTCCGCGTGCTGATGGAGGCCATCATCAAGGCCAAGCCCGCCGCCACCAAGGGAACCTACATTCGCTCTGCCGTGCTCTCCAGCACCATGGGCCCCGGCATCAAGCTGAATTCCCTGAAATTCTGATCTCAAGCATAGATCGCGCCGCGCATCCGAAGGGATGCGCGGTTTTTTGTATTGGACACGATTAGCGGACGGATCACCAGAGACCAAAGGCTTCGGCGAAATCGTTATGCGCCGCGCCTTTCGCGCCTCAAAATCTATGCTTCGGGGATTCCAGGCAAAAGAAGCGTTCCTGAATGTCGCGAGATTCCGCCGCGAACGCAAAGCCAAATATTTCCTGCCAATATTTACCAATTTGAGCGCTTTCGTGGCGCGTATGTGATTGAAAAGGCGTTTATATTGTGTTATAATCAATATAATACTATATAAGGGTTAGTAGGGGTTAATTGGTATGAAGCTGAAGAGAATTCTTGTCCTCGCGGCGGCGATGGCGCTGTTGATAACGGCGATACCGGCGTTTGATCAGGTGGCCAAAGCGGGATACGATATGCCCTATTACATCAAGGCCGATCTGACCAATCAGATCGTCACCATCTACAGCACCGAGACGGACAACATCGTGCGCCAGATGCTGTGTTCTTCCGGCCTTGAGAACGCGACGCCCCACGGCACCTATTACCTGCCGAAAAAGACGGAAGAGGCTGAACGCGAGGAATGGTACTACTTCCGCTCTTATGATTGTTATGCGCACTACGCCACCCGCATCTTCAAGGGCGTGCTGTTTCATTCCATTCCCTATAAGCTGAAGGATGAATCCACCATCAGTGAATCCGGCGTGGCGAACTTTGGCAAGCCCGCCTCCCACGGCTGCCTGCGCCTGCGCTGGCAGGATGCGGAGTTCATCGCCAAGTGCTGCCTGCCGGGCACGCGGGTCAAGATATACACCAGCAAGAAAGAGGATGAGGATACCCGCCGGATGCTGCTGCGCGCCTCCTACACCAATGAGAAGGGCCAGTCCTATGATTATTTTCAGGCCAACGCCCACGAGGAGGGCGTGCTGGGCAATGGCAGCAAGGGATCCGAGGTGCGCGATTTGCAGACCCGCCTCAGGGATCTGGGCATCTACAGCGACGGCATCGACGGCCGCTACGGCGGCGCGACGATCAACGCCGTGCGCGACGCCCAGCAGCTGATGGGCGTGGAGGAGACTGGCCTGGCGACGCCGGAGTTTTTGCAGGTGATCTATTCAGATGAAGCGCCCACCGCCACGAATGTGACGCTGGAGGAGGGCATGAGCGGCCCCGTGGTGCGCAATGTGCAGCAGCAGCTGGCCGATCTCAAGCTGTACGATGGCGCGGCCATTGACGGCGTTTTCGACGTGGATGTGTTGCAGGCGGTGAAGCAGTTTCAGAGCGCCTATGCGTATCCCACCGACGGCGTGCTGGTGCCGGGCATGCAGAAGGCCCTCGAATACGAGGCCGGCAAGGTGCAGAGCCTGTTCAGCGAGGACGATTGCGCTCTGGAGACCACGAGCGATCAGTTGAACATGGCCAAGACCAACCTGAGCGTGTCCATTCGCCTGCGCTCGGAGCCCAGCTCCAGCGCCGCGGCGTTGACAAGTTTGACTTCGGAAAACGTGGTTATCGCGTTGGAGCGCAACAAGGGCTGGAGCCATGTTCAGCGCGGCACCAACGTGGGATATGTGAAGGACGATTTCCTGGATTATTATACCCAGGACATCTCGTCGCTGACCTATAAGGCTTCGGATAGCGACAAGGCCTACACCATCGGCTACACAAAGCAGGAGTATCTGAACGGCGTGATGATGCCCTGGGAGGTGTTCGCAAACTATCTGGCGACGGATGGCGAGCTGGAGGATTACGAAGGCATGACCACCTACGCCCAGGTGAATACGGACGGCCCCAATGTGACCCTGAACCTGCGGGAGGCCCCAAATACCGAAAGCGCCATTCTGGCCGAGGTGCCCTATCAGACCCAGGTGCGGGTGTTGCTGCGCAGCTCGGAGTGGTCCTATGTGGAGTATGACGGCAAGAACGGCTATCTGCTGAACCAGTATCTGGCATTCTGGGGCGCGAAGGAAGGCGAAGCGGAAGCGGGCGAAGCGGTCGCCGCAGAGGTTGCGGCCGACAATTCCGTGCTTCCGGCTGTGGTGCGGGCCACTACCGACAAGAAGGCGCCGGTCTACGATGTGGATTCCGAGGACGCCAACGTGCTGGGCCATCTGGACAACGGCACTCGCGTGGAGGTCATCGAGACCGTGGACGGCTGGAGCCACATCAGCCTGCAGGGCCACGAGGGCTACATGAAGGACGCGGATTTGCAGTTCATGCTGGCGGAGGAAATTGCCACTTAATAATATTCCGTCTAATCCATACACAACTGTGGGCGTCTATTCCGCCCATGCGTAGCGTCGCTCCGGTCGACGTAGCGCCGTACGCTTTCTTCGCGCGGCTTTGCATGAACGAAAAATCCGCTCCGCAATTGTGTATTTTAGAAGGAATTTAGTATAAGCCCAGCCGGCCGGTAAGGCGATGGACTGTACGCGGACAAAAAGCGCGCTTCGCCGGAAGCGCCGCAGACAATGCGGTCATTCCGGGCGAAGCGCGCTTTCTTTTACGTCGCGTGATATTTCTGAATGTGCGCGAGGGCATCCCGCATGATCTTGCGGTCGCGCTCGTAGGTCAGCCGGGCGGCGGCCTCATCTATGGGCAGCCAAAAGGCCTCGGCGATCTCCTCCGGCTGGGGAGTGAGCTCGGCCTGGGTCGTCAGCGCGGCGAATATGACCACCAGCTTCTGGGTATCCGGGCGGATATTATAGCGGTTCTCCGCGCGGAAGCGGCGGTCGACCTTCACCTGCAGGCCGGTCTCCTCCAAAATCTCTCGCTCGGCGGTCTGACTTTCCGTCTCGCCCTGCTCCACATGTCCCTTGGGGAAGGAGATGTGCCGGCCCTTGGTGTGCCGGATCAGCAGCACATTCCAACCATTTTCCGCCCTTCTGAAAATCACGGCGCCGCAGGATTTTTCATATCTCATGGCAGCCTCCGTTGTCGTTTCATTTGTAACTTCGGTCTATAGCTGTTCCAGCGCGGCGGCCATATTCTCCAGCCAGGGAGCTTCGATCATCTCGATGGCGCCGCTGTCGCAGGCGGCGGCGATGGCGGGCTGGATGGGCAACCGCGCGACCTCGGCAATGCCGTGGCGCTCGGCGATTTCATCCACATGGCTGTCGCCGAAAATATGATGCTCCTTGCCGCATTGATCGCACACGAAGTAGCTCATATTCTCCACGATGCCCAGCACGGGCACATTCATCATACGGGCCATGTTCGCGGCCTTTTCGACGATCATGCCCACCAGCTCCTGGGGGGAGGTGACGATCAG
The DNA here is from genome assembly GCA_017480045.1 of Clostridia bacterium. GTDB lineage: Bacteria > Bacillota > Clostridia > Christensenellales > Aristaeellaceae > UBA2862. The sequence goes on from JAFVBK010000043.1 coordinate 4,132, forward strand.
TATGCCGTCCAGCGGCAGCGACTGAAACACCGTCAGGGGCACATCGCCGGTTCCCGGAGGCATGTCTACGAACATGAAATCCACGTCCTCCCACATCACGTCCGTCCAAAACTGTTTGACGGTGCCGGCGATGATGGGGCCGCGCCAGACCACGGGATCGGTTTCGCTGGGCAGCAGCAGGTTCAGCGACACCATCTTGATGCCGGTGGCGCTGACGGCGGGGAAGATGCCCTCGTCGGAGGCCATCAGCTGGCCCTTCACACCGAAGGCCTTGGGAATGGACGGACCGGTGATGTCGGCATCGAGGATCGCGACGCTGTGGCCGCGGCGGCGCATCAGCGCGCTCATCAGGCTCGTCACCAGGGATTTGCCGACGCCGCCCTTGCCGCTGACGACGCCGATGACCTTCTTCACGCGGCTATTGGCGTTGGCCGGGGCGGCAAAATCCGGCTGTTGTCCGTTGCGGCTGGGGCAATCCACGCCGCAGCTGCCGCAATCATGGGTACAATTTTCACTCATGGGCAAACATCTCCAATTTTCAAGTTATACTGAAGCTATCATAGCGCACTTGCCGCGGTTCGTCAAGATTTAATTTCGGTTTCTTGCCGCCGCGCCAATCACACCTCATTCTTCAGGGGGGTTAAATCTGTAATTCTTTTGCCGGAGACGACATTTGACAACGAAAACGCAATGAATGCGTGCTATAATGCACCACGCTGAAATAAAAGAGAAGCGGCGCGCGAGCGCCGGGGAGAGACACTATGCGCCTTCGCAAGAGAAGCTATGAAATCGATATGCTGAACGGCCCGGTATTGCCAAAGCTGATCAGCTTTGCGCTGCCGCTGATGCTGTCCAGCGTGCTGCAGCTGACCTTCAACGCCGCGGACGTGATCGTGGTGGGCCGCTTTGAGGGCGACGCCGCGCTGGCGGCGGTGGGCACGCCCGGCTCGCTGATCAACCTGCTGGTGAACCTGTTCATGGGGCTTTCCGTGGGCGCGAACGTGGTGGTGGCCCAGTGCTATGGCGCGGGCAACTTCAAGGATACCCGCGAGGCGGTGCATACCTCGGTGACGCTGAGCCTGATCGGCGGCGTGCTGGTGGGCATCGTGGGCTTCTTTCTGGCGGGCACGTTCCTGAGCATGATGAACACGCCCGCGGAGGTGCTGCCCCTGGCGACGGCCTATATGCGCATTTACTTCCTGGGCATGCCCGCCAATCTGCTGTACAACTTCGGCGCGGCGATCCTGCGCGCGGTGGGGGACACCCGCCGCCCGCTGACCTACCTGACCATCGCCGGCGTGGTGAACGTGATTTTGAACCTGTTTTCGTCATCGCGCTGGGCATGGGCGTCTCCGGCGTGGCGCTGGCCACGATCATCTCCCAGATCATCTCCGCCGCGCTGGTGCTGCTGTGCCTGATGCGCAGCGACGGGGCCATCAAGGTGGAGCTGAAAAAGCTGCGCCTGGACGGCGAGAAGGTGCTCCAAATCGCCCGCGTGGGCCTGCCCGCCGGCCTGCAGGGCATGGTGTTTTCCATCTCCAACGTGCTGATACAGTCCACCGTCAACAGCTTTGGCAAGACGGTGGTGGCGGGCAACACCACCGCCAGCAACCTGGAGGGCTACATCTATGTGGCCATGAACAGCATTTATCAGGCAGCGATCACCTTTACCGGGCAGAACGTAGGCGCGCGGCGCTACGAGCGTATCGGTCGTGTGGCGCGGGATTCGCTGCTGGTGGTGTTCGGCATCGGCGCGGTGCTTGGCGCGCTGCTGATGCTGTTCAAGGTGCCGCTGTTTCACATCTATACTTCTGACGACGCCGTCATTGCCGCCGCGGGCATACGCACCGCCATCATCGCGCCGACCTATTTTCTCTGCGGCACGATGGACACCATGGTGGGCCTGCTGCGCGGCATGGGCAACTCGGTGCTGCCGATGGTCGTCTCCATCGTGGGCGTGTGCGTGCTGCGCATCGTTTGGATCCTGGGCATCTTCCCGATGAATCCCACGCTGGACATGCTGTACATCTCTTATCCCATCTCCTGGGCGCTCACCTTCGCCACGCACTTCGTGTGCTATTTGTACGTAAAAAGAAAGAAATACTCGGAGACATAGAAAAAGCGGGAGGCCGTGAAGCGCGGTCTCCCGCTTTTTATGCCTCTTCCACCGGGCAGTGGGCGTGGGCTCTTACCTCGTTCCAGGGCACGGTGTAGCCCGCGCCGTGGGCGCAGAACACGGAGTCCGGCGTGTCGTCGGCCAGGGGATTGTAACGCGCGGCCTCGATGATCTCCGCCGCGTTCCGGCAGGGCGCGTAGTGGTCCAGATGGTAGTTCAGCAGGCCCCGCCCGTGGGTGGCAGCCAGGAAATCGGCGCTATAGGCGGAAAACAGGGCGAAGGCCGCCTCGCCGTCCAACACGAAATGCTCGCCGTCCATCCGGGGCGGATCGAGCGCGGCGTGCATCCGCGTGAGGTCGCCCATCACCCGCCCGTAGCTCTCCTGGGGCGCGCGCAGGCTGAACCGGCAGATCGGCTCCAGCAGCACGCTCTCGGCGTACATCAGCGCGTTTCGGATGGCGCGGTAGGTGCTCTCCCGGAAGTCGCCGCCCTCGGTGTGCTTCAGGTGGGCCCGACCGTGCAGCAGCTGCACGGTGACGTCCGTCAGCTGCGCGCCGGTGAGCACGCCCTTGTGCGCCTTCTCAAACACGTGGGTCTCGATCAGCCGCTGCCAGTTCAGCGCCAATTCGTCCACATGACAAAGCGATTCGAAGCGCAGGCCGCTGCCCCGCGGGCCGGGCGCCAGCCGCAGCTGCACCTCCGCGTAGTGCCGGAGCGGCTCGTAGTGGCCCACGCCCACGGCGGGGGCCGCGATGGTCTCCATATAGAGCACCCGCATGGGGCCGAAATCGATGGCGATGCCGAAGCGATCCAGCATCAGCTGGCGGATGACCTCCAGCTGAATCTGTCCCATGACCCGCAGGTCGATGGCCCCGGTGGCCGCGTTGAAACCCACGCCCAGAGTGGGATCCTCATCCTCTAGCTGCCGCAGGGCCTCCAATACCTTGCCGCTGGGGATGGCGGAATCGCAGATCACGCTTGCGGCCATCATCGGCTCGGCGTGGAAGGCGTTGCGCTTGCCGGCCTTCGCGCCGATGTAGTCGCCGGGGCGCACATTCGCGAGTCCCGCGGCGGCGCACAGCATGCCCGCCTCCGCCCGCTGGACGGGCGCAAACCTCGCGCCGCTGTACAGGCGCAGCTCGTTGAGCTTGACGCTGCCGCCGGGGATGGCGATCTCCTCCCGCGCGGCCACGCCGCCGGAGAGGACCTTGAAGAAGCACAGCCGCCCGCCCTGCGCGTCCCGCCGCACCTTGTGGACCAGGGCGGAAAAGGGCGCGTCGATGGGCGGCGCTTCGCCGCCGTCCGTCAGCAGGCACAGCGCGTCCAGGAACTCCGCGACGCCCTGGTCGTTCAGGGCTGAGCCGCGCCATACCGGGAACAGCGTCCGGCGGCGCAGCTGATGCCTCAAGGCGCTGAGCCACGCGACCGCGTCGAAATCGTCCGCCATCCATCGATCCAGCAGCGTCTCGTCCCGCTCGGCCACGGCCTCGATCAGCGGCACGGGCATGTCGCCGCCATGCCAGCCGGCCATGTCCACCATGTCCGGGCTCAAACGCCTTTTGAGCTGCGCCAGCACCGCGTCGGCGTCACAGGCGGGCCGGTCGGTCTTGTTGATGAACAGCAGCGTGGGCACCCTGTAGGCCTCCAGCAGCGTCCACAGCGTCTCCGTGTGACTTTGAATGCCCTCCGCGCCGTTGACGATCAGAACGGCGTAATCGAGGATGCTCAGCGCGCGCTCCATCTCGGCGGCAAAGTCGGCGTGGCCGGGAGTGTCCACCCAGAAGAAGCGATGGCCGCCGCGCTCAAACACGGCCTGGTCGGAGAATATGGTAATGCCCCGCTGGCGCTCCAATGGATGCGCGTCCAGCAGGGTATTTTTATGGTCCACCCGCCCCGGCGCGCGCAGCACCCCGGCGTGGTACAGCAGCTGCTCGGAGAAGGTGGTCTTGCCCGCGTCCACGTGGGCCAGTATGCCGACGACCCGGTTCATGGTCAGGCCCGGCGGGCCGCTTCGGCCCGCTTCAACAGATTCCACAGGTTCAGACCGGCGATGCCTTCGAGCTGCGCTTCGGTGTAGCCCCGGCGGCGCAGCGCGTCCAGCAGGTTGCCGAACTGGCCCGGATGGCCCAGTCCCTCTGGCCAGGATTCGATGCCGTCGAAGTCGGAGCCGAAGCCCACGACATGCTCCGCGCCCAGCGCGCACAGCTCGTCGATGTGGCGCACCGCGTCGTCCAGCGTGGCGCGTCCGTCCTCCCGCAGGAAGCAGCTGTAGAAGTTCACGCCGATGAAGCCGCCCCGCTCGACGAGCGCCTTGACCTGCTCCTTCCTTAAATTCCGGGGCACGTCGCACAGCCAGCGGCAGTCGGAGTGGCTGGCGATGGGCGGCAGCGCCGCGCGTTCGCACACGTCCCAGAAGCCCGCCTCGTTGAGGTGCGAGGTGTCGGCCAGCACGCCTTCGGCATCCATGGCTTTCAGCAGCTCAAAGCCAAAGGGCTTCAAACCGCCCTTGGGCCCTTCCGCGGCGGGATGGCCGATCTCGTTTTCAAAGTTCCAGGTGAGGGCGATCATGCGCAGCCGCAGCTTGCGCTGAAATTCATGAAAGCGCTCCAGCGAGCCCTCCACCATCTCGCCGCCCTCGCAGGAAAAGACACCCGTGGGGGCTTGAGGCGGCGCGTCGGGCAGGTCGCCGGTCAGAATCGGAACACCCGCCTGGCCCGCGACGTTCAGCATGGCGAGGGCGTCGGCGTAGGGCGTGCCCGCGGGACCATGCTTGCCGCAGAACAGGGCGAAGGTCTGAAGCCCCACGCCGCCCGCCGCCATTCTTTCGGGCGTGACGACGCAGCTTTCGGGCCTCGTGCCCTCGATGGCGATGGCGTACAGGGTGTCGCAGTGAGCGTCGGCTATGAACATGGTATCGCGTCCTTTCAACGGTGATTGCGATATATGAATCATAGCACAGGGGAAGGGAAAAAGCAACCGAGGGAATAGGGATTAGAGACTGGAAATCGTGGTCTCCCCGCGGGTTTTGCGGCCAGATTGCCTTGCCACCGTCGGCCAATCAGTATTTCTCCTCCCCCTCGGCCATTCGATACCCCACGCCCACCTCGGTGAAGATATAGCGCGGCTCGCTGGGGGTGGGCTCGATCTTGCGGCGAATGCTGGCCATGTGCACGCGCAGGATCTTGTTGTCGCTGTTGGCGGAGGGCCCCCAGAGCTCGCGCAGCATGGTGCGGTAGGTCAGCACCCGTCCGGCGTGCATGCCCAGCAGCGCTACGATTCTGAACTCGTTCGGCGTCAGGTGAACGTCCTGCCCCGCCACGCAGACCCGATGCCGGCGGTAGTCGATGGTCAGATCGCCTACGTGATAGCTGCCGGTCAGCGCGATTTCGCCGTTTTCCGCCGTGGTGCGGGTATGGCGCAGGGCAGTGCGGATGCGGGCCAGCAGTTCGATGGCGCCGAAGGGCTTGGTGATGTAATCGTCCGCGCCCAGATCCAGCGCCTGGGCCTTGTCTTCCTCCATGCTGCGGGCGGAGATGACGATGATGGGCGTTCGGGTCCAGCCGCGCATGCTGCGGATGATCTCGTTGCCGTCCATGTCCGGCAGGCCCAAATCCAGCAGCACGCAGTCCGGGCAGTGGGAGGCGACCATATCCAGTGCGCTTGCGCCGTTGGAGACCATGATGGGATCGTAGCCGGCGGAGGCCAGCGTGGTGCGCAGGAACGTGCGGATGCCAGGATCGTCCTCGATGATGAGTATTTTGCTGCGTATGGTATTAGGCATGCTCCACCTCCATGCAGGGTAGATAGAATGTGAACGCGGCCCCGCCGCGCGGACTGTTTCCGGCGCTCAGCTCGCCGCCATGGGCGCGGACGATGGTGCGGCACACCGATAAACCTATACCCATGCCTCTGCCCTCGTCCGGGCGGGCTCGCGCGCCGCCGTCGAACAGCTTTGGCAGCAGGGCGGGAGGGATGCCGCACCCATCGTCCTCCACCAGAAGCGCCACGCGGTCGCGCTCGCCGCTGATGCGCAGCCAGATGCCGGTGGCGTTCCCGGCGTGGGCGCTCACATTGTCGAAAAGGTTGATGAGCACCTGCTCGATCAACGTGGCGTCCATCGGCGCGATGAGTATCGTCTCCGGCTGAGCCACGTGCACCGGCAGGGCGCTTGGCGCGCGCCGGTACTTGACGATAGCGCTGCCCACGATCTCTTCCACCACCTCGTCGGTCTTTTTCAGGACCACGTCCTGGCCGGTGAAGCGGGTGACCGACAGCAGGTTTTCCGTCACCCGCGCCAGCCAGCTGGCGTCCCGATGAATGGCCTCGATCAGCGTGGTTCGGTCCGCCTCCGTCAGCGATTGCTGGCTGAGGGCGCTGCTCGCGCCCAGGATCGAGGCCAGCGGCGTGCGGATGTCGTGGGCGATGGCCCGAAGCAGGTTGGCGCGCATCTTTTCCCGCTCGGCCTCGAAGCGAAGCTGCTCCTGCCGCTTGATCTGGGTGGTGAGGGCGCTGATGAATATCGATACCACCAGCATCATCGCGAAGGTGAGGGGATAGCCGGTCACCGTCAAATCGAACTCCCAGAAGGGATAGGTGAACATGTAGTTCACGCAGAACGTGCCCACCAGCGAGGCCGCGATGCCGTAGACATACCCGTCGGTCAGCCGGGCGATCAGCGCCATGGCCAGTATGAACACCGGCACGGCGAAGGGGTTGTTGTCGTCGTTGACGCCGGAGAGCGCTATGGACAGCAGCACCGCCGCGCCCAATATGCCCAGACAAATCGCGATATTTTTGAGTATCTCGCGCCATTTGCGCATAGCCATGGCCAATTCCTCCGCAACCGAGCACATTATATCAGTTTATAGTATACCACGCTTTTTCCACTGTGAACGCAGACATTACCCGGCGCAAGCATCCTTTCCGAAATATTAGCGGCGATTCATTGTATAATGGACGCGATTTGGAACAGAGGAGGGGTAAGCCGTGTACAGCGAGGAATACGAAGCGGCAAAGAAGGAATTCGTCAATTGCCTGTGTATGTCTATCATCGGCGTGGGCGTGCCAATCGTGATCGCCTTTAAGGAGTGGCTGCCGATCATGCGCCGCGAGAAAAAGAAGGCGCTGGAAAGCGCTAACGCAGAGAGGGGTGAATGAGCGTGAATTTCGGTATGATTCTTATAGTGGGGCTGTTCGTAGCGGTGATCGTGGCCGCTATCGTCATCGCCTATCGCCACTGAAGCGCGGTTATACTTGGGAAAGGATTGATTTGATATGGTTTGGTTCATCGTGCTGGCGGTAGTCTTGGCGGCGATCGCCTACGTGCTTTACAATTACAGCCGCATTCGCCATCTGCCTGAGGGCACGGCGGAGATGTCTGAAATGGCGGGCATCATTCGCGACGGCGCTTCCACGTTTCTGAAGACCGAATACAAGACGGTGGCGGTCGTGGTGTTTCTGGTGGCGCTGGTGTTCTCCCTGTTTGTGGAAAAGACCAGCGGCATCACCTTCCTGCTGGGCGCCTGCATGTCCAGCGCCGTGTGCATCCTGGGCATGCGCAGCGCAACCTACGCCAACGTGCGCACCGCGAACAAGGCCCGCGAGAGCCTGTCCATCGGCGAGACCGTGAAGGTGGCGCTGTGCGGCGGCAGCATTTCCGGCCTGTCGGTGCAGGCCTTCGGCATGCTGGGCCTGGTGCTGGTGCTGATCATCTGGGGCGTGGACCACACCGCCACCGGCCACGGCCTGATCGCCAGCCTGGAGTGCAATCCCTCCGTGATGCGCATTTCCACCTACTCCCTGGGCTGCAGCCTGGTGGCGATGTTCAACCGCGTGGCGGGCGGCAACTACACCAAGGCGGCGGACATCTCCTCTGACATCCTGGCGAAGCTGCGCCACGACATGCCGGAGGACGACAGCCGCATTCCCAACGTGATCGCGGATTTCATCGGCGACAACGTGAACGACATCGCGGGCAACTGCTCCGACCTGCTGGAGAGCTTCGTGGCGACGATGGCCGCCGCGATCATGATCGCCGTGACCATCTTCAAAAACGGCGGCGAGACCATCACCGAGGCCACCTTCCGGGCCACCTGCGTGTATCCCATCGCGCTGGCGGGCGTAGGCCTGCTGGGCTGTTTGGCCGGCCTGGGCTATGCCAGCGTGCGCCACATGGGCGACAATCCCTCCAAGGAATTGAACCTGGCCACCTGGATCTCCGCGGGCCTGACGGTGGCGCTGGGCTTTTTCGCGGCGCTGATCGTGTTTAAGAACGTACCGCTGTATGCCGACTTCCGCGCCGGCTGGCTCTCGCCGTGGATCTCCAGCGTGCTGGGCATCGCCAGCGGCGTGGCCATCGGCTCCATCACGGAATACTACACCAGCACCGACTACGCGCCCACCCGCCGTCTGGCGGAAATCGCCACCGAGGGCGAGGCCTTCGTCATCACCAAGGGCGACGCCATCGGCTCCCGCAGCTGCCTGCTGCCCATCCTGCTGATCGGCATCTCGCTGTTCATCTCCGGCAAGCTGTGCGGCACCTACGGCATCGCGCTGTCCTCCCTGGGCATGCTGTCCTTTGTGGGCGCGACGGTGTCCATCGACGCCTTTGGCCCCATCGCCGACAACGCCGGCGGCCTGGCCGAATCCTGCCACCTGTCCGCCGACGTGCGCGCCATTACCGACAGGCTGGACGCCGTGGGCAACACCACCGCGGCCATCGGCAAGGGCTTTGCCATTGGCTCCGCGGCGTTTGCCACCGTCTCGCTGATCGTGGCCTACGTGGGCAACTATACCGCCATTGGCGCCGAGCCGGTGCTGAACTTCGCTTCCTTCGTGGCGGTGGCGGGCGGCATCATCGGCGGCGCGCTGATCGAATACTTCTCCGCCCTGCTGACCGACAACACCATCGAGTCCGCCCGACTGATGGCGAACGAGGGCGACAAGCAGCTGTCCCGCCCCGGCGTGCTGGAGGGCAAGGTGAAGCCCGACTACAATCGCTGCATCGAGATGGCCGCCAAGCAGGCGCTGAAGAAGATGCTGCTGCCCAGCGTGCTGGCGCTGATGATTCCCATCGTGGGCGGCTTCCTGTTCGGCGTGGAATTCGTCGGCGGTCTGCTGGTGGGCGCGACCATCGTCGCCATTCCCCGCGCCATCTTCATGGGCAACTCCGGCGGCGCGTTCGACAACGCGAAGAAGTACATTGAGTCCGGCTCCCTGAAGGGGCACGGCAAGGGCTCCGCGGCCCATAAGGCCTCCGTCACCGGCGACACCGTGGGCGATACCCGTAAGGATGTGGTCGGCGTGGCGCTGGACATCTTCATCAAGACCATGTCCACCGTGGCGAACACCCTCGCCAGCGTGTTTGCCCACATTACGCTCATCAAGTAGCGCCAGTGAAGGAGTCCTTCCTTGGCGGGGCGAAAACAAAAGGATTTTCGCTTTACACAGAACGACTGGTTACAAGGCGAGCAGGGGCGTCGCAACGGCGTCCCAGCTCGCCTTTTTGTGCGCCCGATCAGCGCGCGTCCGCCTATATTCCGTTTGAGCCGGCCCTTCCTCCCTGCAAGATTGCCGGTTGCGCCTCTCTTTACCCGCGATTTATGATTTGTTTACGTTATGCCTCCATAATGCAAAACCTGGTTGCAAAATATAGGGCGCTCATTTATAATCAATATAAGATAATGTGCGCTTTGGGCGGGTGCGCGCCGGGCGAAGGAAGGGGGTGCGTCGCCGTGATCCGGGAATTGTTGGCGCTCTTCAAGGGCAATGAGCTGCCGGTCCCTATTCTGGAATTCCTGAACAACTCATCCTATGACGAGATGCTGGGCATCGATCTGGGCAAGGATCGATACAAGTTCATGTACAACATCGACGGAAAGTATCACATACCGTCGGTGGAAGGGTCGTTTCGCGGCTTCTACGATTACGCGGTAGACCACCTGATTCATCCCGACGACCGTCAAACCTACGCCGACGCGCTGAATCCGGACGGCCTGATGGCGCGGCTGGCGTCGTCTGACACGCCGGGCCTGATCGACTTTCAGTTCCGCATCAGGAATTTGGACGGCGACTGGCGCTGGGTGGAGCAGGTATCGCTGGGCGGTCCGCCCAACGACCTGCCGGATGGGCTGGTCTACTGCTACATCTACGATATCCAGAACATCAAGGATCGCGAGGCGGGCGTCACGCGGGTGAGGAGCGGCAATCGCGTTCAGAGGGATACGCTGACGGGTCTGCTGCGCGGCAACGATTTTTACGCCGCTGCGGCGCGGCTGATGGCGGACAGCGATGCGAACTGGCAGCTGCTGGTGATCGACCTGGAGCAATTCAAGCTGTTCAACGAGTGGTATGGGCGCAAGGCGGGGGATATGGTGCTGGCCCGCATCGGCGCCGGCCTGCAAAAGGACGCGGAGGAATACGGCGGCCTGGCTGGCTACATGGGCAACGACGACTTTTGCCTGCTGGTGCCCGCCGCCAGCATACAGGTCGAGTCGCTGTATGAGAAGATCCACGGCGTCATCGTGCGGTATGGGGTGTCCATCGGGTTCCTGCCCTCCTTTGGTATCAGCTATTCCAACGGCAATACCGGCATACTGGATCTGTTTGACCAGGCGTCCCTGGCCTGCCAGCAGGCGAAGCGGGATTTCAAGGAGCGCATCTGTACCTTTGACCACTCCATGTACAACAAGACCGCCGAGGACTACCGCATTCTCTCGGAATTCCAGGACGCGCTGAAAAACCGGGAGATCACCTTCTATCTGCAACCGCAGTGCCGCGCCTCCAGGGGCACCGTCGTGGGCGCGGAATCGCTGGCCCGCTGGCGGAAGCCGGATGGGCGCATGGTGCCGCCCTCGGACTTTGTGCCAGTGCTGGAAAAGTATGGCTTCATTCCGGATCTGGACCAGTACATCTGGGAGGAGGTCTGCCGCTGGATCCGCGGCTGCCTGGACAAGGGCCTGCCGCTGATACCGATATCCGTCAACGTCTCCCGCGTGGATATCTTCACTATGAACGTGGCTGAGCGCTTCAGCCAGCTGGCGGAGCGCTATCAGCTGCCGCGCGGGGCGCTGAAGATCGAGATCACCGAATCGGTGTGCGGCGAGGATTCCGGCCGTGTGCGCGCGGCGGTGCAGGCGTTGCGGGAGCGGGGCTTCGTGGTGCTGATGGACGACTTCGGCAGCGGCTATTCCTCGCTGAACATGCTGCACGAGCTGAATATCGACGTCATCAAGCTGGACGCCTACTTCCTGCGCCTGGACGACGGCAGCGAGCGCAAGGGCATGCACATCCTGGAATCCATCGTGTACATGGCCAAGACGCTGGCGCTGCCCATCATTGTGGAGGGCGTGGAGACCGAGGCCCAGCGGGACTATCTGATGAGCCTGGGCTGCCGCTATGTGCAGGGCTACTTCTTCTATCGGCCCATGCCGCCCGCGGATTTTGAGGCGCTGATCGCCGACCCCAGGAACGTGGACGACCAGGGCTTCATATTCAAGGCCAACGATCAGTTCCGCATCCGCGAGTTCCTGAACGATACGATTTACAGCGATTCGATGCTGAACAACATCATCGGCCCGGCGGCGATTTACGCGCAGCATGGGGACGAGGTGGACATCGTGCGGTTCAACCAGCAGTTCTTCGAGGCTGTGGACGTGCCCGATTTCCAGCAGCGCATGGACGGCATCCAGCGCTTCATGCCCGCCGGGGACGCGAAGCTGATGCGCGGGCTGCTGAACCAGGCCTACGAGGACCGGCTGAACGGCGCCAGCGGCGTGATGACCTTCTATCGCGTGGACGGCGGCTTTTCCCGCTTCCTGATCCACTTTTACTTTCTGAACGAATCGGGGGAGAGCCGGCGCTTCTACGGCTCGGCGCGGGACGTCACCGAGCTGACCAATATCAGCCGCCACATGGAGCTATTGGCTCGGTACTCATCCCATACCGTCGTCTTTCTGGTGCAGCGCCACGGCAATGTGGCGTTTGAGATAGCGGCGCACGGCATGGAGCAGAACCTGAAGCTGACGAAATCGAGGCTTGAAGCTGAGTTGAACAGCGGGGAATTCTATGCCCGCGTAGCGGACGGGGATCGAGAGCGGTTGATGCGGCTATGCTTGGATGCCATTCACGATGGCAAAAACTTCTCCGCGAGATTTACAATGCGGGCGGCCGACGGCGCCGATCTCGACATGTTTATTAAATCCGACTATGTCGATGATGAAGCCAGCGATGTGAAGTGCATCATCTCTCTGCGTTTGGCGGACGAATAGCGGATGGCCCGGAAGGAAGGCGTGTTTTATGACGGAAAAGACCACGAGTGTGCAGATCATACTGCCGCAGCACTGCAACGGCTATGACAAGCCGCGCCTTTTCGGCGGGCAGATCATGGCCTGGATCGACATTGTCGGCGCGGTGGCCGCGCGGCGCTACACCCACCGCAACGTCACGACCGTCTGCGTGGACAATCTGAACTTTCTGAATCCCGCCTATCTGAACGATACGCTGGTGCAGGAGGCCGTCGTCACCTGGACGGGCCGCACCTCCCTTGAGGTGAAGGTGGACAGCTATGTGGAGCGTCTGGACGGCTGTCGCGAACGGGTAAACCGGGCCTACATGGTGTTCGTGGCGCTGGACGCGCAGGATAATCCCGTCGAGGTGCCGCCCTTTACCCCCGAAACCGACGCCGAAAAGCGGGAATATGCTGCGGCGCTGGAGCGGAGGCGGATACGGCTGCAAAGATGAATCGGGCCAAATGAAGCGGAGCGCTTATGTGGTCGCGGGTGTATTTGAAGCCACGCGGCCAAAAGGCTTCCCTCTGGGGGGAAGCTGGCAGCCGAAGGCTGACTGATGAGGGGTAAATCCTTAAGGAATCAAGGGGGGACCGAAGGACGCATTTTTTTGGCGGCCTGACACGCAAAACGCCGGAAACTTCACGCCTGTGCACGCTGCGCACAGGCAGCTCGTTTCAAGGGTTTTGGTTGCAGGCCGCCGTTTTGATGGGGAGCAGTGAGTGATGGGGTAATCATTTGGAGTGGGGTATTATCTCTGTTTGCTCAATTGAGGCGGCTTGCTTGCGCGGTCGCGGGTGTATTTGACGCCACGCGGCCAAAAGGCTTCCCC
>JAFVBK010000044.1 GCA_017480045.1 Clostridia bacterium
AAGAGACCTTGAGCTATCCCTCCGCCGACGCCACCGCCGAGATCCTCGAATCCCTGCCGGAGGACGACTGGGTCAGAGGCGACTGACGCGTTTGGCAAGTGGCGTGTGGAACTTAAAATGCGCTAAGCCGTTTCACCAACCAAAGCTCCACGCTCCATTCTCCAAACTCTACTCTTTGCATCGCTCTATGCTGTTCGCTTGATTCTCGGAGGTTACTTAAACGTGCTTAGAAGATTAGCGCCCACCATCATGGTCCTGACCGCGGTCATCCTGGACACCACCGTCATGCCCGTCGTCTACACTGGCGTGTACGCCGTGCCGCTGACGGTGGTGGCGGTGTTCCTGATCGGCATGCTGATGGGTCGCATGCGCGGTCTGCTGTAAGGCACGGTCGGAGGCCTGCTGATCGACATCACCTCCGGCACGCTGGGCATCATGACCTTCTTCTTCATGGCCGTCGGGTTTCTGATCGGCCTGATCCTCTACAACCCCGGCGAGCGCCTGCGCACGGGCCGCCGAATCGCGCGGCGCAAGCGGGCGCAGCGGGGCGTATGGGTGTTTGTATTGTACGCGCTGGGCGAAGCGACGCTGTTTGTGATCCAGTACTTCAACACCGCCGATTTGCGCCCCATCTACTTTGTCAACATCGGTGTCCGCGCCCTGATCTGCACGGCGCTGACCCTGCTCTTCCGCCCGCTGGCCTATAATCTGCTGCTGGGCGGCAATCGCGGGCGCATTCCCACCCGCGACCGGGAGGTGAAATCCTTTTGAAGCCCTATTTCAAGCGAATGCTGCTGCTTGCCGGCATGCTGATCTTCGTTTTTGCCGCGTTCTTCGTACGCCTTGACTGGATGATACAGGTCCGCGGCGACAGTTATGCCGAGCGCGCCGAGACCCGCTCAGCCAAGACCATCACCCTCTACGGCATGCGCGGCACGATCTACGACACCAACATGGTGCCCCTGGCCTATGACCGCCGCAGCTTCAACGTCACCTTCTACCGCGACCCGCTGAAGAATAGCGACGCCGACCGCCTGGCCTACACCCAGACCCTGGTGGACGTGATCAAGCTGGTGGAATCCAACGGCAAGACCACCGTGAACGACTTCTGGCTGAAGAAGGACGAGGACGGCGTGTGGCGCTTTGACAGCGGCTCCGACAGCGCCGCCGTGGAGCAGACGCGGGAAAACCAGTGGCGCAGCAATTTCTACGTCGCCAGCGTGGACGAAAAGGATCTGTACCGCACGCTGGTGCAGAAGTATCGCGTGCTGGACGTGCTGGGCAACGACGCGGACGAGGAAATGATCGTGAAGGTGCTGGCGCTGTGGCAGGAGTCCCGCATGAACGCCTTCAAGCCCACGCCCGTCACCATCGCCTACGACGTGGGCTACGAGACGGTATCCGAGATCGAGGTGCGCTCGCTGGACCTTCTGGGCGTGGACGTGGAGGAGAGCTCCTCCCGCGTCTATCCCCAGGGCGAGACCGCCTGTCACGTGGTGGGCTACACCAGCAAGATCTCCGCCACCCAGCTGGAGACCTACCAGAATCAGGGCTACCCCAACGACGCCTACATCGGCTCCGACGGCGTGGAGCGCTCGCTGGAGGATCAGCTCTCCCCCTATATTCAATATCGCCAGGGCACCCGCGCCGTGGAGGTGGACACCCGCGGCAAGGCCGTGCGCGAGCTCTCCTATACCGCGCCCATGGACGGCAACTCCGTGGTGCTGACCATCGACGTGGATTTGCAGAATTACATGGCCGAGAGCCTTGAGAGCGCCATCAAGCAGATTCACGCCATCCAGGAGGATTCCCTGCGCTGGGGGCACTGGCTGCGGGAAAATGAGGATATCCTCAAGCAGTACGAGGAGGACGGCCGCGAGATCAAGCTGGCGGAGACCGGCGCCATGGTGGCCATGGACCCCTACACTGGGCGCGTGCTGGGCATGGTGAGCGTGCCCAGCTACGATCTGAGCATGTTCAACGACGGCAAGGTCGATCCCACCCTGTGGGACGCGGTGCTGGAGGGCAACAACCCGCTGCTGAACCGCGCCATCGGCACCAAGGACGCCCCCGGCTCCATCTTCAAAATGTGCACGGCCCTGGGCGGCCTATCCGAGGGCGTGATCACCGTGGACGAAATCATCAACGACCGCGCCGAGGGCTTCACCGAGACCAACGCCGACCGGCCCGCCAAGTGCTGGACCTCCACGCCGGAGGATCATCAGAACCAGAACCTGGAAAAGGCGCTGAAGAACAGCTGCAACATGTATTTCTACACCGTGGGCTACCGGCTGGGCATCGACCGGCTCTATCAGTGGGCCGCGGCGCTGGGCCTGACCAGCAAGACCAACATTGAGCTGCCCGGCGAGGCCACCAGCTTCGTGGGCAACCAGCACATGCTGTACGACCCGGAAAACAGCCCCACCTGGCAGAATACCGCCAAGCCCCTCTTGACCTACACGGCCATGAAGACCACGCTGGAGGAGATCATCGAGGAGCGCAAGATGAACGTGTCCAGCGAAGTGCTCGAAAAGGCGCTGAACGACCTGATGGCCATCGCCGTCAGCTACAACAGCAAGGAGCAGTGGTATCAGCCCATCCGCGAGATTTTGCAGTACGACATCGGCCTGCCGCGGGAATACATCTCCAGTCACTACATGGTCAACACCTTCGTTACCTACCTGGCGGATATCTACTGGACGCCCAACGAGACGATCATGTGCGCCATCGGCCAGTCCATCACCCAGGTGACGCCCGTGGCGGTCGCCCGCTATGTCAGCGCCATCGTGAACGGCGGCACCGTGTATGACGCGCAGATCGTGGACAAGATCATCGCGCCGGACGGCACCGTGGTGCTGGAAAAGCAGCCGGTGGTCGCTAATCAGATCAACAGCGACCCCATCTACTTCCAAACCATCCGCGCGGGCATGGAGGACGTTACCGACGAGGTGGCCGGCGGTACCGCGGCCAAATACTTTCTCGGCAACAAATACAAGATCGCCGCCAAGACCGGCACCTCCCAGCGCACCGAGCTGGATGTGGAGAACAACAGCTGGATGGTCGCCTACGCCCCGGCGGACAGCCCGCGGATCGTGGTGGTCTGCTACGTACAGAACGGCTATGCCGGCGCTTACTCCGCCTACGCCATCCGCCCCGTGATCAACTACTACCTGGACAGCCTCCAGTACAGCGAGAGCTACACGATGCCGACGGAGTTCAGCCTGGCGGATTAATGCAGGGGCGCCGTTGCGGCGCCCGCCCTCAACGAAGCGCGTCGGCAGTCCCCGGCGGGCGGCGACCTCTTCCGTCAGCCCTTAATGCTCGCTACGCCTTCGGCCACGGGCTGCCACCTTCCCCTAAAGGGGAGGGCTCCGCCGCCCCTACGGGCACTCGACATTCAACGTCAACAACAAGGAAACGATATGTTATCTCGAATCAAGGCATTTTTCAAGTATATCAAGGACAATCGATTCGACAGGAGCCTGATGAAATATTTCGACTGGCCCCTGCTGATCATCGTGCTGGTCATCTCGCTGTTCGGCGTGGTGTGCATCTTCAGCGCCACCTCCAGCCAGGTGGTGGAACGGCCCGCGAACGTGATCGAAATGCTGCAAACCCAGTCCATCCTCTATCCCCGCCTGCAGCTGCTCTGGATCGGCGCGGGGCTGATCGCCATGGCCTTTATCATCTTCTTCCCCTATCAGCTCTACGAGCGCTATGCCAACACGATCTACGCGGCGCAGATCATCCTGCTGATGCTGACGCTGCTGCTGGCGCGCGCGGGCCGCGGCGGCATGACGGCCTTTTTTAACTGGGGCAGCGACCGCGGCTTCCAGCCCTCGGAGGTCTGTAAGATCGCCATCATCATCGCGCTTTCAAAGGCGTTTTGCGTGCGCATCAAGCCCATCATGACCATACACGACATCATGCCGCTGGCCATCTACGTGGGCATCCCGCTGATGCTGATCGTCGCCCAGCCGGACTTTGGCACGGCGTTGGTGTACGTGGCGATATTCAGCGTGATGGTGTTCGTCTCCGGCACCAGCAGCAAGCTGATCTGGGGCGTCATCGGCATGCTGGTGCTGCTGATGATCCCGCTGTGGTATTTCATGAACAACTCCGCCTCGGAGAACTTCCGATTTGACCGCATACTGATGTGGCTGAACCCGGAGGCCTATCCGGACAAGGCCCGCCAGATCATCAACGGCCAGATTGCCATCGGCTCCGGCGGCGTCTGGGGCAAGGGCATCGTCTCTCCCGGCAGCTTCGCCTCGCTGGGCTACATTTCCGACGACCACACCGACTTCATCTTCGCCATCGTGTGCGAATCCTTTGGCCTGATGGGCGGCGCGTCGCTGGTGCTGGCCTATATGCTGCTGATCGCGCGGCTGATCATTCTCGCCATTCGCACCAAGGATCCCTACGGCGCCTATATCATCGTGGGCGTAATGGCAATGCTCCTGTTCCATGTGGTGGAAAACATCGGCATGGTCATCGGGCTCTTGCCCGTCACGGGCATTCCCCTGCCCTTTGTCAGCTACGGCGGCTCCAACATGCTCACCAATATGATGGGCATTGGCCTGGTGCTGAACGTGGTGATGCGCTCCCGCCAGCACGAGCAGCGCCAGCATACCGCCAATGAGCGCGTGATCGCGCTGAAGAGAGATTGAGGATGCGCGTGGAGAGTGAAGATGGGGGCTGGGTTGCTACCTCTGCTCGTCCATCTGTCCATGGCGGTTGCCGCTTTTCTTCCGATTCGCAATCATTTATCCCGGAGCTTTATCTCCGCTCTTTACGCTCAGCTCTCAACTCTAAACAGGCTTCCTCCCGCATAGTCTTGAACGACGGGAGGGATTTTTTTATGTCTGAGAACAGCACGCTGCACATTCATACCCAGATGCCGCCGGAGGGCGCAACGGAGATCATCACAGGGCGCGCGCTCGGAAAGCGCCGCGGGAGGAGACGAGACGATTTCCGGCGAAGTTCTGCGCCCTCCGCCGAACCGTGCGACCCCGCTTCGCGGCGGTCCGCTAATCGTGCCCATTCCAAAAAGGCTCCTTCTCAGAGGGAGCCGGCGCGTCAGCGCGCGAGGAAGAACGGCCAGCGCGCCGCGCCAAGGCCACGCCTCAGCTTCAACGACCGGCTGCTGCGCAACAGCGCCATCGCCTGCGCGGTGCTGCTGGGCGTGCTGGCCCTGGGCAACATCCATCAGCCCTGGGCGGAAAAGGCGTCAGAGAGCATCGAACGGGCCTTGACCATGCGCATCAATCTGGACGACTCTCTGGGGGAATTGACCTTCGTGCGCAGCCTGATGCCGGAATCCGCGCTGGTATTTTTGAACGTCTCCGGCGGCACGGGAATGGTCAGGCCTGTTGACGGCGCGGTTTCCCACGCCTGGAGCGCGCTGCAGCCCTGGACGCTGTTCGAGGACGCCGACGCGCCGGTTTGCGCCGTGAGCGCGGGTACGGTCACGGCGGTAAGTCCGCTATCCAGCGGACAGTACGGCGTGCTGCTCGACCATGGCGAAGGCGTGGAAAGCGTGTACGCGAATCTGGGCGAGGTGTCGGTGGCCTCCGGCGACACCGTCGGCAGGGGCGACGCGCTGGGGACCTGCGCCGGCGGGCTCTACTTTGAACTGCTCAGCGGCGGCGAATCCATCGATCCCGCGGAAAGGCTGGGGCTGTAGATGACGCTGACGATTGGAGGCACGCGCCTGAAGGTTCATCCTCTGATGCTGATGTTTCCAGTGGCGGGGGCCATGCTTGGCGCGCGGGACGATTTCGCCGCGCTGATGATCGCCCTGACCGCCCACGAAGCCGCGCATCTGCTGATGGCGAAGGCGCTGGGCGTGGGCATTTCCCAAATCAGCCTGATGCCCTTCGGCGGGGCCATCCGACTCGACAACCCCTACGCGCTGCCCCCCGGCAAGCTGCTGGCGGTGGCCGCGGCGGGCCCAGCGGGAAGTCTATTGGCGCTCTTGACCGCCGCGGCGCTGGCCCACTGGCGCGTCCTCTCCCCCTATTTTGCGCTGGCGCTGATGCAGGTCAATTGGGTGCTGATGCTGTTCAACCTGCTGCCCGCGCTGCCTCTGGACGGCGGGCGAATGCTCTACGCGCTGCTGGCGGGTCGAGCCGGGCGAGCCAGAGCCGCCGAGATCGGCATATGGAGCGGACGGGCAGTCGCGGCGCTGCTCGTGGGCATGGCGGTGTATCCGGCGCTCACCTGGGGGCGGTTCAACCTGTCGCCCGCATTCGCCGCGATATTCATACTGGCCTCCGCCGCCGACGAGCGCCGCGCCCTGGGCAGCGCGCACATCAAAACGCTGCTCAGCGAGCTT
>JAFVBK010000045.1 GCA_017480045.1 Clostridia bacterium
ATCTCCGATTCAAACAACACGTACAGTATGCGAATGCGCGTGCTGTCGCCAAAGACCTTGAAGAGCTCTGCCAGATCGTACAGACTCTCCTCGTCCGGCATATCCAGCTTCACATGGGCCAGCAGCTCCGGGTGGACGTGATGCTCTTCGCAGTATTCCGCGCGTTCAGACATTGTCTTTAACCTCCAAACATATGATCAACTGTTCATATATGATTATACATATCCCACCCGCGTTTGTCAAGCGTCAATCCAAAAAAAATATATTCCTGCGCATATTTTTGATTACTGCATTTATTATTTCATACCCTTGTACCGCAATGATAGTTTGTTATATCGCGCTTTTTCTGCGCCGCGCCTCTTGAAAATTTTTGTTAAATCTGATATATTTAGAACATCTAATTATCCTGACGAATTAATTTTACCATTTGCATTTCGCAAGAACGGAGGTGAGGCATTGAGAACGATAGACATCGTCCTGCACAGCGCGGCCCACATCAGCACGCTTGTGAACATCACCAACCGCTATCCCTTTATCATCCAGCTTCGGCAGGGGCGCTATGTCGTGGATGGCAAGTCCATACTCGGCGTGTGCAGCCTCGAGCACTCGAAGCCCATCATTCTTGAGGCCTATTCCGATCATTGCGACGCCCTGATGGACGACCTACAGCCGCTGTTGTACTAATACGGGTATAAAGTAATTGTGGCGGGGATCTGCTCCCCGCCTTTTATACTGAATTTCTTCTGAAACATTTGCAAGGTCGGATCGGATTTTTCGTTCCTGAGAAGCGAAGCGGAGGGAGGCGCAGCAGCGCTACGTTGACCGAAGCGACGCAAAGCAGGATCGGAAAAGACGCCCGAAATTGTGCATAGGTTAGATGGAAATTAGTATTAAATTTTCAATTTCCAAAGCGCCAGAGCAAAAAGCCGACGCTGATCAACACGATGCCCAGTGCGGAGGTCCACACCCATTTGGGCACGAATATCAGGAACATCAGCAGGCCGATCACCATCAGAATGATGCCCGCAACGCGCGTGCCGCCGCCGCTGCCCCCGGATTTATACTTATAACCACAAAAACGCCCCATCCTATCGCCTCCATGAAACGCCCACGCGGGCTTGTTCCATGGTATGCGGGGATGGGGCGCTGTGTGCCAGGCAATCGCCTAGGCAATCTGTCCAGCGATCTTCTCCACGCCCTTGCCCACCAGGGCGATGGAATTGGGCGCGGTCAGCGTCTCGCGCATCAGCGCGTTCACGGCGTCGAACCTGACGGCATTGATGCGATCGATGGTCTCAGTCTCGGTGCGGGTAGTGTTCATCAGCAAAAGCCGCCGCCCGTTGGACTGCATCCGAGCGCTGGTGGATTCCAGCCCCAGGATGTAGCCCGACTTCAGCTGCTCGCGAGCCATTGTAAACTCCGCCTCGGTCATGCCCTGCTCCGCGATGGCCTGCGCCTCCGCGCGAATCATCTCGTAGACCTGGGCGGCATTTTCGGGACCCGTGGCGGCATAGACGTACAGCATGCCCGAATCGGTGTAAGCATTGGGATAGCTGTACACGGTATAGGCCATGCCGCTGTCCTCTCGAATCTTTTGGAACAGGCGCGAGGACATGGCCCCGCCGAACACGCTGTTGAAGATGGCGATGTCATAGTTGCGCTCGTCCCCCATCGGCAGCGCCGGATAGCCCAGGCAGATGTGCACCTGTTCGATATCCTTCTCCTTGGTGAGAATCGTGGGCTTCACGGCGTGGGTCACGCAGGGCAGCTTGCTGAGGCCGTCGGCCCGCCAATCGCCCAGCAGGGAACGGGCCATGTCCAGCACGGCATCCCACTCATAATTTCCTGCGATGGCCAGCACCGCGTTCTGGGGCCGATACATCCTGCCCCAGTAGCCTGCCAGCTTCTCCCGCGAGCAGCCGGAAACGCTCGCCTCGGTGCCCAGTATGGGCCGGGACACGGCCTGGTCACCGTAGTGGGCCAGCATCAGCAGCTCGTGCACCAGGTCCTCCGGGGTATCCTCCGCCATGGCGATCTCCTCGATCACCACGCCCTTCTCCTTCTCCATCTCCGTGGGGTCGAAGGCCGGGTGGGTCGCCATGTCGGCAATCACGTCCATCGCCAGCGGCAGGTGCTCGTCCACCACCTTGGCGTAGAAGCAGGTGCACTCCTTGGCGGTAAAGGCGTTCAGCTGGCCGCCCACCGCGTCCATCTCCTCGGCGATCTGCCGGGCCGTGCGCTTCTCGGTGCCCTTGAACACCATGTGCTCCAGAAAGTGGCTGACGCCCGCCTCGTCCGCGGCCTCAAACTGCGAGCCCGCGCCCATCCACAGACCCACCGATACCGAGCGGAAGTGGGGAATCCGCTCCCCGATGATCCTCAGCCCGTTGGGCAGGGTGATTTGATCAAAAGTCATAGCCTTGCTCCTTTATCCGAAAATGATACCACTCGTCGCCCACCTGCTCGAACCCGACGGCTTCAAACATCCGCCTGCTCTGCGCGTTGAAGGCGTAGATATTCGCCCGCACCTCGTCCATGCCGTCTTCCGCGGCCAGGGCGAGCATTGCCCGCACGCAGCGGCGACCGATGCCCCGGTTCTGATAGTCCCGGCACACGACGATGGCGATTTCCCCATCGTCCCGCAGCGTCACGTCGCCCACCATCGCGCCCCGGTATTCTATGTAATAGCATTTCCCGTGACTGCTCAGAAATGCGTACATCGCCCGCAGGCGCTTGATCGTGTAAGGCTCCGCGCGGTTGTCCACCTGACGGCACAGCTCCGCATCCTGATACCAGGCCAGCGCGACATCCTCGTTGGGATAGTAGGGAATCAGGGTGATTTCACCGTCAATCCTGCGGGGTTCCATAGAAATCCTCCGGCGTCAACAGGAAGTGGCGAACGCCGTTCTCTGTTCCAGCATCTCTGAATCCCGCCGCCAAATGGGCCTTCCACGCGGAAACCTCATTCCGGGCGACCTCGAAATCATTGTGCAGGCGGCTTACGCCGCAGTCAAAGGCCTCTGCCGCCAGCAGTCGCAGCGCGGGCGAGGCATAGCCCTGTCCTCGAAAGGGCGCATAGATGATGATACCCATGTCCCACCAGTCCTTTTCAGGCGTATGGTGGAAACAGACTTCGCCCAGCCATGCGCCGTCTGCCCCCCGCCGGATGTAGGCGTACCAACGCTCCGGCTTCGCGTCCATCCAGTCAGCATACCAGTCGGCCCACCATTCTCTGGGAAAGTCGATGCAGCCCGTCTCCCGGTGATACCCCTCGTAATTCACAGGCCAATTGGCATTGTAGGACATGGTCGCTGGATCGGCCATCAGTCGCTGGCGAAACCAGAGGTCTTCTATTTCAGGCACATATAATGTCAGCTCACACATGAGCCGTTCTCCCTCTCGTCCGTCACGAAGTGCTTCACCGTCTGTTCGGGGCGCTTCAATTCCTCCCGGAAGAATTCCGGGTAAATCGTGCGCGGGTCATCGGGGGCGACCCACTCCATCCACTCCCGCACGCGACCCTCATCGGTATGACTCTCGCCAACGGGCTCAAAGCCGTCTGGAACCTTCATGTAGAAGTAAAAGGAGACCTCGTAGACCAGCTTGTCCTTGTTGACGCCGCCCACGTCGCCATAGAAATAGTTCTCATGGATGAAACCCAGTCGGTCGATTTCCATGTGGACGCCCGTCTCCTCCGCCACCTCGCGCGCGACGGCCTCCCCGGCGGTCTCGCCGAACTGGATCCGCCCGCCGACGGAGTAGAAGTAGGCGTCCCGGTCGTTGCGAGCCATCAGGAACTTGCCGTCCTTCAGGATGATCGCCCCGACGCGAATATTGATGAGCCCCTCGTCGCAGGGCGCCGTCATGTTGGCGGGCATAGTTGCGCCTCCTATCTTCGACAAACCCATGTAGGGGCGCCGTTGCGGCGCCCGCCCTGTGCACAAGCGCAAGGAAAGAGGATCTCGACCTCATCCGTCAGCGCTTCGCGCTGCCACCTTCCCCATAGGGGAAGGCTTTCGGCGGGCGGCGCAACGCCGCCCCTACAGTCAGCCAGGACGGTCTGCCCGTCCTCTATTATTCTCTGATCGATGCTGAATAAACGCCGAAAT
>JAFVBK010000046.1 GCA_017480045.1 Clostridia bacterium
ACAGCTTCGGCGAACTCGCCGACATGATCGACCTGACCGTGCGCAACGACGCGGAGGCATTCCTCGGCAAGAAATCCCAGGTGTTCCTCACCGGCGGCGGCATCGCCCTGATGCGCGGCGCGAGGGAGGCGCTTTCGGCGAAGATCGACCGCCCGGTAAAGGTTTCCGCGGCGAAGTCCTCCAAGCTGAACAGCCCGGTATTCTCGGCGTCGCTGGGACTGGCCGATTTGGTGTTTGACTCCATCGAGCATCAGGGCGGGCAGGACGAGCGCCTGGGCAGCCGGTTGAAGAGCCTGTTCGGCCGCGGCTGAGTATAACGACTGCGAACACTTACACATACACGAACAATACATTGACGAGGGGGATGCCTTGTGCTGGAATTTGAAATGGAAAACAAGAACATCGAAACCGAGGAAGAGAACACCAATTTCGCGGCGATAAAGGTTATCGGCGTGGGCGGCGCGGGCACCAACGCGGTCAATCGCATGGTGGATTCCGGGCTGCGCGGCGTGGATTTCATCGCCGTGAACACCGATAAGCAGGCGCTGGCGCTGTCCAAGGCGCCCATTCAGGTGCAGATCGGCGAGAAGCTGACCAAGGGCCTGGGCGCGGGCGCAAACCCTGAGGTGGGCCAGAAAGCCGCCGAGGAGAGCCGCGAGGACATCGCGAACAAGATCAAGGGCTCCGACCTGGTGTTCGTGACCTGCGGTATGGGCGGCGGCACCGGCACCGGCGCGGCCCCGATCATCGCTGAGACGGCCCGCGAGATGGGCATCCTGACCATCGGCGTGGTCTCCAAACCCTTCCTGTTTGAGGGACGCCAGCGCATGAAGAACGCCGAGTCCGGCATCGAGAAGCTGAAGGCCAACGTGGACACCCTCGTGGTGGTGCCCAACGACCGGCTGCTCTCCGTGGTGACCAAGGGCACCACGATGACCGACGCCTTCAAGATCGCCGACGACACGCTGCGCCAGGGCATCCAGGGCATCTCCGACCTGATCGCCGTGCCCAGCCTGATCAACCTCGACTTCGCGGACGTTCGCACCGTCATGCAGTCCAGGGGCCTGGCCCACATGGGCATTGGCATCGGCAAGGGCGAGAGCCGCATGGTGGACGCCGCCAAGCAGGCGATTTCCAGCCCGATGCTGGAGACCAGCATCGACGGCGCGCGCGCGGTGCTGATCAACATCACCGGCGGCCCGGATACCTCCATTATCGATATCAACGAGGCGGCCCAGCTGATCACTGCCGCGGCCGATCCGGAGGCCAACATCATCTTCGGCGCCGGCATCGACGAGAGCATGAGCGACGAGGTGAAGATCACCGTCATCGCCACCGGCTTTGAGAAGCCCGCCTTCTCCGCCGGCCGCACCGCCTCCTCCATCGGCGAGAACAAGGAGCTGGACGATGAGGAAGCGCCGGAGCGCGCGTCCCGCGCCTCCCGCTATGAGGAGGAACCCGTCTCCCCGATCTTCGAGCGTCGCCCCCGCGAGCGCGCGACCAGGGATGTGGACGGCTATGAGCAGCGCGAGCAGCGCCGCTCCGAGCGCGCCCAGGCCCCGCGTCGCCGCGTGTATCAGGAGGACGGCCAGGAGGCGCCCCGCGGCCAGAACCGCAGGGGGTTTACGCCAGACGTTCCCAGCTTCATGAAGAAAAAATAAAAGAAAATCCGTCTGACCGACGTTGGTCGATATGACAGAAAACAGGCTGAAGTCTGAAAAAGCAGACCGAAGCCTGTTTTTTGCTTGACAACGGCCCGATTCCCTTGGTAGAATAAGCTGATATGGAGAAATGAATCCTGACGGAGGCAATGGCATGTATGTGATCGTGGGCCTGGGCAATCCGGGCCGGAAGTACGCGCACACCCGGCACAACGTCGGCTTCGACGTGACGGAGGTGCTCTCACAGAAATACGATATTCCCATCCAGCGCATGCGCTGCAAGGCGGTGGTGGGCGAGGGAACGATACGCGGACAGCGCGTGGCGCTGTGCCAGCCCCAGACCTTCATGAACCTGTCCGGCGAGAGCGTGGTGCAGCTGTGCAACTGGTATAAGCCGGAGGACGACCAGCTGATCGTGGTCTACGACGACGTGGACCTGCCGGAGGGCAAGCTGCGCTTCCGGCCCAGCGGCAGCGCTGGCACCCACAACGGCATGCGCAACATCATCTATCTGCTGGGCAGGGAGAACTTTCCCCGCGTGCGCGTGGGCATTGGACGGCCGGCGGAGGGATGGGATATGAAGGACTGGGTGCTCTCCGGCTACGAAACCAAGGCGCTGCGCCAGATTATGTTTGACGCCTATATGGGCGCTGCGGACGTGATCGCCGAGCTGATCGGCGGCGGCGTGGACAGCGCGAGGCAGCTGGTCGGCAAGCTGAATGAGAACAAATAGCTTCAAGGAAATGTCATGCAGGAAACGAACTGGAATCTGAACTGCCTGTTTGAGCCGATGGAGGGCCTGCCGGCCTTCGCGGAGCTGACGCGCGCGCTTGAAAAGCCGGGCGTCTATTCCGCCTACGGCCCGGACGACGCCCAGCGGGCCCACCTGCTGGCGGCGGCGGCGCGAAAGCTGAACCGGCCGCTGCTGGTGATCGAGCCCAACGACATGGCCGCGGCGCGCATGGCGGAGGATCTGAACGTGCTGCTCGCCGGCGGCGCGCGGCACCTGCCCTCGCGGGATATCACCTTTTTAAAGACCGCGGCCTCCAGCCGTGAGCTGTCCATGCGGCGCATCGAGGCCTTGGGCGACTGCCTGTGCGGCGGCGTGAAGGCGCTGGTGGTGGCGGCGGACGCCATGCTGTTCCGGCTGGCTCCGGCGGCGGACTTCGACGCCCGGATCATCGAGCTCTCCGAAGGCGCGACGATGGAGCCGGCGGAGCTGATGGCGCGGCTGACGGCCGCGGGCTACGAGCGGGTGCACCTGGTGGAGGCGCGGGGACAGTGCGCCCTGCGCGGCGGCATACTGGACGTGTATCCCGTGGGCGGCCCGAACGCGCTGCGCGTGGAGTTCTTTGACGACGAGATCGACTCCATACGTTCCTTCGACGTGATGACCCAGCGCTCCATCTCCCGGCGCCAGACGGTGCGGCTGTACCCCGCCCAGGAGATACTGTTGGACGGCGGGGCGCGGGAGCGGGCCTCTGAGGGCCTGCGGGCCATGCTGGAGTAGGGCGCGGGAGACGCCGCGGCGGATCGCCAGTCGAAGATCGAGCGGGAGTTTAACCTGATTCCCTTCGACGAGTTTTTGAAGCTGACCGGCGGGGATGAGCCGGAGGAGGGCGAGGCAGAGGTCGCGCCGAAGGCCCGCAGGAAGGGCGTCGGCCGCGCCATCGTGCAGATGCCCGACCGGGTGACCGTGGGCTCGGCGCTCAGGCGCAACTTTGAAAACGTGCTGGAGGCGCTGCGCACGGGGCGCATGCCCGACGGCGCGGATTCCCTGCTGCCGGTGTTGCTGGATTACGAGCACACCCCGGCGGACTATCTCGCCGACCCGATCGTCGTATTCGATCAGCCCGACCGGCTGCGGGAGCGCTGTGAAAATCGCTTTCTGGAGTTCAGGGAGCGCTATGCCGACGCGCTGGAGCGCCAGGAGGCACTGCCCTGCCAGTCGGAGCTGCTGCTGAGCTACGATGCGCTGCTTGAGAAGCTGAGCGGGCGCACGACGCTGCTGACCAACATGTTCATGCGCACCGAGCCGGATTTCAAGCCGCAGGCGCTGATCAAGTTGGAGTGCCGCAATGCCGCGGCCTATCAGGGCAATGTGAAGGAGCTGGCCCGCGACCTGAACCGCTGGAAGGAGGCGGGCTGGACCGTCGCGCTGCTGGCGGGCGGCACGGCCCGCGGCGAGCGCCTGCAGGGGGCGCTGACCACCCAGGGAAGCGCCGCGCCCTTTGTGACGGAGCCGCCGCAAACCCTGGCGCCCGGCGAGCCGGTGATATTGCCGCTGACGCTGAACCGGGGCTTCCTGTATCCGGAGATCCGCTTCGCCGTGGTGGCGGAATCGGATATCTACGGCATCAATCGCCAAAAGAGCCGCGCCCGCGCCAATACCGGCGAGAAGATCGCCGCCTTTACCGACCTCAAGCTGGGAGACTATGTCGTCCACGAGAACCACGGCATCGGCCAGTACATGGGCATGGTGCGCCTCGCCAGCGACGGCACCTATCGGGATTTTTTGCACATCCGCTATCAGGGGAGCGACAAGCTGTATGTGCCCACGGATCAGCTGGACCGGGTGCAGAAATACATCGGCAGCGAGGGCGAGGCCCCGAAGCTGAACCGTCTCTCCGGCGGCGAATGGCAGCGCCAGAAGAGCAAGGTGCGCCAGAGCATACAGGCCATCGCGGGCGATCTGCTGAAGCTCTACGCCCAGCGCGAGTCCATCCCAGGCTATGCCTTCGATCCGGATACCCCCTGGCAGCGGGAGTTTGAGGACGGCTTCCCCTATGAGGAGACGCCGGACCAGCTGGCCGCCATCGAGGATATCAAGCGGGACATGGAGAAGCCGAAGATCATGGACCGGCTGCTCTGCGGCGACGTGGGTTACGGCAAGACCGAGGTGGCTCTGCGGGCTATCTTCAAGTGCGTGATGAGCGGCAAGCAGGCCGCCATGCTGGCCCCCACCACGATACTGGTGCAGCAGCACTACGCCACGATGCTGAACCGCTTCGCGGGCTTCCCCATCCGGGTGGAGACCATCAGCCGCTTTAAGACGGCGGCGGAGCAGAAGCAGATCATCGAAAAGCTGAAAACTGGCGAGCTGGACGTGGTGGTGGGCACTCACCGGCTGCTGGCGAAGGACGTGCGCTTCAAGGATCTGGGGCTCCTGGTGGTGGACGAGGAGCAGCGCTTCGGCGTGACCCACAAGGAGGCCATCAAGCAGATGAAGCGCTCGGTGGACGTGCTGACGCTGACGGCCACGCCCATCCCGCGCACGCTGCACATGAGCATGGTGGGCATCCGGGATATGTCCCTGTTGCAGTCCCCGCCGGAGGAGCGCTATCCGGTGCAGACCTACGTGGTGGAGTATTCCGACGGGCTGGTGCGCGACGCCATCCTGCGCGAGCTGTCGAGGGGCGGGCAGGTCTACGTGCTGCACAACCGGGTGCAGACCATCGAGGTGATGTATGCCCGGCTCAAGAAGCTGGTGCCGGAGGCGCGCATCGCAATCGGGCACGGCCAGATGCGGGAGCACGCCCTGGAAGACGTGATGCTGGACTTCTACGACGGGAAGTTCGACGTGCTGCTTTGCACTACGATCATCGAGGCCGGGCTGGACGTGCCCCGCGCCAACACGCTGATCGTCTGCGACGCCGACCGCTTTGGCCTCAGCCAGCTCTACCAGCTGCGCGGGCGCGTGGGCCGCAGCAACCGGCTGGCCTATGCCTATCTCACGGTGAACCCCAGCAAGGTGCTCACCGAGGCTGCGGACAAGCGGCTGGCGGCGATACGGGAGTTTACGGAGTTCGGCTCCGGCTTCCGCGTGGCCATGCGCGATCTGGAAATTCGCGGCGCGGGCAATTTGCTGGGCAGCGAGCAGAGCGGCTTCATGGCCTCCGTGGGCTATGATCTGTACGTCAAGATGATCGAGGAGACCGTGCGCGAAATGCGCGGCGACGTGAACCAGGACGACATCGAGACCCGCGTGGATCTGAAGATCGACGCCTATCTGCCCCAGGAATACATCGCCAACGACCTGCTGCGCGTGGAGATGTACAAGAAGATCGCCTCCATCCGAAACCGCGACAACCGGGACGATCTGATCGAGGAGCTGATCGACCGCTTCGGCGACCCGAACCGGCCCGTCATGAACCTGATCGATATCGCCCATTTGAAGGCGCTGTGTTCGCGGCTGGGCATCGACTACGTGACCTGCCGGGCCGACGAGCTGATCATGCGCTTTTCCATGGCGGCGGATATCGACCTGCTGCGGGTGCTGGAGGCCGTGCGCGACTTCCCGCAATACCTGCGCGTGAAGGGCGGCAACCCGCCGGAGCTGATCTACTACGAGCGCCACAAGGATGCCGAGACCCTGCTGCGCGGCGCTGTGAAGGTGATGGAAGGCGTGGCGGAGAGGTTTGAGGCGAACGGGGAAGCTGAAAGGGATTAGGAAACAGGGCGTAGAAAGTGCCGCAGTCGCGTTTTTGTAGGGGCGGCGTTGCGCCGCCCTTGCGTCCGACAAGCCTTCGCCCTGCGAGGCGAACAAGGCCGCTACATCCTTGTAGGGGCGGCGTTGCGCCGCCCGCCCTTGCGCCAAAGCTACCTTATGGGGAGGCAGGGCTGCTATGCGGCGGCCGCGGGGCGATGCAGACCCATATTCCTAAATCAAAGAAACCGGGGCGATAACATGACGACAGATGATAAGCTGGCGACGCTGGCCCGCATTGCGCGGCGGCTGAACGCGGCCAACCTCACCTGGGGCATTGGCGCGTCGCTGTTGCTGTACTTCAAGGGCATCACCGACGATTTCAACGACATCGACATCATGGTCGCGCCCCAGGACGCGGAGGCGCTCAGGCGGATTCTCTGCGAGCTGGGCAAATTGCAGCCGCCGAATCCGAAGGCGCAGTACAGGACGGAGCGCTTCTATGAGTTCGTGATCGACGGCGTGGATGTAGACGTGATGGCGGGCTTCGCCATCGTGAAGGACGGCGTGACCTACGACTGTCCCTTCGACGCGGCCTCGGTGCGGGAATATGTCGAGGTCAACGGCGAGCGCATACCGCTGCAGGCCGTATCGGACTGGCGCAGGTATTACGCGCTGATGGGCCGGGAGGCCAAGGTTCAGATGATCGACCGCTGGATGGCGGGCGCTGACCGCGCCATGTCCGGCGCAGAAGGCGCTTGAAACAGTCCGGGGAACAGAATTTGGGGGAAACGATTGTGAAGGTGACGATTGCAGAGCTGGAAGCGTATCTGCTGGACCATTACAGCGACGGCGGAATCGACCAAAGCCTGTTTATGAAGCTCGTGGAGGAGATCGGCGAGGTTGCCGAGGTCCTGAATAAAAAGGCGGGGCGAAAATCCTCCGGCGATGAAGATTTACAGTCGCAACTGGGCTGTGAATTGGCGGATGTGATTCATTATGCCGTCGCTATCGCGGCGCTGAACGGCATCGATATGACTGAGGCCATCATAGAAAAGGATCGGGTGGCCGCCGCAAGGTACGGTCATAGGACCAATTTGGAGCAGTTTATCCTGAACAAGAGAAATGCCCGATAGATTTTGGCTCCGGCACGTTGAGGACGGGGCCTTAAGCGCAGAAAAGGGAGGTGATCCGATGGCCAGGGGCTTTCTGCCCGTGAATATGAAGGAGGCGCGAGCGCTGGGCTGGGACGCGCCGGACTTCGTGTACGTCACCGGCGACGCCTATGTGGATCATCCCTCCTTTGGCCTGGCGATCATTAGCCGGGTGCTGGAGGCGGCGGGCTATCGCGTGGCGATGCTGCCCCAGCCGGACTGGCATTCCTGCGAGCCCTTCAAGGCATACGGCAGGCCGAAGATCGGCTTCCTGGTCACGGCGGGCGTGATCGACTCCATGGTGAACCACTACACCGCAGCCAAGAAGCGGCGCAGCGAGGACGCCTATTCTCCCGGCGGCAAGGCCGGACGCCGGCCCGACCGGGCCACCATCGTCTACTGCAATCGCATCCGCGAGGCCTATCGGGATGTGCCCATCGCCATCGGCGGGGTGGAGGCGTCGCTTCGGCGCTTCGCCCACTACGACTACTGGGACGACCGGGTGCGCAACTCCATGCTGGTGGACAGCGGCGCGGACGTGTTGATGTTCGGCATGGGGGAGCGCAGCGTGCTCAAGGTGGCCGAATGGATGGCCGCGGGCCGGGATTTTGCGGAGATGCGCGTGCCCGGCACCTGCGTGATGGCGGGGGAGGCGCCGGAGGGGTTCACCGAGATTCAGCCGATGGAGGTTGTGGCCAAGGACAAGCGGGCCTATGCCGAGGCCTTCAAGGTGCAGTATGACCAGCAGGACCCCGTGCGGGGCAGGCCCATCGCCCAGAAGCACGGCAAGAAGTGGATGCTGCAAAACCCGCCGGATATGCCGCTCACGGAGAAGGAGCTGGACGCGGTCTACGCGCTGCCCTATCAGCGAACCTATCACCCCATGTACGAAAAGGACGGCGGCATCCCGGCCATCGAGGAAGTGAAGTTCTCCATCGCCTCGGTGCGCGGCTGCTTCGGCGCCTGCTCCTTCTGCGCGCTGACCTTTCACCAGGGGCGCATCGTCACCGCGCGGAGCAAACAGTCCATCGTTGAGGAGGGCAAGCTGCTGACCAAACAGCCGGGCTTCAAGGGCTACATTCACGACGTGGGCGGCCCCACGGCGAACTTCCGCCGCCCCGCCTGCGACAAGCAGCTGAAGGTCGGGGCCTGCGCCCACCGCCAGTGCCTGTTTCCGAAGCCCTGCCCGAACCTGAAGGCCGACCACCGGGAATATATCGATATCCTGCGCTCCCTTCGGCAGCTGCCGGGGGTCAAGAAGGTATTTGTGCGCTCCGGCATCCGCTTCGATTATGTCCTTGCGGACAGAAAGAGCGGCTTCATGCGGGAGCTGGCGGAGCACCACGTCTCCGGCCAGCTGAAGGTGGCTCCTGAGCACGTGAGCCCGCGGGTGCTGCACTACCTGGGCAAGCCCCAGGTGGAGACCTACGACGAGTTTGTCAAGCGCTACAAGCAGGTGAACGAGGCTCTGGGCCTCAAGCAGTATCTGGTGCCCTACTTCATGTCCAGCCACCCCGGCTGCACGCTGGACGACGCCATCGCCCTGGCGGTGTATATGAAGCGCACCGGGCAGCATCCCGACCAGGTGCAGGACTTTTACCCGACCCCCGGCACGCTCTCCACCGCCATGTTTTTCACGGGCCTCGATCCGCGGGACATGACGCCGGTTTACGTGCCTCGCGACCCCAACGAGAAGGCCATGCAGCGGGCGCTGATGCACTACTTTAAGCCCTACAACCGGGAATTGGTTTTGAAGGCCCTGAAAAAGGCGGGGCGAGAGGATCTGATCGGCTGGGATAAGCATTGCCTGATCACGCCCTATGAGCGCAAGCCCAAGGCCGAGGCCAAACCGGCCAAACCGGACGGCGCCAGGCGCGGACCCGCCGGGATGAAACCGGACAGCGCCGGAAGCAAGCCCGCGGGCCGAGGAAAAGCGGCGCCCCGCCGGGACGCCGGGAAGAAGAAACATCCCGACAGGGGCGGGTCAAGACCGGCCAGGAGAAATGGCAAATCGTGAAACTACCATCCATACACCACCAGGGGAGGCACCGTCATGAAAAAAGGAGATTTGAAGCGGGCACAGATACTGGACGCCGCTGAAAAGCTGTTCTTCGAAAAGGGTTACGATCGCACCTCCGTGCAGGATATACTGGACGCGCTGGGCATGTCCAAGGGCGGCTTCTATCACTACTTTGACTCCAAGGAGGCTGTGCTGCGGGCCGTCAGCGAGCGCCGCGCCGAGGGGCGCTTCGACAAGCTGGCCGCGGAGCTCTACGGCGGGCGGCGCAGCTCGATCGACAGGCTGAACCTGCTGCTGGGCATGGCGAACCTGTTTGAGACGGAGGACATCCGCTTCGCGGCGCTGATGCTTCGACTGTGCTATGTGGAGGGGGACGCCTCCATGCGCGCCCACCACCGCCGCATCCTGCTGGATCGCCTCGCGCCCTACATGGCCGACGTGATCGGCGAGGGCGTGCGGGACGGCAGCTTCCATGCCCGCCATCCCGCGGAGGTGGGGCGGCTGCTCCTGCTGCTGGCGCTGGACGCGGACGAGGAGGCCTGCGCGATGCTGGCCCAGGAGCCGGAAAACCCGGACGTGATGCTGCATATGCTGGAGCTGTTGAACGCCTGGCGCGAGGCTGCCGAGGATTTGACTGGCGCGCCCTTCGGGTCGATCAGGCTGTTTGACGCGGGGAGGCTTGTGAGCGCCTGGCAGACGGGCGCGGCGCTTTTGAATGAAGGTGTGTAAGATGTTGAAACGATGGCTTGCCCTGTGCCTTGTGATGGGCCTGTGGGCGCTCATGGCCGCGGCGCCGGCGGAGGACGCGACGGTGGGGAGCGCGATATCGATTGAGGTTGACGCGCAGGCGGGCGCGCCGGACGAGGCGACGCGGGAGGAAGAGTCGGTGCGCAGCGTGATCGCGGATCTGGAGGCCCAGCGGCTGCCGCTGGCGGGCGTGAAGATTGGCATCGATCCCGGCCACCAGGCACGCGGCAACAACCAGCGGGAGGCCGTCGCCCCGAACAGCGGCGAGACCAAGGCCAAGGTGACCTCCGGCACCTCCGGCGTGGCGACGGGCGTCGCGGAGTACGTGACGGTGCTGGAGATATCGCTGAAGCTGCGGGACGCGCTGGTCAGCCAGGGCGCAGAGGTGTACATGACCCGCGAGACCCACGACGTGGACATCTCCAATCAGGAGCGGGCCCAAATGATGAACGAAATCGGCGTCGACCTGCTGCTGCGCATCCACTGCGACGGCGCGGAAAACCGCAGCAAGCGCGGTATCGCGCTGTATTGCAGCCGCAGCAACAGCATCGCCGAGGAGAGCTATCGCGCCGCCGAGGCCATACTGCCCCGCGTGTGCGCGGCTACCGGAGCACAGAACAACGGCATCGTCTCGAACGACAACTACACCGGCCAGAACTGGTCCGCCGTGC
Source organism: Clostridia bacterium (assembly GCA_017480045.1). Classification (GTDB taxonomy): domain Bacteria; phylum Bacillota; class Clostridia; order Christensenellales; family Aristaeellaceae; genus UBA2862. The sequence continues at coordinate 10,680 of JAFVBK010000046.1, forward strand.
CCTGCGTCATGGTGGAGTGCGGCTTTATGTCGAATCCCGACGAGGATCGCCTGCTCAACGACGAGGACTATCAGTGGAAGCTGGCGGCGGGGCTGACGGAGGGCATCATCGATTATATCGCCCTCAAGGCCTCATTTGCCGCTCAATAGAGCGCAATGTTATTTTTTCGATTTTGACGCTCTAAACGCCGCAATCATCATTGACTTTTCCCCGCAAAACATGTATAATCATTCGGTAAGCCGCTCGAAACCGGCTTAAAATGTATGCTTGAGAGGATTTGAACCTCCGGCTGCTGCCAAGTTTCGGCGAGATTTTTGTATAGGAGGTGCAACGCGTGTACGCAGTCATTAAGACCGGTGGCAAGCAGTACCGTGTTCAGCAGGGCGACGTTATCTTCGTAGAGAAGCTCAACGCGCAGGCGGATGAAGCGGTTACTTTTGACGAGGTTTTGCTCGTCGGCGAAGCGGATCAGGCCAAGGTTGGCACGCCCGTGGTTGAGGGCGCGAAGGTCGAAGGCAAGGTCCTGGCCCAGGTGAAGGGCAAGAAGATCGTCGTCTATAAGTACAAGGCAAAGAAGAACGAGCGCAAGAAGCAGGGCCATCGTCAGCCCTACACCAAGGTTGAAATCACGGCCATCAACGCCTGATGAAACCCGCTGGCAATACCGTCGCCTTCTTTAGAAGGCCGGACGGCGCCCTGATGGGCTATCGGGCGGAGGGGCACACGGGCTACGCCGAGGCGGGCGCGGACATTGTTTGCGCCGCGGTTTCCGCGCTGACCCAGAGCACGCTGAACGGGCTGAAAAACGTCCTGAAGGCGCCCGTCATGTTCGATATTGACGATGCAGCCGCCATTTTGGAGGCAAGGTTGACGCCGGAAGCGTCCGAGGCGCAGGTTCAGCAGGCACAGCTCCTGCTTGAGACCCTGCTTGAGGGGCTTCAGGCGATCGAGAGGAGTTATCCTCGAAACGTTCGCATATTCTTCGAAGAACGGAGGTAAAGCACATGTTCATGATGAATCTTCAGCTCTTCGCTCACAAGAAGGGAATGGGTTCCTCCCGTAACGGCCGCGACAGCCATGCGCAGCGCCTCGGCGTGAAGCGCGCGGATGGTCAGTTCGTGCTCGCGGGCAACATTCTCGTTCGTCAGCGCGGAACGAAATTCCATCCCGGCAAGAACGTGGGCATCGGCGATGACGATACCCTGTACGCAAAGCTGGATGGCGTCGTAAAGTTTGAGCGTCTGGGCAAGACCCGCAAGCAGGTCAGCATCTATCCCAAGACGGAAGCTGCGGCGGAATAATTCGGGTTTGGATGAATGGAAGCGCGCCAAAGTTGCTTTGGCGCGTTTTTTCACGGAATGTTACTTTAGCGGTTTAAAGGAAGAAATCACCAATGCTGATTGGAACCGAGCCGCTGGATCTGCGGCTGACGCTGATCGACAGCGCCCAGTGCTTTCGCTGGACGGAGGCGGGCGGGCGCTTCGGCGCGGCCTTTGCAAGCGGACCGGTGTGGCTCTGGAGCGCGGGCGCGGGCATCGAGGCCGAGGGAAATTTTGACCCGGTGGCCCTGCGGCGCTATCTCGACCTCGACCGGGACTATGCCGCCATCGCCGCCGAATACGCCCACATTCCCGCGGCCCGCCGGGCCATCGAGCTGTTTCCGGGCCTGCGGGTGTTGAACCAGCCGCCCTGGGAGGCGCTGATCTGCTTCATACTTTCCGCCAACAACAACGTCTCCCGCATTCGGGCTTTGACGGACGCGCTGTGCCGCTATTTTGGCCGGCGCTGGGATTGCGGCGCGGCGACGCTCTATGGCTTTCCAACGCCGGAGAGGCTCGCGAACGCGAGCGAAGACGAGCTGCGGGCGCTGAAGGTGGGCTATCGCGCGCCCTATCTGATCGAGACCGCGCGGTTGATCTTGGATGGCTTTCCGTTGGACGGCCTCTGTCGCTTGCACTATGGCGAGGCGCACCGTCTGCTGACGAGCCTGCCCGGCGTGGGAGACAAGGTGGCCGACTGCGTGCTGCTGTTTGGCTGCGGCCACGCCTCCGCTTTCCCGGTGGACGTGTGGGTGGACCGGCTGATGCGGGATTGGTTCGGCGTGACCTGCAAATCCCGCGCCGCGCTGGCCCGCGAGGCCCGCGTCCGGCTGGGCGATCACGCGGGGCTGATGCAGCAGTTTTTGTTTCATGCCGCGAGAACCGGGGCGATGGAGACCACGAGGAAATGATTTGCGTGGCGCCGCGCGCGTAGGGAACAGCCGACAGGAATAGAGGCACCGCGCTTTCAGAACATGGCCTGTTCTCTAAACTCTGATTTGCAAAGCAAATCATATTCATATCAACCAACGAAAGAAGGCATACGATGCTTGGCGTATGGGCAAATGCCGTCGCGATCATTGCGGGCGGGCTGCTGGGCTGCCTGCTGCGGGGCGGCATCAAGGAGAAACTCCGCGACACCATCAACTACGGTCTGGCGCTGTGCGTGATGATCATCGGCGTCAGCGGCGCGCTCAAGACCGACGACACGCTGGTGATGATCGTGTCGGTGATCGTCGGCTCGGTCATCGGCGAGTGGCTGCGCATCGAGGACGGCATCACGCGCCTGGGCGATTGGGCGCAGAGCAAGCTCGCCAAGGGCGATACCGGCTTCTCAGCGGGCTTTGTCAGCGCGTCGCTGCTGTTCTGCGTGGGCGCGATGGCGGTGGTTGGCGCGTTGGAAGCGGGGCTTCAAAACAAGCCGGATACGCTGCTGGCGAAATCCGCGCTGGACGGCGTGTTTTCGATCATACTGGCCTCCACCTACGGCCCTGGCGTGATCTTTTCCGCCGTGCCGGTGCTGATCTACCAGGGGGCCATCGCGCTGCTGGCGGGGGTGCTGTCGCCGCTGCTCACCGACGCGCTGATCACCGAGATGTCCGCCGTGGGCTCGTTGCTGATCGTCGCCATCGGCATCAATTCCATGGAGTGCCTGAAATCCCGCATTCGCGTGGGCAATATGCTGCCCGCCATACTTATTCCCTGCGTCTATCTGCCGGTGGCGGAGCTGCTCAAGGGGCTTTTTTGAATGTGGAGTGTGGAGTTAAAGCCAGTGTGTCGCGGAGCGCATCCGCGGCACACTGGCTTTATACGAAGTTCAATTCAAAAGTAAATATATAATTGAGATTGGTACTGATGAGCGAACGGACCGCCGAAGGCGGGCGTCACACGTCGAATTCTTCCTTCAGGTCCATCATGCCGCGGATTTCCGCGTGACCATTTTCCAGATAGAACAGGCCCATCTCCCAGCCGTTCTTGTCGTACAGCGCCATGATCTGGGGCATGATTTCCCGCACCTTGGCGATCAGCGCGTCGTCCTTGACGATCTTCGCCGCACCGTCGTAGCGCAGGAAATCACCGCCGTTCACTGCCAGCACCTCCACCCTGGGGTTGGCCGTCAGCTGCTTGAACACGTTCTTGAACGTACCGCAGCCGAAGTACAGCCTGTCGTCCACCAGCATGTGGAAGCCGAAGGGACGGCCCTTGGGCTGGTCGCCGTCGGTGGTGAGAAAGTAAAAGGTCTTCGCCTGATCCAGAAATGCGCTTACCTTCGCTGCGTTGGACATGATCGTTGCCTCCTTTAAATTACAGTCATATCGCCATTTATTATACATTCGCCTCGCAAATCGCGCAAGCGCGAAATGAAGCTGTTTTCGCTGCGCGCCGGGGAAAGGGCCCTGGCACACGATGATAATGCGTCAAGAGAAGCGCCTCAACGCCACATTTTCCATTATTTCGCCGTCGCCTGCATCGCCTGCGTCGACGCTCCGGCCTCGGTTTCGTCCGCGCGAAGCTGCCTGAGGGCGAGTATGAAGCGCCCCTCGCGGCTGGTGTAGTCGCAGGTGACGAGCAGCAGCAGATGGTCGCCGTACCGCAGGTCCACCGGAACCCTGAAGAGGGAGCGGCTTTGGAGCTTGAGCACGAATTTGTCAAACTCCACGTCGTCGAAGATGAACTGGCGCACGTCGAAATAGCGGCTGTTGCCGGCTTCCATGCTGGCGGTAAAGGCCGCAAAGGCCACGTAGCTGCGGTTTTCATAGAGGGTGTCGAAGTGGACGACGGCGTGCTGGCGCAGATATTCCAGATCCTCGTAGGCGTCGAGCCTTCCAAACATGGTGTCGTTTTTCATGTTGTGGCCGTAGACGATCAGGCAGTCGTCCTCCGGTACCAGCCGGTTCAGACCGTCCAGAAACAGCGCGCCCTCGCGGGATTCATCGCCCTCAAAGCTGTGGGTGAGGTAGTAGCCGTTGTCATTTTCACGCTGCGCCACGGGCAGGGCCAGCATGCCGTCGAGCTCCAGGAAGCCCACGGTCTCCGGATTCAGGGCCAACAGGCTATTGAAGCCCGGCTGTATGGGCGGGGCGGTGGGCAGCGCGTAGACCTGGGTGTCCGCGCCGGGGGTGGGAATGGGCTCATCCGCCACCACGGGCATATCCGCGCCGAAAGCGACGTAGGCCGTGGGGGAAGGCGTCGGGGCCGCTTCCGGGGTGGGCGTCGCGGTGACGGCGGGCGGCGGCGCAGGCGTAGCCGACGCCGCTGGCTCAGCTGTGATTTTCGCGGTCGGCGTTGCCGTGACCACCGGCGTCGAAACGGCTTCCGGCGTCGGCCTGGCGGTGACCCGCGCCGACGGCGTGGGTTCGGGGGTCGACGCGGGCGCCTGGGTCAAGTCCAGCGTCGGCATGGCGGTGACTTCGAGGATCGGCGCGTTCTCCCTGCCGCCGTAGAGCTCCGCGTAGCGCGCGCTGTCCGCGCGAACGCGCCCGCGGTTCACGTACCACCAGCCCACGTAAAGCGCGAGCGACAGCATGATCAGGGCGAGAGCCGCGATAAACGCCGTCAGGGCGTAGCGCTTGCGGGACTGTCCGCGCCGCGCTGCGCCTTTGCGCCGGTTCGATTTGCTGTGCCGATTCTGCTTCACGGGAACCTCCGGAATTTTGTTGGCTTCATTATAAGGCAACGGGAGAAAAAACGCAAGTCCGCGCCCCGCATATCCCCGGCGCGGCACTCATAAGCTGGGGGTGAAAATGCAATCAGGAGGCGCGTTTCATGGATCAGAATACATTGTACCGGGATATTGCGGGCCGGTGCGACGGCGACATATACCTGGGCGTCGTCGGTCCGGTGCGCACCGGCAAATCGACCTTTATCAAGCGGTTCATGGAACTGCTTGTGCTGCCGAATCTCCAGGACGCCGCGGCGCGGGAGCGGGCGGTGGACGAGCTGCCCCAGAGCGGCGCGGGCCGCACGATCATGACCACGCAGCCCCGCTTCGTGCCGGATGAGGCCGCGCAGCTGCGGCTGAAGGACGGGGCCAGCGCGCGGGTGCGGCTGGTGGATTGCGTGGGCTATCTGATCCCCGGCGTGCTGGGGCTCAACGAGGGCGAGGGCGCGCGGATGGTGCGCACGCCCTGGTACGACCACGACATCCCCTTCGAGGAGGCCGCCGAGCTGGGCACGCGGAAGGTGATCCAGGAGCACGCCACCATCGGCGCGGTGGTGACCACCGACGGCAGCGTGGTGGATATGCCGCGAAGCGCCTATGAGGCCGCCGAGGCGCGGGTGGTGGGGGAGCTGCGGGCCCTGGGCAAGCCCTTCATCGTGGTGCTGAACGTGAAGAACCCCTCGTCGCCGGAGACGCTGCGCCTGCGGGACAGCTTGACGGAGCAGTACGGCGTGCCGGTGCAGGCCGTCAATGCCCAGAGCATGAGCCTGGAGGATTTGAACGGATTGCTGACCAGCCTGCTGTTTGAGTTCCCCATCCGCGAGGCCCGCATTCAGACGCCCGCCTGGCTCACGGCGCTCAGTGAGGATCACTGGCTGGGCCAGTCAGTGATGGAGAGCGTCAATCAGGCGGCGGCAAACATGCGGCACGTGCGGGACCACGAGGCCCTGCGGCAGGCGCTGGACGCGAACGAATACGCCGAGGACGCGCTGCCCATTCGGATCAACCTGAACGACGGCACGCTGGAATACCGGCTGAACCTGAAGGACGGCCTGTTCTATCAGGTGCTGGGCGAGGCCAGTGGCGAGACCATCGATGGGGAGGCCCATCTGTTCGATTTGATGCGCCAGCTGGTGGCGGCAAAGAAGGAATACGACAAGGTGGCCGAGGCGCTGGCGGCGGCGCGGGAGACGGGCTACGGCATGGTGCCGCCTACGATGGACGAGCTGGCGCTTGAGTCGCCGGAGCTGGTGAAGCAGGGGCCCAACTACAGCGTGCGCCTGAAGGCCAGCGCGCCGTCGCTGCAGCTGGTCCGGGCGGATATACAGACGGAGGTCACTCCCTTCGCCGGGTCCCAGAGCCAGTCCGAGGCGCTGGCGGCGTCGCTCAAGGCGCAGCTGGAGAACGGCGACGAGGCCGTTTGGGAGACGGAGATTTTCGGCAAGACGCTGGGCGATTTGGTGCGGGAGGGCATGAACGGCAAGCTCAAGAACCTGCCGGAGGACGCCCAGGGCAAGCTGCGGGAGGCGCTGGAGAAGATCATCAACGAGGGCAGCGGCGGCATGATCTGCATCATGCTGTAGGCGATTGGAGCTGCGATATCGCGTCGCGTCGTTCCCGCGATAAAGCATCTTTCAACGCAATGCCCGCTAACGTTAACAGGATTGCAATGCAAATATACATATTGAATGCTAAAATAAAGTGTATGCCTATGTACAGTTACAATCCGACACGAAAGCGGTGTGAGGATGCAGGATAGATCGACTCAGGCGCGACAGGGTCAGTCCGCTTCGACGGGCCCGCGGTACGCGCAGGGCGCTCAGGCGCGCCGGACCACCCAGGGCGGCGCGCCGAGGACCGCGCGCAAG
>JAFVBK010000047.1 GCA_017480045.1 Clostridia bacterium
AGATCTTCTCCTCTCCGTCCCACCGGGCGGATGGGCTTGCCGAGGCGGCCAACGGCCTCCTCCAGGGTCATGTCGTCCAGGAACAGGTCATCGTCCCGCAGCATGCAGGTGGTGACCATGATGGCTTCACAGTCCACGCCCGCCATTTGACGGGTGAGGTCGCCGCCGGTGATCAGGCCGGAAACGGTGACGGTGGGGCCAAAGTAGGTGTTTTCCAAGGCGTATACAGAGATATTCGCGCCGGTCACTGGATAATCCTGCAACATCTGTCGAATAAAATCCCCGGCGGATTTGCCGCAGGCGATGGCCAGCGCTTTGCCGCCCGGCGCGGCCTTGCGCATATTCTCCGGCAGCTGGCGCCAGGCCTCCTGATATTCGGTGTCCAGCAGCCGCAGCAGGCCGACGCCGTCGTCGATCTGCTCGTAGCCCTCATAGGCTTCGTCCGGCGGAATGGGCCAGTTGGCCTGGAGGTAAAACTCATCCGAGGGGAACACGAAGCGGGTGCCGCGCGCCTCCAGCAATTTCGCCCGCCAGGACTCCGCCAGCGCCACCACCGCGCGGGCCTCCTGAGGCCGGTAGGTGCGCAGCTCGGTAAGGCCCTCACGGTGACCGGTGAGCCCCACCGGCACCAGCGCCAGCGAGCGCGCGCCCGGCAGGGCGGAGAGCTCGCGGATGGTCCTGTCCAGCGCGGGGCCGTCGTTGATGCCGGGGCACAGCACGCACTGGCAGTGAAACTCGATGCCGCCGTCGGAGAGCTTTTTTAGCTGATCCATCAGCCGCCGCGCCCTGGGCGTGCCCAGCACATGGGTGCGCAGGTCCGGGTCGGTGCAGTGCACGGATATGTACAGGGGCGAGCAGCGGCGCTCGATGATGCGGGCGAGCTCGGCGTCGGAGACGTTGGTCAGCGTCACGTAGTTGCCCATCATCAGGCTCATGCGCCAGTCGTCGTCCTTTACGCGCATGGTGTCGCGGGCGTTGCCCGGCAGCTGATCCACGAAGCAGAACAGGCATTTGTTGCAGCACAGCCGGGTGCCGGACATCATGGGCGTTTCGAAGTTGAGCCCAAGCGGTGCGTATTCATCCTTGCGGATGGGGAAGTCCAGGGTCTGGCCGTCGCGCAGCACCTGCACGGTCAGACGGCGCTGGACCGAGAGCGCCTGATAGTCGATAAAGTCGACGACGGTCACGCCGCTGATGCGCGTGAGCCTGTCGCCGGCGCGGATGCCCGCGCGGGCCGCGGGACTGCCGCGGTCGACCGATACGATGACGTGTGACATATGACGCTCCCGGTTTGTATTCATTGGCAATGGAAGATGGGGGAGTGGAAAGAGTCGAAGCACTGAAAGACAGATGCGGTTCCCTTTTCAATCCCTAATCCCTAACTACCCACTATCCATTATGCCCCATTTTTCCGATTTCGTCAACGGTGCCGGGGAAAAACCGCGGGACATGCCGTTTTCCCTCCGTATTCCCACATAATCTTAGCGGTATTTTTCCGCAAATTGCATAAAATGTTGAATATTAACTGAAATTTGCTTGCGAATAAAGGCGCTTCGGTGTATAATGAAGTGCTTTTAGGTAGACCACTTGATGGGATTAATATTTTCGGGAGGATGAAAGACCATGCAGAAGTATGTATACCTTTTCAGCGAAGGTAATGCTACGATGCGGAACCTGCTGGGCGGCAAGGGCGCCAACCTGGCTGAGATGACCTCGCTGGGCATGCCCGTTCCCCAGGGCTTCACCATCACCACCGAGGCCTGCCCCCGTTACTACGAGGATGGCCGAGCCATCGGCGCCGACATTCAGAAGCAGATCGACGAGGCGCTGGTGCAGATCGAGAAGATCAACGAGAAGAAGTTTGGCGACGCCAAGAACCCGCTGCTGGTTTCCGTGCGCTCCGGCGCGCGCGCTTCCATGCCCGGCATGATGGATACCATCCTGAATCTGGGCCTGAACGACGAAGTGGCTGCTGGCCTGATCGCCGGCAACCCCGACCCCAAGTTTGAGCGCTTGGTATATGATTCCTATCGCCGCTTCATCCAGATGTTCTCCGACGTGGTGATGGAGATCCCGAAGAAGACCTTCGAAGTCATCATCGACGAGATCAAGGAGAAGAAGGGCGTCACCAACGACATCGACTTGGATGTCGACGACATGAAGGAGCTCGTCGCCCGCTTCAAGGCCTACTATAAGGAGCAGAAGGGCGAGGACTTCCCCACCGATCCCTATCAGCAGATGATGGAGGCCGTGAAGGCCGTGTTCCGCAGCTGGGACAACCCCCGCGCCAACGTGTATCGCCGCATGAACGACATCCCCTATTCCTGGGGCACCGCCGTCAACGTGCAGCCCATGGTGTTCGGCAACCTGAATGATCGCTCCGGTACCGGCGTCGCCTTCACCCGCAACCCCGCCACCGGCGAAAAGGCGCTGTTCGGCGAATATCTGATCAACGCCCAGGGCGAGGACGTCGTGGCCGGCATCCGCACCCCCAACAAGATCGATCAGCTGAAGGACGATATGCCCGAGGTCTATGAGCAGTTCAAGACCATCGCGGACAACCTGGAGAAGCACTACAAGGACATGCAGGACATGG
>JAFVBK010000004.1 GCA_017480045.1 Clostridia bacterium
CCGGTCTTGTGGGCCATGGAGTGCACGATGCCCAGCAGCGCGTTGGAGAACGCCATGCCCGCGAGGCACTGTGCGTCGTGCATTCTGTCGCGTGCCGCCATGTCGCCGTTGTAGGAGGGAACGAGGTCCTTCATGATCATCTCGATGGCGTGGATGGCCAGCGGATCGGTGTAGTCGCTGTTGGCGGTGGACACATAGGCCTCGATGGCATGGGTCATGGCGTCCATGCCGGTGTGGGCCACCAGCTTCTTGGGCATGGTCTCGGCCAGCTCAGGATCGACGATCGCCACGTCGGGGGTGATTTCGAAATCGGCGATCGGATACTTGATGCCCTTCTGATAGTCGGTGATGATGGAGAACGCGGTCACCTCAGTGGCCGTGCCGCTGGTGGAGGACACCGCGCAGAAGTGGGCCTTGCGGCGCAACTCCGGAATGCCAAACACCTTGCACATATCCTCGAAGGTGCACTCCGGATACTCATACTTGATCCACATGGCCTTGGCAGCGTCGATGGGGCTGCCGCCGCCGATGGCAACGATCCAGTCGGGGCCGAAGTCGAGCATGGCCTGAGCGCCCTTCATGACGGTCTCAACGGAGGGATCGGATTCGATGCCTTCGAACAGCTGAACCTCCATGCCGGCCTCTTCCAGATACTTCTGAGCGCGATCCAGGAAGCCAAAGCGCTTCATGGAGCCGCCGCCGACGCAGATGATGGCCTTCTTACCCTTCAGTCCCTTCAGGTTTTCAAGCGCCCCCTTGCCGAAGTAAATGTCGCGGGGCAGAGTGAAACGTGCCATACAGATTACCTCCTAATAATAATCGTTCTTTCGCTACCGTTGGATTCGATACCCAGCAGAGCGATAAGTTTCTGAAGTATGGCGACGATTTCTGAATCGCCGCCGATTACCTACACGATTATTATAATTATTTTCACCGTTTGCGGAATTATCAAATCTATATAAGGATTATATCACAGGATATATAACGTGTCAATACCACCCGCCGGGGCAACCGGAATATTAACCGAGCAGCCTTGCCTTCGAGGCGCGCAGCGCCTCGATGAACTGCATATCCAGCGCGTCAAGCTCGTAATCCTTCCGGCGAATCAGTACGTCCCTGTATGTTCGCCTGTTGTCCTCGCAGACGCGCTGCGCCAAATTGTAGCGCTTGAGCAGCTTTTCCGGAATCGGCGATACCCACATATAGGTTTCGTGGTTCTCGCAGAGCAGATCAAACTGGCCGCCCCGCTCAAACAGCAGTATCGATCGCTCCGGCCCCTCGGCATGCGCCTTCTTGTGGGGGCTGCTCGCGGCCATCGCAGGCACGAAGGGATCGCCGTGGCTGATCTCGATCAGATTGCCGAGGTCGGAATAGAAGATGGCCTCCTTCTGCGCCACGGGGTTTTTCATGCTCATGATCAGCACATAGGTAAAATCGGTCACCAGCTCCCCCACCAGGCCCTTTTCCGCGAGCATGCGCTTGAAATATTCGTCGTCCTCGATCGCGTAGCGCGCGATGCCCAGGTGGTAGTCGGCCTCCAGCAGGTTTCTGATGGCCTTTGGGTATTGGTCTCCATATAGTAGATTTCCGTCGGCTCGACGTCAATGCGGCGGGTAAACTGCACAAAGGCGTCCGCGATATAGCTCGCGCGGGGAACGGAGATCGAGAAGCGCCGCTTGCGAACGGCCTCCCCCTTATAGATCCGCTCGATGTCGTCGATCTGATTGAGCACCTGCCGGGCATAGCCAATAAACGTCTCGCCCTCCGGCGTGGGAACCATGCCGCGGGGCGTGCGCCTGAAGATCATGATGCCCAGCTCGCTCTCCAGCTCGCGAATATAGCGGCTGAGGTTCGGCTGCGCGATGTAGAGCGCCTCCGCCGCTCGGTTGATCGAGCCGAGACGCGCGACCTCCACCGCGTATTTCATGTGCAGTATGTTCATGCGATTCCCACCTCGACTCCATTATAATGGAAATCCGCGTCAATTTAACCCGGTTTACGGCTATATTCCAGTTAAAATCAGCGCAAAAGAAGCGATTGCCAAGAATCGCTTCTTTTGCAAGCCTATATGAATCAGAAGCTCGTCCAGCCGCCGTCCACGGCGATGATCTGGCCGCTGACGAACGCGGAATCATCGCTGGCCAGGAACAGCGCGGCGTTGGCGATGTCGCTGCCCTCGCCCATGCCGGGCATCAGGGCCTGCACGCCCTGAATGCGGCCGTAGCCGTCCATGTCCGGCATGCCCATCGCGGTACCGATCTCGGTGTTGATGCCGCCGGGGGCGATGGCGTTGCTGCGGATCTTCTCACTCCTGTACACGAAGGCCGTGTGCCGCACCATGGCGTTGACCGCCGCCTTGGAGGCGCCGTAGACCACGCCCGCGGCCTGGTGCTGCGCGCCGATGGAGGTCACCGTGATGATGTTGCCGCCGTTGCCCTGGGCCAGGAACACCTGCACGGCCTTGCGGGTCGCCGCCAGGGGGCCGTACACGTTGATGCCCATCACGTAGTCGTACTTCTCATCGGTGAAGTTCGCCACGGTGGCCATATTGTCCATGACGCCGGCGTTGTTCACCAGCACATCCAGCTTGCCGAAGGCCTCCACGGCCTTGTCGATCATGCCCTCGCAGTCCTCGCGCTTGGAGACATCGCCCGTGAAGGGGATGATCTTGCCCGGCGCGTCCGCGAGGCTCTCCGCCAGCGCGGCCAGCCGCTCCGCGCGGCGCGCGACG
>JAFVBK010000048.1 GCA_017480045.1 Clostridia bacterium
CGCAGGAGCCGTACGCCAAGCGCTCCTATCAGGGCCTTATCCTCGGCTCCGACGGCGATAAGATGAGCATGTCCAAGGGCAACGTGGTCGATCCGCTGGACATTGTCAAGCAGTACGGCGCGGACACGCTGCGCCTGTACGTGCTGTTCATGGGCGACTACACCGCCGCCGCGCCCTGGAACGACGATTCCGTGAAGGGCTGCAAGCGCTTCCTGGATCGCGTGTGGCGCATGATGGAGTTCATGACCGAGGAGACGGGCATCTCCAAGGATATGGCCTACGACGTGAACAGCTGCATCAAGAAGGTGGGCGAGGACTACGAGAAGATGAAGTACAACACCGCCATCGCCGCCATGATGACGCTGGTGAACGCCTTCTACGCCAAGGGCAGCGTCACCAAGGGCGAAATGCTGGCGCTGGTGAAGCTGCTGAATCCCGTCGCGCCCCACATCACCGAGGAGATCAATCAGCTGTGCGGGCTCTCCGATCGCGAGCTGATGTACGCCGAGTGGCCGAAGTACGATAAGGCCGCGCTGGTGAAGGACACTGTGGAGGTGGCCCTGCAGGTGAACGGCAAGCTGCGCGGACGCATGAACGTGCCCGCCGACCTGAGCCGCGAGGCCGCGAACGACTATTTCCTGGCCCTGGACGAGGTGAAGAAGCTGATCGGCGACAAGACCGTACGCAAGCTCATCTTCGTGCCCGGAAGGCTGGTGAACATCGTCGTCGGCTGATCATCGAGCCGGCGTTCGCTGCCGCGCCACATGCGACGCGCCCCGGAAGCCGGCAGCGCCGGCTGGCGTTCGCTGCCGCGCTATATACGACGCGCCCCGGAGCCCATTGATTCAAGGCTCCGGGGCGCTTTGTGCGGTTTGAATTATTGATCTCGATTTCAAGTCGCCAATCGGTACGGCTTTATAAAAACACAATCCAGTATTATTTGAGCATCTCCCTCAGCTTGCCCTCCGGCGCGACGCCGCTGCGCTGCTGAATCAGCTCGAAGATCGCCTTCAGCTGCTTCGGGCTGTAGATGCCGGCGTTCATGTGGTAGCGCTTGTTTTCATTGGTGATAAACGCGACCTCGTGCACCGGGAACAGCTTGTTCTTCTCGCCAACCTGGCTGGCGTCTATGCGCTCATAGCCCAGATCCTCCACATAGCCATAGCGGGTGATGGCGTCCAGGCGAATGGTCTTGTCGATGAATTTGATGTCGGTATCGCCCTGGCGGAACACGAATATGGTCCGCTTCTCGCCCTGCTTGGGTCGGATGTTCGCCGGGAAGGCGATGCGCACGCGCTCGTCGTCAATCAGCACCTGGCTGCGGGCGTACATCCACACATAGCCCATCGCCAGCGCGAACACGAAATAGGAAAAGATGGAAAAATTCGCCATGTAGTCGTCGGTGATGCCCTTCGCCTGGCGATATAGCGTATACACCACGTCGGCAAAGCTCAGAAAGGTCAGCGCGTACAGCACGATAAAGCCCGCGCAATGAGGGCGAAAACGCTTCATCAAATCATCGTCCTTTGTCAAAGTGATACTCCAATTATAGCCCATGCGCCGCCAAAAGGCAAGCCGTCCCGGCGCCGTTTTCCGCGCGTTCAGCGATCCGCCAGGTTGCCCAGCGCCATGTCCGCGGCCATGTCCAACTGGCCGGCCAGCCCCGCGAGCGCCGGAATTTGATCCGCCAGGGCGCGATAATCCTCCGCCAGCGCCTGAATATCCTCCAGCGCGCCGGCGAGCTCCTCGCCATCCTCCTTCTTCAGCTCGCCGAGCAGCAGCAGCGCGTCCTCCAGCTCCGCGTTCAGATCGTCCAAGTCCTCCGCCGCCTCCGGGGCGCAGTCCTCCGTCAACGCGTCCAGCTCGGCGAGTATCCCGCCGAAGCGCTCCAAAAATGATTTGATCGGGTACATGTGAAGGCCTCCTTTACAGTGACAGTATAGCGCGAACGCCGAAATATGGCAAGCAAATAATGCGCTGCCCAGCGCGTCGCGGCGTGCTCGGTCGCACAAAATTTCTCCGTCCGCCCCCCTTTCGGCAGGACAAAGGCGCCTCTTGAGCGAATATCTTAATGCTATACATTTTCAGGAGTGATGCACAATGGACAAGCGGGCGACGGTGATCCGCAGACTCCGCGCGGCGGCGGCGCTGATTCTGGTGGCGCTATACGCGGCCGGGCTGGTGGCAATGCTAGCCTCTCAGGTGCGGCTGGCGCTGATACTGTGGGTGGTCTCCACGCTGGGCGGCATCGGCCTGTTGTACTGGCTGCACACCGTTAATAAGCGCCGGGAGGAGGCCGAAAAGGCCGAATCCAGCTCCGGTACGGAGGCGCAGTAGCCATGCGAATGCGAAGAAAGGCCTGGACCGAGCCTGAGCTGGCGGCCTGCCCCTATTTCATCGAGCAGCCGTCCGCCCATCGGGGGCAATGGCGCGAGCTCTTTGAGGCACGGCAGCCCGTAATGCTTGAAATTGGCTGCGGCAAGGGCGTCTCCACCGCGCAAATGGCCTGCGACAATCCCGGCGTCAACTATATCGCCATCGACGAGGTGCGGCATGTGCTAGCGGTCTCCGTGCGCAACACCCAGGCCGCCTATGGCGATGAAACGCCGCAGAACATCGTGTTTTCCGCGGTGGACGCCCTGCGCATTCACGACACCTTCAGCGCCGAAGACGGCATCGAGCGCATCTATATCAGCTTTCCGAATCCCTGGGATGAGCGGGCCAAGCATCACAAGCGCCGCCTGACCCATCCGCGCCAGCTGGCGCAGTACCGGGCCTTCCTGAAGCCCGGCGGCGAGATCTGGTTCAAAACCGACAACGACGCGCTGTTCACCGCCACGAAGCGCTATCTGGGGGAAAGCGGGTTTGAGATCGCATACCTGACGGACGATTTGCACGCCTCAGGCTTCGCGCCGAACTATGTCAGCGAGCATGAACAGCTGTACGCGGGGCAGGGCAAGCCCATCCGCTTTTTGATCGCGCGGATGCTGGACGCCCCGTCCGCCGACGCCAGCGCGCCAATATCTTTTCCTCAAGGGGAAGGCTAAAAATGCGCATGTCTCGTCGCCTTCGATTCCGCCCCCATCGCGCCGCCCGGTTTTTGCTGATTCAAACCGTGGCGCTGTGGTTGTGCTTGGCTGTGATCTGCCTCGCCTGCTCCGGCTTCACCCAGGGCGAGGTGGTGGCGCTGCGGGCGATGGAGCATCTGGGCAAGCCCTACGCGCTGGGCGCGGCGGGGCCGGACCGGTTCGATTGCAGCGGGCTGGTGATGTACTGTCTGGAGCCGGAAGGCTTCGAATTTCCCTACCACGCCGCCGCGGTCATCGGCACGGACGCGCGCTATCCGCTGATCAAAAATCCCCGCGACCTGCTGGTGGGCGACGTGGTGTGCTTCGACACCGTGCAGGATCACGACCCCAGCGACCACATGGGCTTTTATATCGGCGGCAACCAATTTGTGCACGCCTCCTCCACCGGCGAGGTAAAGATCAGCGCGCTGGAGGGGTACTATCTGGAACGCTTCACCGGCGCGCGGCGCTACGCCCAGGTATACTGCTATCTGCCCACCGGGGCGCAGCTCGCCGCCTGGTTCGTGGATACCGGCATCCCCGGCGCGTTTGAGATCGTAAAGGAAAGAGCGGCATTGCTATGGAACAGTTTCTTCAAGAGGCTCTGAACGCCATCCCCTGGCCCGACCAGTCGGCCATGGACGCCGCGCGGGCCCGGCAAAACAGTCTCGCCAAGCCGCCCCACAGCCTGGGGGCGCTGGAGGACATCTCGGTAAAGCTGGCGGGCATCACGGGGCAGGTTTATAACGACGTCGATAAGCGCAGGCTGCTGGTGTTCGCGGCGGATAACGGCATTGTGGACGAGGGCGTGAGCAGCTGCCCCAGGAGCGTGACGCTGCGGCAGACAATCAATCTCGCCCGCGGTTTGACCGGCGCGGCGGTGTTGGCGCGGCATTTTAACTGCGAGCTGGAGGTTCTGGACGTGGGCGTCGACGCCGATTTTGCCGAGCCCGGCGTGCTGGACTTCAAGATTGCCCACGGCACAAAAAACTTCGCGAAAGAACCCGCCATGACCCGCGAGCAGGCGCTGATATCCATAAAAACCGGCTTCGAAGCCGCCCGCCGCGCCAAGGACGCGGGCGTCGACATCATCGGCGTCGGCGAGATGGGCATCGGCAACACCACCACCTCCAGCGCCGTGCTCTCCGCGCTGCTGCGGCTGCCCGCCGAACAGACCGTCAGCCGGGGCGCGGGGCTCACGGACGCGGCCCTCGCCCGCAAGATCGCGCTCATCGACGAGGCCGTCGCCCGCTGGCGACCAGACCCCCGCGATCCA